>PLSX01000151.1 GCA_003165315.1 Acidobacteriota bacterium
GGCTTCACCATCCTTTCGCTGACCGTGTCACTGATCGCCGTACTCATTCCTCTGCTGTTCATGGGTGATGTGGTGGGCCGGTTGTTCCGCGAGTTTGCCGTTACACTTGCCGTCACCATCATTGTTTCTGCTGTCGTATCCTTGACGCTGACGCCTATGATGAGCGCGCGGATCCTGCGGCACGAACCCAAAGAGCAGCAGGGACGCATCTATCGCGCAACAGAGCGTGCTTTCGAAGAGATGATCGCCTTTTATGGCCGGACCCTGAAGGTTGTCCTTCGATTCCAGACGGTTACGCTGCTGGTTGCTGTGGCAACCCTGATGCTCACGATTTTCCTCTATATCATCATCCCCAAGGGCTTTTTCCCCATACAAGATACCGGTGTCATTCAAGGGATTACGCAGGCGCCGCCAGTGATCAGCTCTGTGGCGATGGCCAAGAAGCAGTTGGAGGTTACAAGGGCCGTTTTGGCGGATCCAGCCGTGGAAAGCGTTTCGTCGTTCATCGGCGCCGATGGAACCAATGTGACGACCAACAGCGGCCGGATGTCAATCAACTTAAAGCCGCTACAACAACGTAATATCAGCGCTGCTGACCTCATCCGCCGGCTTAACGAGCGCGTGAGCCGGGTGCAGGGAATTCAGTTGTTCATGGAACNNGACCGCGTCAGCCGCACGCAATACCAATACGCCCTGGAAGATCCCGATGCAAATGAGCTGAATGATTGGACCAACCGTTTTGTCAATCGGCTAAAAACCCTGCCCGATTTGGAGGATGTGGCCACAGATCAACAACCGGGTGGAATGGCCGTTTCACTGGTTATCGATCGGCCCACTGCCTCACGGCTGGGCATCGCGCCGACAACCATTGATAACACCCTTTACGACGCCTTTGGCCAGCGGCAGATCAGCACGATGTATACGCAGGTGAACCAATACCATGTAGTGCTGGAGGCTGAGCCACAGTTTCAGAAGAATCCCAACAAGCTGAATGAACTCTACATTCAGTCCAATGCCTCTTCCGGCGCCAGTGGTGCGGGAGCGTCCACCTCCTTTGCGGCTTCGGGATCATCCTCCGCAGGGTCGAACTCCCTCACGGGTTCCGCCCTTTATACTCCGGCGGCCAACACCCTTACTCCCCCTGCCAATGCCCTCACTCCCACAGCAGCTTCAAGCAAGGGCGCGGGATCGGCGGGCGCTACAAGCTCAGCCACAAGCAATGCCGTTCCACTCAGCGCGATTGCGCACTTTGAAAACACAACAGAGGCACTCGCCATAACCCACCAGGGTCAATTCCCGGCAATTACCGTGTCGTTCAATCTCTCGCCGACCGCCTCGCTGGGCAGCGCGATTGACGCGGTTACCAAGGCGCAGACGGACATGCACATGCCGCCCAGCCTCCAGGCCGGATTTCAAGGCACTGCGGCATCCTTCACCAATTCGCTTTCCAATGAACCGTTACTGATTCTCGCCGCGCTCGTCACGGTATACATTGTGCTGGGAGTTCTGTACGAAAGCTTCATCCACCCGATTACGATTCTCTCCACGCTGCCTTCGGCTGGTGTCGGCGCTTTTCTTGCTTTGATGCTCTTCCACCAGGATTTGAGTGTGGTGGCCATCATCGGCATTGTCCTGCTGATCGGCATTGTTAAGAAGAACGGCATTATGATGGTTGACTTCGCGCTGGAAGGCGAGCGCAAGCATGGAAAGAACGCGACTGAGGCGATTTATGAGGCGTGCCTGCTTCGCTTTCGTCCCATTATGATGACCACCATGGCTGCGCTGCTGGGTGGCCTCCCTCTGGCCCTCGGCACCGGCTTCGGCTCGGAATTGCGCAAGCCGCTGGGCATCGCCATGGTAGGGGGGTTGCTGCTCAGTCAGGCGCTTACGCTTTACACCACACCTGTCATCTACATCTTCTTTGATAATCTGGCGCACCGCTTTGCGCACAAGTCGAACTCGCCGGGAACCGGAGGCGCAGAACTGGCAGGGCCGGCATGAACATCTCCGCCCCCTTCATCCGCAGGCCCGTAGCCACCACTTTGTTGACCGTGGCCGTTGCCCTTGCCGGGGCGATTGCATTTGAAGTGCTTCCCGTGGCACCCCTACCTGAGGTCGACTTTCCCACCATTTCCGTCAGCTCCGGCCTGCCCGGGGCGAGTGCCGATATCATGGCGTCGTCTGTTGCCACTCCACTGGAGCGCCAGTTTGGGCATATCGCCGGGGTGACGGAAATGACTTCCGCCAGCTCGCTCGGCAGCACCTCGGTGACCATTCAGTTTGACCTCAGCCGCGATATTGATGGCGCCGCCCGCGACGTGGAATCCGCCATCAATGCCGCGCGCACCTATCTTCCCGCCAACCTGCCGGGGAATCCGACTTACCGCAAGGTGAACCCTGCCGACTCGCCGATCATGATCTTGGGTCTCACCTCTGACAAATACGGTCCCGACAAAGTGTATGACGAAGCCTCAACCGTCCTTGCGCAGAAGTTGTCGCAGATCCAGGGTGTCGGGCAGGTCAGCGTCGGAGGTGGCGCGCTGCCCTCCGTCCGTGTAGATGCCAACCCCACGCAATTGGCCAGCTATGGACTCACTCTGTCGAACCTGCAATCGGTACTGAGCCTTCAGAACTCCGATCTTGCCAAAGGCCAAATCACCGACGACATCGTAACTGCGGATATCATTGCCAACGACCAGATCTCGCACGCTGCGGATTACAAGCCACTTGTGGTTGGCTATCACAATGGGGCGGCAGTGCGCGTTTCCGATGTGGCTCAGGTCACCGATTCCGTGCAGAATATCCGCGCCGCTGGCTATCTCAACAACAAACGGGCCATCACCGTGATTATCTTCAGGCAGCCCGGCGCCAACATCATTGAAACTGTTGACGCCATCCGCGCACAACTTCCGCTGATCCAGGCGTCCATTCCCCTGGGCATTGACACCACCATCGTTCTGGATCGCACCATCACCATTCGCGCCGCAGTGTCTGACGTTGAAAGGACGCTTGTTATCTCCATCATTCTCGTCATCCTGGTGGTGTTTGTCTTTCTGCGCAATGGCCGCGCCACGCTGATCCCCGCTGTGGCCGTGCCGGTTTCACTGATTGGTACGTTCGCGGTGATGTACCTGTTCGGATACAGCCTTGATAACCTCTCGCTGATGGCACTCACCATTTCCACCGGATTTGTGGTGGACGACGCCATTGTG
>PLSX01000218.1 GCA_003165315.1 Acidobacteriota bacterium
GCTTGACAACGCCGATGCCGTTATAGATGTGCTACTCTGCTCCGCCGCAGCCTCGAGCCCGAGCGGTGGTCGTCTTATGGGGTGCACTGAAGTACCGTTGACAATTGAAGGGTATGAGAGGCAATTAATACAAAGGACCAATGAGGAGGTCGTGTGAGCAAAGGGTCGATGGCATTTCTATCAGGTCTAGCTGTTATCTTGGTCGTGGCAATAATGACTGGGTGCGGAGGGATTGGTGGACCGGTTGTGGTTACGCCGCCAACATCCACCCCGACCGGGTCGGTTGTCACCTTCGGAACGGATACACCTATTTGTGATGTGGAATCATTTGTAGTAACTATCACGTCCGCAAGTCTCGTACCGCAAGCCGGCGGAACGCCCGTCGCGCTGGTTACCGCCACTGCACCAGCGACCGTAGAATTTACTCATCTCGTGGATTTCACCAATATTCTTAACGTTGCGAGCAGCGTCCCAGCGGGAACCTACACCGGCTTACAAGTGACGCTGTCGAACCCGAAACTGGTTTTGCTCAATACTTCCACCAGCCCGCCGACTCCGCAATTGGTTCCCGTAACACTCACGAACCAGACCTCCACATTCACGATTAACCCAAGTCTGGTTGTTTCAAGCGACAGCGCAGCAGGGCTTGCGCTGGACTTTAACCTTTTCAAATCCCTGCAGGTTGACGCCAATGGACAGGTTACGGGAGGGGTTGACCCGCAAATCTCCGTCACTGCCACCACCTCAGGATCAACCGTAGGTAGTGCCGATGCACCATACGGAATCATCCAAAGCGTAAGCACTACCGGACTTCCCAGCGGTTTTACGGGCAGCTTCACATTTGCCTTGCATGACGGCTCGGGCCAGACGGTCACGATCCTTACCGACAGCAACACGGTTTTCGAAGGGGATGGCGTGACGGGTTTCTCGAACCTCGCGGCCAATACCTTTGCCGAAGTTCCTGTGTCTCTCAACACAGGGGGTCAGATTATCGCTCGACTTATCAGTGCGGAGGAGCAGACGTCCACAGCTAGTCAGAGGTCGGCATTTCTGGGGAGGGTTGTCGGCGCCACGCGGGATGGTGCCGGTAACGTAACAGCATTCTCCTTGCTCGTTGAGGATGAAATTCCCGACCTCAGCAGCACTGTGCCGCTCTATTCGGAACTGAATGTCCCCTTGGGAGGAACCGTCCAATACTTCACAAATTCGCAAGGCGCGAATCGGGAAGGCTTCGTTTTTGGCCCTCAGACGCTGGGGGCAGGACAAAAGGTGGCTGTTTTCGGCGCTCTTCAAACGGGTTCGACCCTCGCACCAGACCATATCTTCCTGAGGGCGCAGAACCTGTTAGGGAATTTCCAGAGCATGGTGATGGCGGGGTCCGACGGCAAGACAGGCGGCTTCACCATGATCCCTTGCGGCGGACTTTTCGGCGGACAAGCCATTACTGCTGCGACTTACTCTAACACTGGTTTCACCGGCGCCGGCGGGTTGAGCGGCTTGGCTCCAACGCCGATTCTAGACACGACTGGCCTCTTGTTCTACCAGCTAACGAGTGGGACAACAACGGGTGGGGCCACCTGGACTGCACCGACATGGGTCGTGGAGACGGTAGGCGTCCACCTGCCCCCAAACTAGCAGCACGCCTCGTGTCATGAGGAGGGGGAGGGGAAAGGGTGTCAGAGGGGAAAGGATACCTAACACCCTTCTCCCCTCTATGCGCTACCCCACTTATGACGCGTGCCTCGACCCCAATGAATACGGCCTAAAACCGCAGCGTAACCAGCATCTAGTTTTGGTCGTATTGAGAGCCGCGGAGTAGTGCAGAAAGCACACAACTCCTCGCTACTTGCTTGGCGACGATGCGGTGTTGTTCGGCCAGGGGCGGCCCGAACCCGTGAAAAGGGCGCCGTCATATAGCCGATGGCGAGCCAGCCATGGGACCGCGCGGGGAACAACCGCGGTTTTGGTTAAGCCCGCGACGCGGGCGACATCAGGCCTGTGCGCCGGGTGACGTTTCCACACGCTCTCGATGCCGCCCGTTTCACGGGCTGGTGAAANNCGGAGCCGAAGCCTTGCCGTTCAGGGCCTGGTGGAGGACGGATTCCAGCAGGCGGTGGGTTTCGGTTTGGGCGATCGAGAGTTGCTCTTCCAGCCGGTCGCAGAGGGCCATCAGTTCGTCCACCTTGGCGACGATGCGGTGTTGTTCGGCCAGGGGCGGCCCGAACCCGTGAAACGGGCGCCGTCATATAGCTCATGGCGAGCCAGCCATGGGACCGCGNNCCGCCCGTTTCACGGGCTGGTGAAATCAATTTGGGGCTTGCGTCGTTAACCCACGGCTGGCTCGCCGTGGGCTACAGCACGCCGCCCGTTTCACGGGCTAGGCGAAAACCGGTGGCGCGCNNAGCCGAAGCCTTGCCGTTCAGGGCCAGGTGGAGGACGGATTCGAGCAGGCGGCGGGTTTCGGTCTGGGCGGTGGTGAGATGCTCTTCCAACCGGTCACAGAGGGCCATCAGTTCGTCCACCTTGGCCACGATGCGGTGTTGTTCGGCGGTCGGGGGGAGGGCGAATATGAATTGCTCAACGTCTTCGCGAGATATACCAGGGATCAAACTTCTCGCGCTTTCTTTCAATGCCTCAGCAAGTCGGTGTGTAGTTAGAAGGAGGAAGCGCTGATTCCATCCAATCGCGGTCAACGCCATCAGCTGCCGACTTATCGCGACTTCGTGCAGGTCACATATCGCTGTTTTTCCAACACCGGCGCCTTTTACAGTGAGTAATATCTGTCCTTCCTTTGCAACTGCTTTTCTGACGACGGCGTAGCGTGTTATCACTAAACCATGATTCCCAAAGTCTGCGGGACCTGTAATGTAAGGAGGCCCAGTATGCTCCTGATCAGAGTATTCGCCAGGCTGTAGATGCTGGCCAGAAACAAGGTGGATTACATCGCCCAGCCGAACCCACGCCCAACGGTTTGGAAGGAAAAAAGGCATATCACCCGGCTCGACTTCTGACAGCAGGCTCTGCCTACGAATTTTCCCTTCGTTTACCAGCCGTTGCTTCTCCTCATGAATCCGTTTCAAAAGTTCGCACGCGGGTTCGTCCTTGGGGTCCTGAGGAACAAGCCGCCCGCGGACGGCCAGGTTCAAAATGGTTTGGCGGAGTTGTTTGATGTGTTCCGGGCGGGTGGTGAGGCGGGGGAGATGGGTGAGGTAGAATTGGGCGTGCTCCCGGAACGTCTCGGTTGCGCCAGCGGCAGCGGGCTGGTTCAGTTGATTCAGGGACGCCGCCACCAGTTGGCTCCGGCGGTTCTCCCGCTCCGCCTGCGCCGCCTCCAGCCGGTCACATAGCGCCATCAATTCATCCACCTTGGCCACGATACGGTGTTGTTCGGCCAAGGGGGGCAAGGGGAAGAAGATCGTATGGAGGTCCCCCAAATTGAGCTTATTGGTATGAGTTCCTCCGCCGACCTTGATCCGATTGAATTCAGCCTCGGCGAGCGGCGAGTTCAAGAGCAGACGAAAGAAAATGGGGTTGATAGAGTCGTGATTAAAGCGAATCAGTCCAACGCTAACGAACAAGCTGAACTCCCGATCAGTATTGACGAGGACAGCTTTTCCTAATGTTCCGATTCGACCGATCAGAATGTCGCCACGACGAGGATCGCAACGCTGGTAGAGCGCGGCGTGCTCTTCCGGAGGAATGAATCTGGTATGTGAGAAATCAAGACTGCCACCACTAAAATCCTTCACGGAGATGAATGGGACACCTGTTTCAATGTAGGTCGGCGTTTTGTGCGCTCCATCCGTGATTTTGAGCGAAACCTCACCGAGAGTTGTGGGTACCCATCCGGGCGGGCTCACGAACTGCTCTCCTTCCACTAGCTCGGACGCCTGTTCCACTTGGTTCTTGAGGGTGCCTTCCCGCACCAACCGCGCCTTTTCCGCCCGAATCCTCTTTAGTAATTCCGACGCCGGTTCGTCATTGGAGTCTTGCTCAACCAGCTTCCCCCGCATCGCGAGGTCAAGAATGAAACGGCGCAAATGCGGGATGGCATCCGGCGCATCGCTGATGCGGTCGAAATGTGACAGAAGCATCTCCGGATTCATCGCGTCAAAGCCTCTGCCAAGATAGCCTTGAGCTTGTCGCGAAGGCTGGCGGTTTGCTGTTCAGCCTCGTTGAGTTTGGCCAGCAGTTCCTCTGGGTCGCCATGTTCGTCAGCGACGGTGTGGGGGTTCTTGAAGTCGAGGTTATAGCCGCGCTCCTTTACCTGGTCGATGGTCACGCGCCAGGCGAAATCATTTTCCTTTCTGCCCTTGCGCTTCACTCCGCCCCACCAATCGGCGCACGGCTTCAGGTACTCAACGCGAATGGGCTTGGTCATGGAGTAGGCCTTTTGACCGTCCACAACCTGGTGCTCGTAGAACCAGATTTCCTTGGTGGGCTCGCCCTTCTCAAAGAACAACAAATTCGTACCGATGCTGGCATAGGGCTTAAAGACGCTGTTGGGCAGGCGAACAATCGTATGCAGGTTGCACTCCTCCAGCAGGTGTTCTTTCAGCCGCGTCTTCACGCCTTCGCCAAACAGCGAACCATCGGGCAGCACCACGGCGGCGCGGCCACCGGGTTTGAGCAGCCGAATGATGAGGGCCAGAAACAGGTCGGCGGTTTCACGCGTTTGAAAATGTTTGGGGAAGTTGGACTCAATGCCATCTTCCTCGCGCCCGCCGAAGGGCGGATTGGTGAGCACAATTTCCACGCGGTCGGAAGCGGTGTAACTGATGTAGGGCCGCGCCAGGGTGTTATCGCGGCGCACAAAACTGGGGTCCTCAATGTTGTGCAACAGCATATTCGTTACGCAGAGCATGTGGGGAAGCTGCTTTTTCTCGACGGCGCGCAAGGCTTGCTGCATCTTCTGTTCGTCCTCGGGCTTTTTCACGTACCGCTCGCGCATGTGGCGCAGTGCACAGGTGAGGAAGCCGCCGGTGCCGCAAGCAGGGTCCAGCAGCAGTTCGCCCGGATGCGGGTCCGTGCGGTCCACCATAAAGGCAGTGACGGCGCGCGGCGTGTAATACTCGCCGGCGTTTCCGGCGCTCTGTAAATCGTTCAGGATCTGCTCATAGATATCGCCAAAGTGCTGGCGCTCGGCGAGGTCGTTGAAGTTGACCTCATTGATCTTGTTCACCACCTGGCGCATCAACTGGCCGGACTTCATGTAGTTGTAGGCATCTTCAAAGACGCCGCGCACAACACGGCGGCGCTCGCCGTGGTTGCCGCCGAAGGTGAGTTCCTTGAGCTGGGGGAAGAGCTGAGTGTTGACGAACGTCAGCAGTTCGTCGCCGGTAATGCCCTCGGGATTGGCGGCCCAGGCGCGCCATTGCAACTTCTCGGGAATCGGCGAGCGATATTCCTCGTTCATCAATTCCAGTTGCTGGTCCTGGTCGTCAATGATTTTAAGGAAGAACATCCAGCAAAGCTGAGAGATGCGCTGGGCGTCGCCATCCACGCCCACGTCCTGGCGCATGATGTCTTGAATTGATTTTACGGTGGTGCGGACTGCCATTTGTAATTATCCTCCGGCGGAACTGGGGCCTGACAGCGGCAGCCTTGCGAACGAAGCCCGCGAAGCGGGCGCCATCCTGTAGCCCATGGCGAGCCAGCCATGGGATTCAGGCCGAGCAAACCTTTTTCGTCCAGCCCGTGAAACGGGCGGCATCAGTGCTTCCTCACACAAAGACATAACGAGGATCATACCGGACGCCGTGCTTGTCAAGAAACGCCACCACCTCCTGCATGAATGTCATCTTCCGGTGGTGCCGCTCCTGATTCTGAATGTAGCGCTTCACCTGCCCGACGTGCGAAGGGCTCACGCTGAATGCTGCGTATCCGGCTTGCCAGCCGAAATGCCGGCGGTCGGGCCAACGGTCCTTGACCCAGCCGGAGGAATTCGCCTTGACCTTCTCCATGCAATCGGCGATCGAGAGGGTTCGCGGTTGCACAAAAAGCATGTGCACATGGTCACTCGGCCCGTTCACCAGCAGGGATTGGCCGCCCAGCGCATTCACGGTACCACCCAAGTAGTTCATGATTTCCTCACGGATTTCGGGCGTGAGCAAAGCTTGCCGGTTTTTGGTGCTGAAAAGCGCGTGAATCAGAATGTTGGTGTAGGTGTGAGACATGGTGTTCTTGATGCCGCCCGCTTCGCGGGCTGCAACGAAATCTGTTTCGCCCTTCGTTGTCCCACAGCTGGCTCGCCATGGGCTACTGGATGGCGCCCGTTTCACGGGCTGGTGAAAAACAATTTAGGGCTTGCGTCGTTGACCCACGGCTGGCTCACCGGGGGCTACACGCTAACGCCCGCGTTCGCGGGCTAAGATCATTACCCTGCTCCCGCATACATCGCAGATTGCATTTCGTGTACCGCGTGGGTGAAGTTTGCCTTGGTGCCGAATTGCTTGATCAGTTGAAAGGGCGTCCCCATGGCGTCAAACGGGGGAATTTGCAAAACGTGGGGATCGTCGAGATTGATGACCCCCTGATCCTGGTATTTCTGCAACAGCGCTTCCAGCACGGCACGGGCCTGAGGGCCGTACTTGGTGAACACGTCGCGCTTACGCACGTTCTCGGCGCGCTCCCGCCGGGTAAGGGGCGGCTGGTCAAACGCCACGTGGCAGATCAGATCGAACGGGTCAAGGTCCTTGCCAACATCTTCGGCCAAGGGCTCTAGGGGCAGACCTTCACTTGCGAGTTCGTCGATAATAGCCTGCTTGCGCTCCGCATCATTCCAGCGCTGGAGGAAATTATCGAGGCTGGAAAAGTGCTTGCGCAGGGCCTTCTTGGTGAAGTCGCGCAGGCTTTCGGTGACCAGCTTGCCATTCTCATCCATGTATTGAACGCGCTCGGCCACGATGGCCACGGGCACGCCATCCACATAGATCTTTTTGCTGGGACCTTCATCGTCGTCAATCGTAATGTCGGGCGTTTCGCCGTCAACCACAACTTCATCGCCACCCGGTTCGGGCGGAATGGGTTCCTCGTCTTCAGTGGTGATGGGCGGCACATCAGGCGGCGCGATGGGGTCATCGTCGCCCGGCTCGTAGATTTGCACCGGCTCGCCGTCAAAATCCGGGTCGGCAAAGTGGTGGGTTGCGCCGCGAAAATCGATGAGGGTGAAATAGAATTTTTTGGTGTCTTCATGGACGCGCGTGCCGCGTCCCACAATCTGCTTAAATTCGGTCATGGAGCCGACGGCGCGCTCCAGAACAATCAGGCGGCAGGTCTGGGCATCGACGCCGGTGGAGAGCAGGCGCGAAGTGGTGACCAGGACGGGATATTTGGCCTCAGGGTCGATAAAGTTTCCCAGCTCGTTCTGCCCTTCGGTGTCACTGCCGGTAATGCGCATCACATAGCGGTGGTTCTGGTCGCAGAGGTCCTTATTCTCGTTGATGAGCGCCTGACGCATGCGGGCGGCGTGCTCTTCATCCACACAGAAGAGAATGGTTTTCTGGAAACGGTCGCCGCTCTGCTTGAGAAAATCACTGACCTTTTTGGCCACGAGCTTGGTGCGTTCATCGATGACGAAGGTGCGGTCATAGTCTGTGAGGTTATAGATGCGGTCTTCGACTTCGTTGCCCTCGCGGTCGGTCTTGCCCGCTTCGGGACGGTAGCCCTCCACATCCCGGTCAATATGAACACGAACGACCTTGTAGGGGGCCAGGAAACCGTCGCGAATACCCTGTTTGAGCGAGTAGAAATAGACGGGCGGGCCGAAATAGTTGATGTTGGAGACGTATTCGGTCTCCTTGGGCGTGGCGGTGAGGCCAATCTGAGTCGCGCCAGAGAAGTATTCCAGAATTTCGTGCCAGGCCGAATCGGCGTCGGCGCTGCCACGGTGGCACTCATCGACGACAATCAGGTCAAAGAAGCCCGGGGAGAATTCGCGGAAGAGCTTTTGGCGCTCCTCCGGGCCGGTGATTGCCTGGTAGAGGCCCAGATAGACCTCATAGGCCGTATCAATGCGGCGCTTCTTGTCGAACGCAGTGGTGAGCTTAACTTCACTTCCGTCGTCGCGCTCAATGGTTTTCGATTCCGTGCTCAGCTTGGCCATCACTTTGCCGAAGGGACGGAAATCATTCACCATCGTCTGATCGACCAAAACGTTGCGGTCGGCGAGAAATAGGATGCGTTTCTTGAGGCCGGCTTTCCACAAGCGCCAAATAATCTGAAACGCCGTGTAGGTCTTGCCCGTGCCCGTGGCCATCACCAGCAAGACGCGGTTCTCGCCCTTGGCAATCGCTTCGGCGGTAGCATTGATGGCATTGCACTGGTAATAGTGGGGTCTTTTTCCGCTGCCATCGTCGTAATAATCCTGAAGGACAATCTGTTCCGCCTCGGGCGTCAGACCTTTCCAGGCGCGGTACTTTTCCCAAAGCTCAGTGGGCGAGGGAAATTTGTCGAGCGTGAGGTTGGATTCCTTTTCCGGGTTGATGCCGGTGCGGTCATGGAACACAAACCCGTCACCGTTGGACGTGAAAACAAATGGAATCTTGAGCGTCTCGGCATAATCCAGAGCCTGCTGCATTCCATCGCCAACGCTGTGGTTGTTGTCTTTTGCCTCCACGAGCGCTAACGGAATGTTGGGCTTGTAGTAGAGGATGTAGTCGGCGCGCTTGCGCTTGCCGCGGGTGACGAGCTTGCCGCGAACGATAATTCGGCCATTGGTGAAGTTGACCTCTTCGCGAATCTGGGTCATCTCATCCCAGCCGGACTTCTTGATGGCCGGAGTGATGAACTTGGTGCAGATGTCTCGTTCGCTGAGGTCCTTCTTGTTCATTTGAGAGATCAGCCGCCTTCTTGTTCGTGGCGGTGATTCTATCGCTATTCGGGCATTCAATGCCACATGAAGGTTTGATCGTCAGTAGTTTAGGACGGAAGAATGCTCCACCTGGGACGTGACGAGGTGCCGCTTGTTGGGCCGGGGCAGACGGAAAGTTGCGCAGGTTTATTTGCGGTATTCGGCTCCGGGACGAATTCTTCCGGGGCACTTTGCTTTTGCGGGGGTTGGCCGGTCAAAATATCCGTGCCGTGCCTTCCGGAGCGCCCCTCCGGGGAATCCCTCGACAGATTTCAGTCGGGGTAAAATTGTCCCAAAGCCGGTGGAGGTACGGGCTGGCGCAGAGGTGGCGGAATTTATCCCGATTTAATCGGGACGCCGCGATCTGGCGAGCTAAACTCGCCGCTACTTCCAAACTGCAACACAAAATCTGCAAACAGACTTTTTGTCAATATCTCGCGCGGGGCTATTTGCCGGCTAATTGCTGGCCTTGGTGGGCTCCGTCGAGCACGTCGCGCACCTTGCGTGCCAAGCCCTCCTCCGTAAACGGCTTTTGCAGGAAGGCCGCGTCTCGCTCCAGCACCTTGCGGTGGAGGGCTTCTTCCGTGTAACCCGATGTGAATAGCACTTTGATGTCGGGACGCAGCGGCTTGAGGTGATCCAGCAGGTCGCGTCCGTTCTTCTGCGGCATCACCACATCGGTCAGCAGGAGATGAACCGGCCCTTTGTGGCGAAGGCATACCATCATTGCCTCGTCCGCCCGACTGGCTTCAAGCACCCAGTAGCCCATTGACCTGAGCATCCTTACCATGAGAGACCGCACAGCCTGCTCGTCCTCGACCACAAGAATGGTCTCTGAGCCGCGAAGCTCGCGGGGCGCTGCCCGGTGAGGTTCAGCCTTTGCGGCAGTCATTTCAACGCGCGGTAGATAGATCTTAACGGCGGTGCCTTGCCCCGGCTCACTGTAAACCCATATATTCCCGCCGTGCTGCTTTACGATTCCATAGACCGTTGCCAGCCCCAGGCCCGTTCCCTTTCCTGCCTCCTTGGTCGTAAAGAACGGTTCAAAGATGTGGGCCTGGGTCAGTGCGTCCATTCCGCACCCCGTGTCAGTAACTGCAATCATCACATAGGGCCCGGGCTTAACTTGGACGTGGCCCCGGGCGTACGCTTCGTCGAGTTCAACGTTGGCAGTCTCCAGCGTCATACTTCCGCCATTGGGCATCGCGTCGCGTGCGTTCACGGCCAAATTCATGATGATCTGTTCGATCTGCCCCGGATCGCCCCTCACGAGCCCGAGGCCCACGGGCAGAACAGTCACGAACTCAATGTGTTCGCCAATTAAGAGGCGAATCATGTTCTCAGTGCTGCTGACGACCGAATTCAAATCCAGCATCCGCGGAGAGAAGTCCTGCCGGCGGCTGAAAGCCAGAAGCTGGCGGGTTAAGGCGGCAGCTCGCTCTCCGCTTTTCAAAATCTCATCCACATGTGCCCGCATGGAGCTGCCAGGCTCCAGATTTCGCTGCAGCATCTGGCCGTAACCGGTGATGATCGTCAGGAAGTTATTAAAGTCATGCGCAATCCCGCCTGCGAGATGCCCCACAGCTTCCATTTTTTGTGAGTGGCGAAACTGTTGTTCCAGGGACTTCCTTTCCGTAATGTCGATCATGGCGGCCACGGCTCCCAGCTTATTACCTTCCGAATCGAGAATGGGCCGGCCACTTGCCAGAACGGTTCGCGCTTCACCTTGCCTGGGCACAATCATCATCTCCACGTCGCTGACCCGTTCGCCTTCCAAAGCGCGGAAGAGCGGAATCTGCTCTATCTTCAATGGGGTCTTCCCATCAGGGAGGCGCCACCCGTAATGTTCAGCCCATTCCTCCGCCGGTAGAGGTTCGACGGGGAGCCCATGCCAGCTTCGCGCAACTTGATTGAAGAGGGTCAGAACACCCCGCTCATCGCAAGCCACAATGCCCACCTGAACGCTTTCAAGCAGAGCATGCGCGAATCGCTCATCCTTCAGTTGGTCCTTTGCCTGGTTGCGGTCGCTAACCTCATGCACAGACGGTGGAAGCCCCGACAATTTGCCCTCCAGCATTCCAGATCGGGGAGACATACATCGAAAACACATGCTGCTCCCCTGTAATCTTCAGCTTACGAGTCCCATGCTCTGCAAGATGATCAACTTTACTAATGAGTGTAGTCATTTTATCCGCTTGAGTGTAGTCGCATTTTCCACCTAAGCGTGGTCATTTTATCCGCTTGAGTGTAGTCGTTTTGTCCACATAAGCGTAGTCATTTTATCCGCCTGGGTGGAACGACCAGAGAAGAGCCTTCCTGAATCGGGGCGCACCCCATCTATTATTGCGCAGGTTCCCCTCGACAGGCCCTGCACAGCAGGAACCGTTGATTCGCCCCAAGTCTTGATGATAAGTGCTTTTTTTCTTCACCGGGAACCCAGGGCAATCCTCCATAGGTCATAAAGTCGCTTGAAAGGTCCGGCGAAACCGGGAGGGCGGAACAGCGGGGAAACGAAAGAATAGACGAGCTTGGCTTCCTCATTCTCACAGAGGATTGTCGTCATTTCGTTTTTTCTGTTCTTGTCCAAGGGGTGCCGGACTCACTACGGCGCTTGTTCCTCGCCACTTCGCCGTAGATTCACCTCAGTTCATTGGGCCATCCCGGCGCGTGGGGACAGGATATGCACCGGCTGAAAAGACCCCATTTGCAGACGGCGGCGGTAATATTTTCAAGGCTCTCGAAGACGGGTTGGATTTGCCCACTTCTAAACGGATTTCTCCCCAAATATGCTCAGGGAGCGAGAAGAACGTCTCCACCACTCTGGGTTCAAACTGCCGCCCCGATTGTTGTCTGATCTCCTCGCGCGCGGCAGAGAAGGGAAGCGCGCGGCGATAAGGTCTGTCCGAGGTCATTGCGTCCAGCGTATCCGCGACGGCAAATATCCTCGCTCCCAAGGGTATATCGTCACCCATAAGCCGTTGTGGGTAGCCCGAACCGTCGAAGCGTTCATGGTGAGTCAATACAATTTCCCCCGCCTCGGCAAGGAAGGATATTCGCCCCACGAATTCGTAGCCGATGTAGGGATGTGCCCACATCACTGACATTTCTTCTGGCGAGAGCTTGGCGGGCTTCAGCAGTATCGCATCAGGAATTGCTATTTTTCCGATGTCGTGCAGGTAGGCCCCCCGCTTGAGCTGGTGCATTTCGTCTGGGGAGCAACCCATCGCTTTCGCGATCTCCAGGCAATAACGGGTCACGCGGCGCGCATGCCCTGCTGTATCTCCGTCCTTCAGGTCCAGCGCCGCTCCCAATGCCTCCAGTGTCTCATCGTAAATCTGGCTGATGTGTTCCAGTGCCGCCTGGAGCTGCCCCGTTCGCTTGTCGACCATCTCCTCAAGTCGCGTGCGGTAATTTTCCAGCTCAATTTCAAGGCGCCGCACTTCCAATGCCCGCGCCACACTGGCCACTACAGCGTCAAGCTGGAATGGCTTCATGATATAGTCATCAGCGCCTTGCTTCATGGCCTGGATCGCAAGGCGGATATCACCGACGCCTGTGGCCATTAGGAATGCAGTATGAGGATACGTCTGCTGTACTCTT
The DNA here is from genome assembly GCA_003165315.1 of Acidobacteriota bacterium. Lineage (GTDB taxonomy): Bacteria > Acidobacteriota > Terriglobia > UBA7540 > UBA7540 > Bog-366. Next base: position 12,452 of record PLSX01000218.1, read on the forward strand.
GCTGATAGCTCCAAACCCGACATTCCCGGCATGCTTAAATCTGAGATGATGGCGTCGATCTCGTTTTTCTCCAAAATCGCCAGTGCTTCATCTCCGCTCAAAACGGTTTGGCAGGTGAACCCCGCATCGGTAAGCCATTCCCTTAGCAGTAGGCAAACACCTACTTCGTCATCGACAATGAGCAAGTTATTGTTCAAGTTGTCGGATCTCCCTGCTCGTTAAGTGAGTGCATGCCACCTCGCCATCGTAAGATTACACGCGACTTGGAACAGGGTCAAGCAAGTTCTATAATGAGCATTAACTAATAAGGTACGATGGGGTTAGAGCCGAACATGGTGTCCTGTCACCGAAACAAGCAATAGGAATGTCCCACACGCACGGAGATCATTCGTTGTGTGCATGGGCGCAAAAGACCAGGGAAGCCATTTCGAGGAACTGACCGACCCAAAAAGGGAACACACCTCAGTCTATTAGTGGCCCCCCCCGGGCCAAACCGCATGGTCGGACACTGCACTTTCGGGCCATTGAAGTGGCTTTAGAGAGGGTGTATGCTGTCGCAAACGAAGTCCTAAGCCGAAATTTCGCGTTGAGACTTGAGTCGACGGTAAAACCAGGGAAGAAGGAGCAGGGTACGATGCGTTCGGAGCCGAAGCGTAGTGTTGAGGCGGACGAGTTTGTTCTTCGTGACGCCAATGGGTTGATGCGAGCGGCCTTGAAGATGACGTCGGATGGGCCCTGCTTGTTCTTTTATGATCATAGGGAAAAGATTCGGGCGGGGCTCGTGGGCGGGAAATCTGCGCCCCGCCTATTCCTGTTGGACAATGAAGGAAAACCACGAGCAACTCTTGGTTTGGCCGCTGGCGATACCGGCGAGAAGCGTTATAACGCACTTGCCGCGGCCACGGCGCAATTAGTGTGGACAACCAACGCCGCAGGTGAAGTTGTTGAAGATGCCCCTTCCTGGGGGTCCTTCACGGGCCAGCGTGAGGAGGAAATCAAAGGATCGGGGTGGATGCAAGCCATACATCCCGAGGACAGAGAACGTATCGCGGCGTTTTGGAAGCAAAGTGTTGAAACGGGCGTCCCTTTTGAAACCGAGTATCGGATAATCCGGCAGGATGGGGAGTATTGCGATTTCGCCGTGCGGGCCGCGCCAGTGATCCAGATCGACGAAGCGATTGCGGAATGGGTGGTGGCCGCTTCAGATATCACTGTGCGCAAACGGCTGGAGGCAGACTTGAGGGCGAGCGAGGAACGCCATTCCGCTTCGGCCGCTGCCAATGCTCAACTGGAAGAATCCCTGCGGGTGAGCGAGGAGAATCGCAATGCCCTGACGACCACCTGCGCCCAGTTGCAGGAATCACTGCGAGCGAGCGAGGAACGCCATTCCGCTTCGGCCGCTGCCAATGCTCAACTGGAAGAATCCCTGCGGGTGAGCGAGGAGAATCGCAATGCCCTGACGACCACCTGCGCTCAGTTGCAGGAATCACTGCGGGCGAGTGAGGAACGACTTGCCGCTTCGTCCACTGCCAATGCCCAACTGGAAGAATCCCTGCGGGTGAGCGAAGAGAATCGCAATGCCCTGACGACCACCTGCGCTCAGTTCCAGGAATCGTTGCGGGCGAGTGAGGAACGGCTTGCCGCTTCGTCCACTGCCAATGCCCAACTGGAAGAATCCCTGCGGGTGAGCGAAGAGAATCGCAATGCCCTGACGACCACCTGCGCTCAGTTCCAGGAATCGTTGCGGGTGAGTGAGGAACGGCTTGCCGCTTCGGCCGTTGCCAACAAGCAATTGGAAGAATCATTGCGTGTGAGTGATGATCTCCATAGTACTTTGACCGCCGCTAACACCCAGTTGCAAGAATCATTACGGGCCAGCGAATTATCCCACGCCACGGAAAAGAGGCAGTTGGAGGCTGCGCTGCGGGCGAGTGAGGAACGGTCCAATGCTTTAAGCACGGCGAAGACCCACCTTGAGGAAACACTGCGCAGTGCTGGGGAGAGCTATGCCGTTGGGCGCAAGCAATTAGAGGAGGCACTGCGGGCGAATCAGGAACAGCTTAACGATCAGATCGTCGCCAAAGGCCAACTGGAGGAAACTCTCAGGACAAAAGAGGAGCATTTCAAGGCACTGACTGCTGCCACTGCCCAGTTGGTGTGGACGACAAATTACGCTGGAGAATTAATCGATACTGCCCCTTCATGGATGACATTCACCGGGCAAAGCAGAGATGATGCCCGAGGCCGTGGGTGGCTGCAAGCATTGCACCCTGAGGACCGTGAACCTGCTGAGGAGGCCTTAAAGCGAGCACTGGAAACCCGCAGTCCCTATAAGACCGAGTATCGGCTGCGCCGGCATGATGGTGAGTATCGAGTTCTAGCTGTGCGCGGCGCGCCCGTGGTTGAGTACGATGGAGCCGTTCAGGAGTGGATTGGAACTGCCATCGACATTACGGAAGACAAGCAAGAGGAGAGTTTGCGGCGCACGAGTGAGAAGAAGTACCGGCAGATTGTGGAACGCGCTCCCGAAGGGATCTGGATTATTGATCCAGATAACCGCACAACCTTTGTGAACCCAAGGCTGGCACAAATGCTGGGCTGGGGCGAAGAGGAGATGCCGGGCAAGAGTTTGTTTGACTTTCTGGACGAAGAGGGCCGTCAAAGCGCCGAGGAGAACCTCGCCTGCTGCCGGCAAGGGGTGGCAGTGCAGTTTGATCTCAACCTACGCACCATGGGGGGGCAGGATCTTCGGACTCGCGCCAGCACCCTTCCGCTATTCGATGAAGTTGGCCAGTACACGGGTGCTCTCGCTTTGATCATTGACCTGACCGATCAGAAACTCCTGGAACGGCAGCAGCGGCAAGCGCAGAAACTTCAGGCGCTCGGCCAGATGGCGGGAGGTGTCGCGCATGGCCTCAATAATTTCCTGACGGTTATAAGCGGTTACACCGAGTTGTTGCTAAGCAAGGTTCCCCGGAGCAGCCCGATGCATGAGAGCGTGGCGCAGATCAAGAAAGCCGGCGATCAAGCCGCAGGCCTGATTTCGCCCCTTTTGGCGTTCAGCCAAGGACAGATGTTGTGGAATAAGATGCTGAATCTGAATGAAGTGGTCAGGGAGGTCGAAAAGGCGATCCGTGGCCAGCTCGGAGAAGATATCCGTTTTACCACTGCTCTGAGCCCTTCATTAGGCTTGGTAGATGCAGATCCCGAACAGTTGCAACAGGTTTTGATGAACCTCGCGACAAATTCCCTCGACGCCATGCGAGGCCGCGGGAATCTGATAATCGAAACTCAAAACGTAGACCTGGATGAAGGTTATGCTGCGAAACATTTGGACGTGAGTCCTGGCCCGTATATACATCTTACATTCAGCGACAGCGGGACGGGCATGAGTGCGGAAACCTTGGATCATCTCTTTGAGCCGTTCTTTACAACAAAGAAACCTGGGCAAGGATCAGGGTTGGGTCTGGCAACCGCATATGGCATTATCAAACAGAGCGGCGGGCTGATGACGGTGGAGAGCAAACTGGGCAAAGGCTCCACATTCCACATTTACTTACCCCGAGCGGGGGAAACAGCACCTTTGGCGGAGGAGGGAAGACCTGCGGTCACGACGCTGCGAGGGACAGAAACAATTTTGGTGGTGGAAGATCAGGAGGAAATTCGCAAGCTTGCCCAGGTTGTCCTTAAGAGCTATGGGTATAAGGTCGTGATTGCGGCAAATGGCTGGGAAGCCCTCCTTTACTCTGAGCGTCACGTTGGTCCAATTCACCTGATGTTGACGGATGTTGTGATGCCGGGCATGACGGGGCAGGAACTCGCCAATCGTCTAAAGCCACTGCGGCCGGAGATGCAAGTCCTGTTCATGTCGGGCTATATGGAGAATGGGGCGGTTCAAGCGCGGGCCCAGGATGCAGGGGCAGGTTTTCTATCGAAGCCCTTTTCTCCCGACACTCTGGCCACAAAAGTCCGGGAAGTGCTGGGCCCCCCGCGCTCGGCTGGCATGATTCTGGTGGTCGACGGGGAGGAGGAGTCCCGCAGCTTCTTACGAACGGTTTTGGGGTCGGTGGGGTTCGCAGTTCTTGAAGCCGATGGGGGCGAACAGGCACTGAGACAACTGGCAGGTGAGAATGTCGACCTTATGATTGTGGATTTGGGGAAATCGGGCCACCAGGAGCTGGAAATGATCCGTTTACTCCTAAAGCGGCGGCCTGACCTCAAAATGATCGCAATGTCGGGAACTTTTGGAGACGAGTTCTTGCGAGCCGCGGAAGAACTCGGAGCCCGGGCCACATTGACGAAACCTATCCGGGCAGACCAATTGCTGGAGACTATTCGTCGCACAACCGCCCAATAGTCAACTGCATTCCTTAGCCGGTCCGACCGACAATTGCTTTCGGCGGAAATCAGGCGTATCTTATGGGTGGGCAGCAGATCAATTGGAAAAATTGCGTTTACTTTAGAAGGGAGGGGTGAATCATGAAGCCTGATTTGCAGAACAAGTGGATGGAGGCAGAGTTGGGGACCTTTCACGACGATTTATCCCCGGCGCCAACCCCGCCCGTTAAAACGTCGAAGGTCATCAATGTGGGGGATTTTGTTTACTCCTTTGCAAGGATCGTCATCGCTCTCATCTTTGCCTTGCATGGGGCACAGAAGCTGTTCGGCCTCTTTGGTGGGCTGCCAGCTCAGCATGATTCTTGGAGGCTGGGCACCGGAATCCTGGAGTTTGTTGGTGGTGTGGCCCTAGCCCTGGGATTTTTCACCCGGCCCATTTCACTCGTCCTGTTTAGCGAGATGGCGTGGGTATATTACCAGGCATGTCTCCCCGGAGGCCTTTGGCCCATCCCCGACCACGGAGAGTTTGCTGCGGCTTACTGTGCTTTCTTCTTGATTCTGGCAGCGTTTGGACCAGGGAATGTCAGTATCGAACGGATGGCCGGGAAGAGGCGAAATTAGTTGGGCTCGTCTACCTCGAATAATCAACGATTGGATGGAAAAGTACTCGTGCTGGATATCCACAAAAGCAGCATGGTTCAATTTCGCTGATACTGCCTTGCCTTCAGATCGTGGATCCGTGGGAGTTTCCGGAAAATCATTTGGGTGGCTTTGCCCGATGGTGCCCAAGGAACGTGTTTCTTAATTCTCATCTTGTACTCGTTAAGATGCAGGGAGCACGGTCGATGAGCGGTAATCCTTAACCTTCTGCGGTTTGAAGGAACTCGATCCCCGCAAAGACCCAGTGGCTCATTTCATCCTCTCGCGCCCAAACTACCCGCGCAGGGATTGCGTGAGGGAATCCTCCTTTGGGTACGACTCCCACCCACTCTCCTGGAATCAAAGTTAGATTAGTCTTAACTTTCATGCCGCGCAGGGAAACATCTACAGTGACCGCTGAGTTGTCAGCCTTGAAGCGCTCGGCTTTCAACACGAGCTTAATGGGGATTTCGGCTGGTTCTCGCTCCCACCGACGGGGCGTATGGGAGGCTTCCTCTTGCATTGGCAGCCCCTCCTGCATGGGCCTGACCACTGTGAATGGGCTTATATTAGCCCATTAATTGAGGTTTCGTCAAACTAGTTCCCTTAGGAGACCCCCCGACTTTGCCGGGGAGGCATAAAAAGTTTGACAGTTCCGGGAGTCCATCGCGGACACTCGACGACGTGAGCCGCCAAGCACACGACGAGGAGGTCTGCGATGGACGAGAGCAAAAGCCTAAACCATACGAAGTGGGAGTGCAAATACCATGTGGTGATCATTCCCAAGTACCGGCGGAAGGCGCTGTACAAAGAACTACGGGGACACTTGGGGGAGGTATTCCGGCAACTGGCTGCGTTTGGCAACTTCTTTTGGC
>PLSX01000224.1 GCA_003165315.1 Acidobacteriota bacterium
ACCCTGGGCTTGCAACAATTCGGTAGTACGCCACGTGGGTAATACATCCCTCTCATGCTAACTCCATGAGAATTCAACCGCTTCCTCCTCTTTTTAGCACTTTCGCAGTAAACTACCGCTAGCCCCGCGCAGCGGCCCCTGGCCCGTAAAGTTCCCGTGCGGTTTTCCGCCGGAATCGAGTAATAAGAGGATCACATGCGCGACCACAGCGGTCTCTTTTCCAGACTATTCATTCTGCTTGCAATTTTCTCCATGGGGTTCACCGCCTCTTCGGTACTTCACGCCCAGCAAACTGAACCCACCGAGCCCCTAGGCGTCCCGGAAGATTGGAGCCACCATCATCTCTATTTTTCCACCCCGGAGACCGAGGAGGAGGCAATCCGGAATGGCACCTATCTGGATTGGCTCCAGATCGTTACCAATCCTCGCTACATCTATCAGCAATTAAAGCGACGGCTCCCGGCACAGGGCCCCGCCGCCGACAAGGTTGCGAGAGTCGAGGAACAGGCCCGAGGCAGAGAGATATCTCGATTCGGGGAGCCCATCGAGAAGGCGAGTGATATCTCGATCGGGAAGATCAAAAGGCCCGCCAAACCAAGTGTAAACAACGACTGGAGCATGATTCTGGGCGGAAGCGCCACAGTCGGAGCGGGGATGTCCCCGGCGAAATTCTCTTTTAATACCACCTCAACCCCGAATTGTGGTAACGCCACAACGCCTGATTTTGTTGCCTTTAATACCAGCACGGCAGGGTCATCGAGCCAAGCGAGCATAGTTGCCTATGACAATCTCTATACCAGTTGTTCCGGGCAGGTTCCGTCGGTCTATTGGGCTTTCAATACGGGAGGCACCGTCAAGACCTCAGCGGTACTCTCCTCCAACGGTGCGCAGTTGGCCTTCATCCAGACCCCGAGCAGCGGCAATGCACAACTGGTTCTCCTAACATGGAAGGCGACGCCAACGGGTCGCAACGTGACTGGAAGTGTTACCAATACAAGCGCGAATTTCACTTTTTCTTCAGGTACCCTTACCACCATGGACGTGGGAGCGGGGATTTCCGGGACGGGAATACCGAGCGGCGACACTATTGCCACGGTTACCAGCGCCACTGCAGGCACATTGCAAACAGCAGCCACCGCCACACATGCTGGGGAAACGCTCGCGATTACTGCGGATGCTGGCGGCCCCGACACCCTCAGCGCAATCGCTAATGGAAGCTACTCAGGTTGCATGGCCCCCTGCATGACCACACTGAGCTTCAGTGGGAGCTCCCGCAGTGATAACATCTCGTCCCCATTCTACGACTATGGTACTGATACGCTGTATGTGGGCGACGCGAGCGGCGGCTTGCACAAATTTCACCCCGTCTTTAATGGAACTCCCGCCGAAGTGGGGACTCCTTGGACTTCACCGAGCACCACTGCGCTTTCCAGCCCTGTCTATGACGCTATGAGTGGAAATGCGTTTGTGGGCGATGCTTCCGGCTACCTTTATTCGATTAACTCATCAGGAACCGTCACTAAATCTTTTGAGGTGGCAGTGAGCCCTGGAATAATCGACGGCCCTTTAGTGGATTCCAGCGCGGGGCAGGTCTATGTATCTGTATCGGCAGATATGAATGGCTCAAATACGGGGAACAGCGCCTGCAATGGTTTAGGTAAAGGGTCGCTGGCGTGCGACGGCGTCATCAATCTACCAACCACATTTACATCAAGCACCGAATACACAGAATCTGTCACAGGAGTCGGCACGACAAATACCCTCTATGCCGGTGATTTTGACAACCTCTATTGGACCACCGGAACGGGCAATATGTATGTTAATAGCTCCACTGGACTTAACCTGCCGAAGTTAATGGAAGTGCCTGTTACCACCAGTGGCTTCAGCACCCATGCTTGTCAGAGTGGTACAAACCCTCCTCCCAACGCCTCCGCTGTCCAGTGTGCAATCAACATTGACAATCCAATAACGAGCGCGGCTGCGGCGGGTGGTCCGGTCACCGAGATTTGTAATAATGGCGCGAGTGCGTGCACGTCATCTTCCACAGACTACATTTTCACAAGCGTGACCGCAAATGGTAGCCTGACCGCAAGCGGAACGAATAAATGCACCGACGCGTGCGTTTACTCATGGACCACTACTACCACGTTAGGCGTTGGCACTGCGCCCACCGACGGTTTGGCGGCCGTAGGCGGGACCAGTGCAATCATTATCGACAACACATCCACCGCTGGGGGAGCTTCGCAGATCTACTTCTCGACGCTTGGAACGAGCGGTCCCTGCGCAACATCAGGGACTCTAACCAAAGGCGGCTGCGCTGTGCAAGCGTCACAGTCAAGCCTTTAACTAGCCCGTTGGTAGCGAATCAACCGGCGGCTGCGCTGTGCAAGCGTCACAAAATGGGTTGAACTAGCGTTGCACAAGGTGTCTTGGAGGGCGGGCGCGAAGTTGCCCCTTTCGAGCCTGTCCAAAAGCGAGGATCACGAATTTTCCGGCAAGGCATTCCAATGCGGCAGCTTTGCTACGCCCTGCATGGCAGGTTACTTCTCTGATTTCTCCGCGGGAATTTCCTGGAGTTCGGTGGGTCGCTGGCAGCAGACGCAGTTGCCAGGTTCGAGGGCGACGATATTACAGGTGGCGCAAAAATAGCGCACCTTAAAGACTTTGCCCTCATGTAGCGTGTAGAGCCAGTGAACCTCAAACGAGCTGTTGGGCTGAGCAATTCCCTCCAGCCGCACCTCGCGACCGTCCAAGCGCTTATCCTGGAGGGTGTGGAAAAGGTAGGGCGTGTTGGCGGAAAGCGCCTGCTCCCGGCCATTGCTCTTCACGAGAGGACAGTCGCCCCGCGTGGTGATCAGCTTGCCTTCCAGAATCGCGAGCGGTTTGGCCTCCTCCGCCAACATGCTGGAGGCGAGCAGGGAAGCGATGGCCGCCAGGGCGAAAATCCATCCCGCTTGCCATCGCCTCCAATTTGTTGGTGATGAGGTCATGAGTTGAGACGCAAAACTTAAAAGTCAAAAGGCAAAAATCAAAAGGCAAAAGTACCCAGTCGAAAGTCCAAACCGGTGCTGCCATTTCTTGATTTAAAATTCAAGATTCAAAATTTAAGAATCAAATCTCCCAATCGACAATCATCAATCGATTATCAAATGATCTCATTTTGCGCGTTAATCTGAAGGCCAAGTTGGCCAGGTGCTGCCTTAATCTAAAATCCAAAATCGTCTTACCCTTGCCAGTGGCCGACCACTGCGAACCCCAGGGGCAGGTCGCCGCTGCTCTGGTGTCCCTTCAATTGCAGATTCCAGTTGCCGGTGTCATCCTTGGTGATGGAAGGGAAATTGGCGCCGTTTACGGGCGCGCCCACCAGGAATCCCGGATGAGGCGTCCCGGAAGCCTGTTGGCTCATCTTCACCATGTCTTCGAATTTCAAGATCAGGTCAGGATTTTTGTCGGCGGAGACGGGCGAGAGAACAAATGCGTCGCGCGAAGGGTTGACGCCCATATGGTTTCCGTCCTGCGGAATCAAACCATAGCGCAGTGTGTAGAATCCAGCCTTGATGGTTTGACTGCGAAAATCCGTGGTGTCTTTGGGGAAATGCAGGACGCCCAGAAACGCTCCCTCGGGCAGCGTTCCATAGAGGACATCGGCGGAGGTGTTGGGATTGGCGCTGGTGGGCAGAGACTTGCGCAGCCACACTTCGCAAAGGGTCGAGCCTCCGTCGGCGGTGACGCGAACGCCTTGGGCATCGAGAGTGCTTTGCAGTACCGCGGGAACATCCGCCGGTGCCGCGCCAATGGCATCAGCTTTGTAACTGCCCTGGCCGAAGGCACTCAAAACAACGCAGAGTTGAAACGCGAGAACGAGTGTGAGTATACGACGTGGTTTCATGAACGAGCCCTCCCTGGCGTCCTATATAGGTTAGATGTCGCTCCTGCGATTTTCGATGTGTTGAAGAATGCAAAACGGGAAACCCCCGATTGGAAGTTTCCCGTCAATAGGCCTTATCGTCCATGTCTTGAATCTTGAATAGACGCTCGGCCTAGAAGCTGCCTACAAAGGCGCTGCGCTTGTCCACGTTTTTCCAAACTTCGCCCAAGCCCTGCCCGGAGAAAGAACTGTTGAGGGTGAACGCCGGCATCGAGTGGACCAGCGCCACCAGCGGCGGATAATAGATCGATTCATTTCCGCAGAGGTGATCGCCTTGACAGAGGCTGCGTGTTTCAATTTGGGCAAGATGCCCTGCCACTAACTTGGCGGCTCCGTGAAGATCGCCATGCTCCACCGTCATCTGGATGGGCGCCGATTCGACGCGAACTACGTGATCCAAAAGATTGCCCGCTTTTGAGGCGGCAAATTTGGCCAAGGCCGTCCGTTGGGCGCTATTGGCGCGGGAATCCATGATCAGTACCGATCGCGCGGGATAAGGGGTATGGTAGGGATCGCCCAAAGTGGCGTTTGCCCTGACCACGGCCACAACGCTCAGGCCGCTCAGGTCGATGCCATTCCAATCGCCTTGCTCGACTTTCCACGCAAGAATCGCTTCCTGACCGGTCAATCCCACTTCGGAATTGGCAAAGCAGGGGCCCGTGTAAACGTCAGCGCTGCGGGCCTCCATATAGTCGCCTTTTATTGCTGCGCCCGCGGAAACCGCACAGACCGAAAAAAACATTATGGATAGTCCACCCATAAGGGATCGTCTTAACAAAACTTACCTCCACCGGGGCAAAATGTCGCAAAGCCCCTAATGACATTTTATCCCTTTTTGTCAGATGCTTCAATCGTGCCGGGGGGAGTGCCAGCGGGGAGGTGTCTAGCTAGGAACATCCGGCCAGCGGAAGGAGCATCCTGGCCCTTCATCATGCCCCGCCATTGTGCGTCAATGTGTCCTGCCGATGTGGGTCGGCATGTCTTGCCATTGGGGTCAATATGTCATGCCACTTTAGGTTAATATGTCCCGCCGACTTGGGTCATCGTGTACCCCGATAGGGGTCATTTTGCCCCATCACGCAGCATCATCCACGGCCGAATAGCACCCTTCCCCACCCTCTGTCTTCACCCTGGCCGTTTCAAGCAATCAAGTCTAAAAAGGCTCGAAGCAAGCCCGCTCGGAATTGCAAGCCTCCAGGGTGACGACGTCGCCGTCGGGACCCATGCACTTCTGGGTATGGACGCACCAGCAGATGCTGGTTCCGGAACGAGGCACGGTGGGGTCGGGTTCTGCGTCAATGAACATCCATTTGGAGCGGATCAGGCGGCATTGCACCTTGGGCTCGGCAATTTGGCGAACAGGTTCAGTGATCATCAGGCCTCTCCCTTCGTCTCATCGCGGGGGTAAGCGGAACTCTGCACAACGTCACCGCGGGCTGTTTGACCGTCCTCGGCCGCAAGCAGGATTGCGCGTTTCACAGCCACACGGGCCAGTTGAACTTTGTACGCATTCTTGGAAAGTGGAGTGGCGTTGGCAACCGCTGCTTTGCCAGCTTGCCACGCGGTATCTTCATTCACCGCTTGGCCTTTCAGAACTCCCTCCGCTGCGGGCGAAGGCCACGGCACCGGGGCCACATGTCCCAATACCACGCGGGCGCTCTGCACCTGGCCGCCATCGAGCTTCAGCACAACCGCCGCGGCAGCAAGAGGCCAATCGAGCGCTTCCTTCTGCCGCACCTCATAGACCGCGATCTTCGCCTCGCCCGGATTCGGAACAAAAATTTCCGTGACAATTTCGCCCGGACGCAGCGCATGTTCTGTTTCGTTTTCGCTCTTTGGGTTTACAAAGAAATCGTGCACGGAAAGTTCTCGCATGCCTTGTGGCCCGTGCAGTTTCAGTTTAGCGTCCAACGCAATCAAGATGGGGGCAAGACTTGACGGACTGACGAAATACGCCGGTCCGGAATTTCCCAGGATGGCGTGGTAGCGATTGTCCCCGTCAGGCACCAGCGGTTTGCCCTTGTAAACGGCCAGCAAGCCAAATCCGGCGCGATAATACCAGCAGCGCGGGCGCTGGCACAGGTCGCCACCCACGGTCCCGGTGCTGCGGATTTGCGGACTGCGCACGCCCTCGGCCGCCTGAACCAGGGCGGGATAATGTTGCCGGACTTCGGCGTTTTCGATCAGCTCTTCCAGCGTCACACCGGCGCCCAATCGCAGGCCGGACTCCTCGCGGAAGGTGATTCCCTTGAGTTCCATGAGGTGCTGCAAACTCACGAGGCGCTGGGGGCGAGCGACGCCATCCTTCATCAGGCTGATGAGGTCGGTGCCTCCGGCCAAAGCATGAGCTTCGCCGCCTGTGCCGGTGAGCAACTTGATGGCTTCCTGGGTTGATTTCGGCCGGGCATATTCAAAGGCTTCCATTAGGCAACGCCTCCTTTCGTAGGGGCGAGCGGCGCTCGCCCGGAGGCCGAACGCTGTTCGGCCCTACCTTTCGCAAGCCCGGCAAGAACCTTATCCGGAGTCAGTGGAATTGTTGGCACGCGCACGCCAATGGCGTTGGCCACAGCGTTGGAGATGGCGGCGCCGGGAGAGATCACCGGAGGCTCGCCCAGGCCGATGGTGCCGCGTTCGTCGTAACCGGGGCCCGTCATCATGTGGACCACCAGTTCGCCGATGTCGCCAATGCCGGCCAGCTTGTAGAACTCCATGTTGTTATTCAGCATGCGGCCGGTGGCCTGGTCCATGATGCGCTCTTCGAACAGCGCATACGTTATGCCCATGATCAGCGCGCCATACACCTGGCTTTCCGCGGTCTTCATGGAGATGATCAATCCGCAATCCTGTGCCGCCACCATCTTGTTGATCTTGATCAGGCCTGTTTCCGTATCCACGGAGACGTCGGCGATTTGCACGCCGCCCACGCCGCTATCGCCAAGTTTGCATTTGCTGGCATCAGGATTCTTCCCCGTGGCCTGGATCGTCTTCACCTGAAGTTTTGCGCAAGCTTCCTTCCAGGAGATTTGTTTGGAGCTGTCGCCCCTGGCCTGGATCTTTCCGCCGAAGGCCATCAATTGGTCCGCAGGGACACCCAGAATTGGGGCAACAACGGCAAAGAGCTGGTCCCGGGCATCGACGGAAGCTCGCCGCGTTGAGGCTGAGACGCCGCCAATGGTGGTGCTGCCGCCGGAAGCGCCCGAGGCAGGGAACTTGCTGTCGCCGATGTTTACAGTGACGGCTGAAACCGGCAGGCCAAAAGTTTCCGCCGCTACAACAGCAATGGCTGTGCGCGTGCCCGTGCCCAAGTCCTGGCTTCCCAGCGTTGTTTCCACGGATCCGTCGGGGTGGATGCTGACCATGCAGAGGCTGTTGTGGCCACGGCCGCCCCAGGTGTGCATGCTGAGGCCCAGGCCGCGCTTGATGTGGCCAGGGGTCTTGTCACCTCGCGGATGCCAATTCTTCTTCCAATCGCTCAGCTCGGAGGCGACCTGAAGTTCTTCCCGGTAGACTTTTCCCCTTCCGGCGGAAAGGTCGGCATTCAGGGAGAAGAAATCGATGGGGTCCATGTTGAGCTTGGCGGCCAGATCATCCAGGGCGCACATGGTGAGCGCGGCAGCTTGCGGATGATCGGGCGCGCGCCAGGCGCGAGCGGGTCCGGTATGGGTACTGATGGAAGTATGCGCGGATGAGCGGTTGGGGATATCCAGCACATAGGGAAGTGGCACCATTCCCGCACCGGTCGGACCGCCTGTGCCCCATGAGTGGGAATCCCACGCAACGAGCGTGCCATCTTTCTTTGCGCCCACCTTGATTCTGGCATAAGCGGAGGGCCGGGCCCCCGCGGCTTCCATCTCCATGTTGCGATCCAGCATCAACTTGACGGGATTGCCGGTGGTCTTGGCCAGTTGGGCAACGTGAATGCCCCACTCATCGGGAGAGAATTTGCTGCCAAAACCGCCACCGATGTAATTGCAGACGGTTTCAATGTTCTTATCGGAAACTTCCATGCCTTGTTCGCGCAGTGCCTGCCCGATTTGTCCAGGAAAGCCGGAAACATTCTGCGTGGAGGAATAGGTGAGCAGTTTCTCTCCCGTCCACTCCGCGATGTTTCCGTGGGATTCAAGACAACAATGGGTGATGGCGGCGATTCCGTAGTAACCCTCGGACACAACCAGGTCGGGATCACTGAACGCCCCGGCGGGTTCGCCGGCTGTCTTGTTCCCGGCTTTCTTGGCGTAATCGCCGGCCTTATTCAGGTCCTCTTCCACCACCAGGTGGGGAAGCTCTTGAAATTCCACCTTGATTTTGCCGAGGGCATCGTTGGCAACGTCTTCGTTTACGGCAGCGAGTGCGATAATCTCATCGCCCACCCAGTTGACCTCTTTTCCCACTCCGAGAATCACTTTAACAGTCTTCACTCCCGGCAGTTTTTCCGCTTCGGAGGTGTCAATCGCAGTGATTTTTGCGTGGGCGTAAGGCGAGCGGTAGATTTTGCCGATCAGGAGGCCGGGCCGGTTGATGTCATACGTATATTTGGCGCGGCCGCTGGCTTTTGCGGGTCCATCGACGCGCTTGACGCGCGTTCCGATGAGGCTGCGCTCCCCGGCAGCCGGCCAATCATATTTGCACTTATCCATTGGCGCGTCCTCCCTTCAGCGATTGGGCTGCTTCCAGGACGGCTTCCCGAATCCCCGCGTAGGTGCCGCAACGGCAGAGATTGCCGCCCAAACCGTTCTCCACATCCTCCCGGGTGGGATGGGGGTGCTTATCCAGGAATGCCTTACAGGCCACCACAAAGCCGGGCGTGCAAAAGCCGCACTGCTGCGCATCGTGCTCAACAAATGCCGCCATCACCGGATGGAGTTCACCCTGCGTCCCCATGCCCTCAATGGTTTCGATGCTGTGCCCTTCCGCTTCCAGGGCCAGGACGTTGCACGCATAAACGGGGTGGCCGTCCATGATGACGGTGCAGGCGCCACAGACGCCTCGATCGCACACTTTTTTTGCGCCCGTGAGGTCAAGCTGATTGCGCAAGGCGTCCAGCAAGGTCACGCGCGGCTCAACCGTCAAGCTGTGGGCTTTGCCGTTGATTTGAAGCGTAATCGGCACGGCTCCCGGCCCCAGAACCTCGGAGGAGTGATCCGGCGCTGCCGCTGCGGCCTCCGGCGCCGCCAGCAAACCTGTGGATACAGCCATGCCTGCGCCTTTAAGGAAGACGCGTCGTGAAAAACCTGACGGAGGTTGTTCCTCCGAGTTTTTCTTCCTTCGCATATTGGCTCCTCTGAGGACGAAGAAAAATCTTGCTCGAAAACGCTTGATGGAAAAGCGGTGATGATTGTCTGCTCTTGTTTACTTTCGTGAATCTGTCTGGACCCTGAAGCTGGATTATACCACTTGAAAGCGCCTTTGTGGGCAATGGTGAACGGGGTGGGTGGAGCTACAGCTCGGCGTAGAGGCGGCTTTACGCCGCCATAGGGCGAGGTAAACTCAGGCTCGTCCAAAATTGGAGGTCTAGCACTGGGACGGTACGCATCTCAGCCATGGAGTGGCGGTGTCATTTAGCCCACGGCGAGCCGGCCGTGGGGAATGTCGGCCAGATCAGGAGATTATTGAGCCCCATCGGCGCGATGTCAGGGCTGCAGCGCGGCATGATGCCGCCCCTTGCGGGGCTGACGGTGTTTCTCCCTATCCACCTTTCCCACGGCTTCGCCGTGGGCTACAGGACGACGCCCGCTTCGCGGGCTGCCAACACCGCCCGAATCTTCGCTAGCGATGATGCAGACCTTCGCAAGCAAGCCTGCGAAAAGGAAAGCGGCAGCAAGCTGCACGCACTCCAAAGCTTTGCTCCGTGTCCCCGAACAGGCTGTCCTTAATGGGGTACGGAGAGAATGAGCGGCACGCGGCAGGCGCAGACATGCCTTTCACTGTCTGCGGTTCTGGATCGCCATTTTGGAGGAACGCAGACTCCCACAAGCACGAAGTCTGCGCCAGCCACGACAATTTGTCAGCGCGCTGCCGTGTTTCTGCGATATGACGTGGTCAATCGACAACGTGGCCGCAGTTCGAGGCATCCCACAACGCAGCATAAACTTACTTTTCCGGGGAGGCATTGAGTGCGAACACGAATCGCTTTGGTTGGCCTCTTATTTTGCTTCGCCTCAGCCGCACGGGCGCAGAATGTGGAGCTCTTTGGCGGCTATTCATTCTTGGGCAACAGTGGAACGAGTTATGAGCATACCAATGTAAACGGTTGGAACGCGTCCGTCGCCGCGAATTACAAGGCCTGGGGCCTGGTGGCGGACTTCAGTGGCCATCCCTTCAGTAACGGCACCACCGCCCCCGCAGTGGTGAATGGCAGTGGAGGGTCGGGAACCATGTTCCTGTTTGGCCCGCAATATTCCTTCCGGCGCGTTTCACGGGTTACGCCGTTCGTTCACGCCCTGTTTGGCGCGGTACAGGGTTCCACAATTCCTTCTTTTGCTACGCCAGCGGTCTGTTCGAGCCAAGGCCCTTGCCTGGGGGGGAGCGTAACGATAGCCCCGGAAACTGCTTTTGCCATGGCGCTGGGTGGGGGACTTGACGTCAAGGTGCGCAATCACGTTTGGATTCGCCTCTTACAGGCCGACTACGTCCGCCAGGACTTCAATCAGATCCCCGGCAGTTCGGGCTCTATCAATACCGCGCGCATCTCCGCCGGAATGGTGTTTACTGTTGGAAAACGCTAGGCCGGACTTCTCGCCGATGCAGGCGTGGATTTCGCATCGTTGGCACTAGGAGCGAAGCTTTGGAGTGCGTGCAGCTTGCTGGCGCTTTTTCTCCAGCCAGCTTGCTGGCTGGAAATCGATTGGGAACGATGAATCGAGAGTTGGAATTCTCGCCAGCTCGCTGGCTGGAATTGCCCAGATACGATGCATTAAGATTCTGGGGACGATTCGCACTTTCGCAAGCAAGCTTGCGAAAGGGAAAGCGGCAGCAAGCTGCACGCACTCCAAAGCTTCGCTCAGTGTCCCCCGAACAGGCTGTCCTTAATGGGGTACGGGGAGAATGAATGGCACGCGACAGGCGCAGACATGCCTTTCACTGTCTGTGGTTCTGACGTCGCCACTTGGGAGAACGCAGACTCCCACGAGCACGGAGTCTGCGCCTGCCACGGACCCTAAACGAAGCGGAAGTCCCGATGGGGTTATAACGGTGCGTTGCAGCGGAGTAATTCATCTTGCGCAACCCCTGTTTCCCTGAGAGGATGTTCCAGAGATTTATGGACCATTATTCATATCTGATGGATCGGCAGCATCGCTTCCTGCTTATTGGGATCGTTTTATTGGTGATTACGGTGCTCTTCGCTCTCAGCGGGCAAACCTTGGAGCGCTATCACGGTATTATTTACCGCGCCAAAGAGCCCAAACGTTTTTGGCGGGACATGGTGTTTTATTTCCTCGCCAGTCTTTTCTTTATCGGCCTCTACTTCTACGAGAATTCAAACTGAGTCCCTACCGCAATTCCACACATCTTGGCATTAGGGCGCGAAAAGTGGATAATGGAAAATCCGCTTGGGGCGTTCAGGTCCACCTCAAGTCATTGGCCGTGAATCAAGCCGGAAAATACAATTTCAATTCAAGCCTGATCGCATGAGGTGGCGGCGGTAATATGACGAACTTTCAAAATCGAAAGGCTCTTATCATCGGAGCCGGGGTTTCCGGGCTGACCACCGCTTTATGCCTGCATCGCCAGGGCATTCAATCCACCATCATCGCGGAGAAATTCGCTCCGGAGATTACGTCTGTGGTTGCGGGCGCGCTATGGGAATGGCCTCCGGCTGTGTGCGGGTATCACCAGGACCAGGCTTCGCTGGATCGGGCAAAACATTGGTGCATGGCTTCATACCGGGAATTTGAGGGTCTTTCACGCGATCCTGCGACAGGGGTTTATCTTCGGCCCAGCGCCTTCTATTTCCGTAACAAAATCGAGGATCACGAGCCGCATCTTCGCAAGATGAATGAGTTTCGAAATAAAGTGCGGGAGTTTGTTCATGATGCGGGATTGATTGAGCAAACGGGCGTCAACCCCGGGATCGGCTTGAAAGATGCCTATAGCTATCTGGCTCCGATGGTTGATACCGATGTCTACATGGCGTGGCTCCTGCGCAAAGTCAAGGCGGCTGGGAGCACGGTGATCCAGGGAAAGCTTGATGGCGATTTGAGGCCGCAGGAGGAGCAACTGAAGCGAGAGTTTGCCGCCGATGTCATCGTCAACTGCGCCGGGATTGGTTCGCGGGAGTTGGCGAGCGATCCCATGTTTCCCTTGCGCGGAGCCCTGGTTCGGCTGGTCAACGATGGAAGAGACATTCCCCGGATCACTCGGGCGTATTGCGTGTCTCATGACGATGTCACCACGGACCAGGAGATCGTCTTCATCGTGCCCCGCGGTGAAGACCGCCTGATCCTGGGCGCCCTGACGGAGCCGAACGAATGGAGCACCGACATTGATCTGGACAACTATGAGCCCATCCGCCGCATTTATCAGCGCTGCGTTGAATTCCTGCCCATTCTCAAGAAGGCTCGGCTGGATTCAGTGGAGCCGGTGCGCGTAGGCCTTCGCCCCTTCCGCAAGCAGAGCGTTCGCGTGGAACGCGTTGCGGGTGCTGGCATCGTTCACAACTACGGGCACGGCGGAGCGGGGGTTACTTTTTCATGGGGATGCGCTGCCGAGGCGGCAGAGCTTGTCAGCCAAATCCTCTCATCCGGCGGAGAATCGGTTTCTTCCAGCGCGAATGATTTGGTGGCGGTGGGTAGGTCGTAAGGTGGCAAGGGTGCGCGGGGACTTACGACACCGTGGCGGTCTTTCAGGCAACGCATTGCATCGCGAGAATTTTCTTCCTCACTCCTGGTGGGAAGTCCACAAACAAGAAATACCCTTTGTGCTAGAGGTAGTCCTCGCAGCTTTCGTCAACAATCCTCACCAAATCATCCTTTGCCGCTATCGGATCGGGGAGAATCCGATAGACTTTGCCGGGAATCAGCGAGGCTTGATAATCGGTGTTGTCGATGCAAAGAGCGAAAGGTTTCGTTGGTGTTTTCATATTCCGTCCAAGTAGCGCGTTCGTAATAGTGCCAACTACCTCAAACTTCATTTCCGCTCGCTGCTGAGCGCGGACGAGCACCGCAGGTCCGCGCTCGTTGCCTCACTTCTTACGCATAAATCCCCCGCACCTTGATGCAGGCAGCCACGCGGTCGATGGCCAGCATGTAGGCGGCGATGCGATTGTTGACGTTATGTTTTTCGCCGTACGCCACCACGCTGTCAAAGGCGGCGACCATGATCTGTTTCAGCCGTTCGTTGACCATGTCTTCCGTCCAGAAATATCCCTGGCGGTCCTGTACCCACTCAAAATATGAGACCGTGACGCCGCCGGCATTGGCGAGGATGTCAGGGATGACGAACACTCCGCGCTCAAACAGAATATCGTCAGCGGGGGGGGTGGTGGGGCTGTTGGCGCCTTCCACCAGAAGTTTTGCTTTCACCTTGTGGGCATTCTTGCTGGTGATGACGCTCTCCGTGGCGGCCGGCAGCAGGAGTTCGCAATCCTGCTCCAGAATTTCCTGCGTTCCAATGCTCTCGCCGCCCTTGAATCCTTGGACGGTTTTGTGCTTTCCAACGTAATCAAGCAAGTGTGGGATATTGATGCCAGCGGTGTTGAAGATGCCGCCGGAAATGTCGGCGATACCGATGATTTTGTAGCCGGCTTCGTGCATCAGGCGGGCAGCCTGCGAGCCGACATTGCCGCATCCCTGCACGATGACTCGCGTGCTTTCCCTCTGCCAGCGAAAGCGCTTCAGCGCTTCGTCGGCGGTGATCATGCAGCCGCGGCCCGTGGCCTCGCGCCGACCCAGGGATCCTCCTAGGGTGAGCGGTTTGCCCGTCACGCAACCCGTCACCGTATGGCGCATGTGCATGGA
>PLSX01000204.1 GCA_003165315.1 Acidobacteriota bacterium
TTTCGCAGTAAACTACCGCTAGGGGCTGCCTTGCCCTGCCCCCCTTCTCCCACAGGGAAATCTTCCGGAACCACCTGTAAGGGAGGTCGTGATACAACCTGCAACTGATGTCTCGGTACGGCGCAGCTTACCCTTGGGCTCTTCCCGCGTTTTGGTACGGGGAAAGGGGGAAGCCCAGCCCCTACAAGATACGTTTCCTTGCAGGATCATCCGCGTTGGACCCCAGTGGTAAAACTTCTTATGGGTGGACTGAGGGCGTTAAGTTGAAGCGCTCATCTGCGCGCCCATTGTGGTGGTGAAGTATTTGGCGAGCATATTGGATCGTTCCCACGCAGGCATGGATTGTGGCGCTTGCAGATACTTTAAAAACTCCGCCACGACTTGGGCGAAATGAGCTTCGTGGCCCACACGGTAGCGGTCGGGAATAGTGATGTGCACCTCGTCACGCATGGACTCGCTCGAAATCCCCGGGAAAACATTTTGCAGCCGCTCAAGCCTGGCACTTACGGCGGCGGCAATGGCGGCGCGATGCTCCGCTCCGTTGGGCGCCACAAACACTTCCGGCCGGTAATTTTCCTTGATCGTCTGGCGCACTTCGACGCTTGCGCGGGTTCCACGATAGATCGCGTGATGAAAATCCACTCCTGCCGGTGACTCCCAATTCCAAAGTACCCTTAGCCGCACCTGGACTCCACGGAGCTGGTAATCCAGCTGACTGTTGCAGACGTAATCGAAAACGTCGCCGTGGACGTATGCAGCAAGCTCCGGGGAAAAACCCTGTTCACCAGTGATCTGCTTGAATTGATTCAGGCTGATGGGGGTTGGCCACCGTTTGCCCCCCTGAACATGGATGTCCTGCCGATAATCGAGGGCTTGATTGGGGAAGAGCGTCCACTGCACCAAGTCAACCAGGTGCGTGCCGACGTCGGTAAGCCCTTCCCCCTGATCGCGAATATCAAAGAAGAATGGCGGCCGGGGATTGGGCGCGCCGTTGACTGCCTTGAAAATGTGGTGCGTGCTTTCCATCTCAACGCCTGGATTCACGTGGCCAAGCGCGACCAAGGGTCCGCAGACGTCAGGATCGGTCACTAATTCGCGTTGAAGGATGGTGGTAATCTCGCGGCGTTCGGTCATTATGTCGCAGGCCACCAACCCCTTTTGCTCGGCCAACGCCAGCGCGGCTTCGAGTTGGGGCAGATCTTCCGCGCGGATAATCCACGGCTTGTCCGCCAGGACATTCAGTCCCGCCTCCAGTGAAGCTTTGATCTTATTGATTTTGCTCTGGTTGTGGCCCGCCAGCACCACCACATTTCCCGGCCGCGCGGCGAGCATCTCCTCCAGCGACCGGGGGGTGCAATGGACATCCAGCTCCCAGTGAGTAGGATTAGTTGCCCGCAAATTGAACTGTTCGATGAGGTTTAAATGCGACAATAAGTCAGGCCCAAGGGGCGCAAAGACCGCCACGCGCGGAGAGATGCCCTTCCCCATCTCCTTTTGAATCAATGCAGCGTGAAAGTGAGCGGGGTCCAGCGTGATGAGCCGGGCGAAGTCACCATTCAGCATTTTTTCGCACCATTCCCCACCCTGCTCCGCGGCATATCCCAATTCTGCCGCATGAAAAACCGGAAATTCGGAATTGGCAACAGATCTGGCAAGAAATGCGCCCGCACCCGCCTTTTGGATAAACCCCCGCCGGTCAATTCGCTTGTGCCGCAAAAAATGCCCCCCTCCGCTGCCCTACTGTGCCGAAGACGGAGTTGCCCGTTCCAGAGCCAGCAGGAGGTCGCGCAGGATGATGGTCTCGCTGACGTTATCGACCCGGTTCAGGTCCATCCACTCCGTCCAGACGTACTCCAGCACCACAAACCCCTTGTAATTCGCCTTCTGCATGGCGTGGAGGATGCCGTCGTAATCAATGGTGTTTTCCGACATGGTGGACTGAATCTTTCCCTTGCAGGCGCCGCGAGCGTGAAAGTGCGAGGTGCGCGCCATCAGCGGCTCAACCTCCGCATCGGGAATTCCCTGATACGTGAAGTGGGTGTAATCCAGCGTCAGCGTGAGGCCCGGGACGTGATCCAACATTTTGGCGGCGGCCTGAGGCGTGGGAATGATAGACCCCAGATGTCCCTCAACGCTCAAGGTGACACCCACATTGGCAGCGGCCTCCACACGCCAGGCAAGTTCATCCACGCAGCGCTTCCATGAGTCCTCCTCGCTTTCGGTGGGAAAGTAGACCCCGGGGAGCAGCGTCATGTGGCCGCCATTGCAGCGCAGCGAGAACTCCAGCAGGCGATAGAAAAACTCCGTGGCCGAATCGCGAACGGTGGATTCCGGATGATTCACGGCATTCTCTTCAAACACCTTGCCCGGCTGGCCAAATGCATCGGCAATGCGCAGTCCGTAATTGTTCAGTGCGGTGTTCACGCGCTTGGCCGCGCGCGGCAGGTCGGTAAAAACATCCTGAATATCCAGGTGCGACCTTCCCGCGAATAGAGCGATGTCCACCGCCTCCACGCCCAGCTCTCGCGCCATCAGTAGTGTTTGTTCCCATTGCAGTTTAGGAAATGTGT
>PLSX01000086.1 GCA_003165315.1 Acidobacteriota bacterium
CCTATATTTTTGACACTGGACGCATATACGAGGATAACGCGGAGATCCTTGGGCCTTTCAAGTTTCGGCATCGATGGGCTCCCGATAATCCAGGGCCGCTCCGAATTGATGAATGCCTTCGCGTTAAGCAGCGCAGCTTTGGCGGCATCCTTCGTGGCGTCTGCGGCTTCCCTGGTAGCCTTAGCAGCCAAAGCGGTTTGTTTGGTCTGCCGCCAGACAGCGTAGCCTGTAAGGACTCCGACGAAGACCAACGCCCAATTGGCCCATTCAATGGTCCGGTACCATTTTGGTGCTTCCTGATTATGTTGGGGTGCTTCTGCGGCGGCCTTGCTGTCATTGAGTATTACGACGGAAGGCACGCTTTTCTTATCGCTTGCCTCATTGCATTTACTGGGGTTTGCGTCTGGTTTTACGGTAGGGTTCGATGTGAGGAACGCCGCCATGAATGCTACGAGAAGAGTTTGCTTCATAATCGCGCCAGTGTAGCACAGACAAAGGCGCGTAACTATGTCAAAAATAATTGTTGAAAACTTAAAATAATACTTGACTCCCTCAAGGTAGTTAAGTATCATAAGTTCATGAGCAAATCAACAATCAGCACGTTCAAACTGTTCGAGACGTTCCCCGATGAAGCCAGCGCCCGCACCTATCTTGAGGGCCGTCTGTGGCCTAATGGCGTTAAGTGCCCTGAATGCAAAAGCGGGGAGCGCATCACGGCGCGGAAGGCCGGCTACTACCGCTGCAATGCTTGCAAATTTGACTTCACGGTACGTACGGGAACGATTTTCGAGCGGTCGCATGTTCCGCTTCACAAATGGCTGTATGCGATGTATCTTCTGGTGACTGCACGCAAGGGGATTTCCTCCATGCAGCTTGCCAAGGAGATCGGCATCACTCAGAAGTCCGCTTGGTTCGTACTTCACCGCCTGCGGGAAGCTTGCAATGATGACAAATCCAAGCTGAGCGGGCTAATTGAAATTGACGAAACTTATGTCGGCGGCAAGGAAGAGAACAAACACGAAGACCGAAAACTCAAGGCCGGGCGCGGACCGGTCGGAAAAGCGACGGTCCTTGGGATGCGCGAACGGGGCGGAAAGACCTTGGCGATGCTGATTGAATCCCCGAGCATGATGGAGATTCAAGGCGCGATCTTTGCGCGAGTGAAATTCGGGTCTTCCCTGATGACAGACAATGCTACGGCCTATGAGGGGCTTAACGGCTCCATATACAAACAGGACAGCGTGAATCACTCTGCCAAGGAATATGTTCGCGGCATGGTGCATACGAACGGCATCGAAAGTGTATGGGCGGTTTTGAAACGCGGCTTGCATGGCGTTTATCACCACGCCAGCGTGAAGCACCTGGGCCGCTACGTTGATGAGTTCGCCTTCCGCTTGAATGAAGGCAATGTGACGCGGCACACCCTAGAGCGGCTGGCAAGTTTCGTGGATGCGACTGCCGGAAAGCGAATCACCTACAAGGAGCTGACGGCATGAAAAATGGGCCGAATGTCCCACCCGAGCTTGACCTGATTACGGATGTTGTTTTGGCCTACCGACCGAAACCGAAAACCAAGGCTGCAAAGCGCAGAATCCGCAGGAAAAAGCGGGAAGAGAAGAAAAAGGAGCTGCCCACCGAACTGGTGACGGCATAGGATTTGAAGGAGGAAGTATGACCATTGAACGTAACCTTCTGGTAGGTCTAGACGAAATCAAATCGGTCGTTTTACAGTGCGAACAATGTAAATCGAGAATGGTCATTTCCCCCGACAAGATGGATACATACCCAGGTGCCTGTCCGCGAGGCCATGTGTGGCATTGGGATACAACTCCGGGTCGTGAAGCGGTTGGCACACAATCAGTTGGCTTTGTTGTTTCCCTCAAGAATCTGAGGAGCCAAACGTCGAGCAATGCCGGATTCAAGCTGATGTTGGAATTCATGGATCCAAAAGAGTAAGGTACTCATGTATATAATTCCCTTACCAAAAGCTGAGACATATGGGCAGCCGCCGGGAGACCTCTTGTGAAGAATTCAAGTGCGTTTCCAATCTTGCGCCTCGAAATCGGTACTATTGCCTCAAGCCTGAACCAGCAAATGCTCCCGTAAAGCCACCACAACGTCGCGAAAGTGATCATGTTTCACGTGAAACATCCAGTCCCAGACCTTACAGTGTAACAACTACTCGCTTTCGACCAACTAACAGCGGCTCCTGCAAAACTTACACGCCTAAATAAGTTCCTTATTTACGATATATTACAGCCTGCTTTAGACTCTTCGGACATTTTGGCATGTCAGTTGCCGTTAATTATGGCGTCTCAAGAAGAACCACTGTCAGCGGCACGGTGGATCGGGGCTCGTATATCGTATTGTGGTCCTGCCCCACTGATGACAACAAAAATGCAACAAGCGCCAAGGCAACCACCAAGCCGGTTGCCAAAGCGTCGGCTCAGATCGTCTGCATATCACCCCGCTTTAAACCCCATGACGGCCAGACAGGAGGGGAACCCCAAAACTCCCCTCCTGGCAAGATCGCAGGATAGAAGTATGCTGTTCCATCGGATAGAGTCTTGCCCATCCCTTAAACCCTAAGCCATCCCTACGGAGCAAAGCTCTGGAGTGCGTGCAGCTTGCTGCGCCTTCCTTTTCGCAAGCTTGCTTGCGAGAGTCTTAATCATTGCCTCAACCCTCCTGCAATGGACGCGGGCCAATTCCAGCTAGCAAGCTTGCGAGAATCCCGCCCCATTTGGGATTCATCGTTCCCGATTAATCTCCAGCCAGCAAGCTGGCTGGAAACGAAAGCGGCAGCAAGCTGCCCGCACTCCAAAGTTTCGCTCCAAATTCCAGTGACGCGAAATCTACACCTGCAGCCTCCCGGCTGGCGTGAGGTTCCGGCTAATCCTCAGCGCCTTTGCGCCTCTGTGAGAAGAAATCCCTAAATCCGACTCAAACTTCCCTTGCACTTTGCCCTTGGAATGCGCTTTTATAGGGGGCATGAAAAATACAACCCGTTTCGCCCTTCTGCTCACCGTAATCTTTAGCGCCTGCTTCTGCAATGTGGGCGCGCGCGGCGTTGACCAACCTTCCGGCAAAGCCGACGAACTCGTTTACATCGGCACCAATACCGGGACGAAAAGCCACGGCATCTATGTCTTCAAGCTAAGCTCGGCAACGGGAAAGCTGACGCCGATGGGACTGGCGGCGGAGTCCAACAGTCCGGCCTTCTTGGCGATCGATCCCTCGCACCGGCATCTCTACGCGGTCAATGAAATTGGCAACTACCAGGGAAGAAAGACGGGCAGCGTCAGCGCCTTCTCCATTGACCACAAGACGGGGAAGCTGACCCTGCTGAACGTGGTGGATTCGGGCGGTGACGGGCCTACACATCTAGTCATTGATAAAACCGGCACGTACGTGCTGGTGGCCAATTACGGCGCGGGCAGCGTGGCCATGTTCCCCATTCTGGCTGATGGGCGCCTGGGCAAGGCCCGCGTGGTTCTGCCCCACGCAGGGCACAGCGTGGACCCGGGGCGCCAGAAGGAGCCGCACGCGCACTCCATTTACGTATCGCCGGACAATCACTTTGTGCTCTCCGCCGATTTGGGGACGGACCAGATCTACGTCTACCGCTTTGACGCCGCCAAAGGGACCCTGACGCCCAATGATCCTCCAACCGTGGCCGTTGCTCCCGGCAGCGGGCCCCGCCACTTCGCTTTCAATCCCAGCGGCAAGTATGGCTATGTGATCCAGGAGATGGGTTCAACCATCACAGCCTTTTCCTATGACGCGGCGCGCGGGCGGTTGACCCAGATCCAGGCCCTCTCCACGCTGCCCGCCGGTTTCAAGAGTGAAAGCGATTGCGCGGAAATTTTCGTCCACCCTTCTGGTAAAGTCCTTTATGGGTCCAATCGTGGGCATGACAGCATTGCGGTGTTTGCCATCGATCCAGCCAAGGGGACGCTGACGCCCATTGAGTATGATTCCACCCAGGGCAAGACGCCGCGCAGCTTTGGGCTGGACCCCGCGGGCCACTACCTGATTGCCGCCAACCAGGATTCCAGCACGTTGCTGGTGTTCCGCATCGATGCCAGCACCGGGCGATTGACACCCCTTGGCCCGACGGTAGATGCGCCCTCGCCCACGTGCGTGTTGTTTGAACGGGCGGAATAATTGCACCATCCGGTCACTCGACCCATTTTCGATAACGATAGAGTGATTTAAGCTTTTCATGAATTTAATGCGTGCCCATTTGGTCAAACGAAATTAGAGGGAAGATCCCGATCATGAATCAACGCAATTGGATTTGGCTTTTTGCCGGATTGATGGTGCTGGGCTTGGTGGGGTGTGGCAAGAAGCAAGAAGAAACCGCCATTCGACCCACCAACGAACCCACCTCGGCTCCTGCGCCGACGCCGATTGACCCAACCACGGTGGGCGAAGTGACTGGAAAGATTACGTTTGAGGGCGCGCGGCCCAAGCCGCAACAGATCAACATGGACCAAGACCCCACCTGCCAGCAGAAGAACCACGGTCCGGTGTTCGCTGAGGACGGCAGGGTGAATAGCGACGGCACGCTGTCAAACGTTTTCGTTTACGTGAAATCGGGAGCTGAGAAGTATACCTTTGCACCTCCCACCGACACCGTGACGCTTGACCAGAACGGGTGCATGTACAGACCCCACATGCTCGGCCTCATGGCGGGCCAGATATTGCAGATTGTTTCCTCCGACGACACCACGCACAATATCCACCCCATGCCAGTGAACAATCGGGAATGGAATATGTCACAATTGCCCGGCGCCGCGCCAATCCAACAAAAATTCATGCACCCGGAAATCATGATCCCGATAAAGTGCAATCAGCATGCGTGGATGCGGGCGTGGATCGGCGTCACTTCCAATCCATTCTTTGGCGTGACCGGCAACGGCGGCACTTTTGAAATCAAGGGCCTGCCGCCAGGGAATTACACCATCGAGGCCTGGACGGCAACCTTCGGCACGCAGGAACAGAAAGTGACAGTCGCGCCAAAAGAGACCAAGACCGTTGACTTCAAGTTCAAAGCATCCTGAAAAGACAGACCGAAGTCCGGGGTCCGAAGTCGGTGGATCGGCCTGAAGCTTCGGAATGTCGACACAATGTCTCTTGCGCTCGGCATGATTTTCCGCGACATTATTCTTTTGCACCTTTATCCTTATACAGGGCGTTGATTCCAAAATTCGCAGTGGTGTTATTTAGCCCATTCAATGTGCTAATCTATAGGTATCGGCACAATTTTGCGGCCCTGCCAATTGGCAACTTGAGCACGAATTTGAGTTGCAGGGACGAGTGGCGAATCTGAAAAACAGATCCTTCGATCGGGTGATCCCGCGATCGGCAGATCCGGTGAGCAATCAGCAACCAATCCTCGTCGTGCTCACCTGGTCTCACGATCTTTCGATTTTCCGATGAACCGATTCTCCCAAGGGCAATTACTATGACGACCACAGAACACCATCCCTGGCTTCATCGTTACGCGACCTTCATCGCGTTTTGCACGTTTCTTCTTATTGTTGCCGGAGCGCTGGTTACCAGCAACGACGCAGGTCTTTCAGTTCCCGACTGGCCCACTTCCTTTGGCACCTTCCGCATGCCCCGCATGGTGGGAGGGGTGAAATTTGAACACGGCCACCGCATGATTGCCGGCACCGTGGGCATCCTCACTATTCTGCTGGCACTATGGATCTGGCGGGTGGAGGCGCGGCGCTGGGTCGGGTGGGTGGCATTTGCCGCCGTGATGGCAGTTTTTGCGCAGGCATTGCTGGGCGGCATCACGGTGCTATTTTATCTCCCCGTGGCGATCTCAACGGCGCACGCGACGCTGGGGCAGATTTTCTTCTGCCTCGCATCCAGCCTTGCCTTCTTTACTGGTGCTGACTGGAAATGGGACGAGACGAAAGTGGAAGACACCGCCAATCCTCCCTTCCAGCTCTTCACCACGATCACCACCGGGGTCATTCTGGTACAACTAATTTTGGGCGCGGTATACCGGCATTCCAAGGTGGGGATCATCACACCTCACGTCGTGGGAGCATGCGTGGTGACACTGCTTGTGGGGCATCTTGTTTCGACGGCGCTCATGCGCTTCAGCAAACAACCGGGCCTGCTGCGTCCCGCTCTGCTGCTGGGGGGGCTGGTGGTGACGCAGCTCTTCTTGGGCATTGGATCATACTTTATGAAGATGGCCGCGCGCAGCGCTCCCCAGCCATTGCCGCCTGTGGTGGATATCACCACCGCCCACGTAACCGTGGGCGCACTGATTCTGCTGACGAGCCTGTATCTTACTTATCAGGCGCGGCGGTTCCTGGTAAGTCCGAAAGAGGAAATAAAGATCGCTTCCTCGCCGCATCAAGCGACGACGTAAAGCAGCGCCGGGCTCGAGCATGGAATGTTAAGAACGGGCGGGCTTTCGCCGCCAAGCGGTATCAACCCACAGCATGTCTCAGGGCACTCAAAACTCGTATCCCATGCCCGTCTCTTCCGGACGGCCGGCGTGGCTGGTTCATCTGGCCGACTACTGGACGCTGACCAAGCCTGAGGTGAACTTTCTGGTGCTGGTCAGCACGCTGGTGGGGTTCTATCTGGCTGCCCCCGGCCCGATAAACGGTTGGCTGCTGTTCCACACCTTGATGGGAACCTTGCTGGTGGCAAGTGGAACGGGCACGCTGAATCAGTATCTCGAGCGCCGCAGTGACTCCTTTATGCGGCGGACGGCCAACCGGCCGCTTCCAGCGGGACGGTTGCGGCATGGGGAAGCCCTGGGCTTTGGGCTCTTGCTTTCGATCGTAGGCGGGACGGAACTTTGGGTTGCAGCCAACCCCCTCACCAGTATGCTGGCGATGGCGACGCTTGCCACTTATCTGATCTTCTATACCCCGCTCAAACGCCAAACTCCTCTCTGCACCGTAGTGGGAGCATTTCCTGGCGCCGTGCCGCCACTGATTGGCTGGGCTGCGGTCCGCAACAGTTTGAGTGGAGAAGCCTGGGTTCTTTACGCCATCCTTTTCTTGTGGCAGTTTCCCCACCTGCTGGCCATCGCCTGGATGTATCGCGAGGATTATGCCCGTGCCGGATTGCAGATGCTTCCGCGCAATGACCAGAACGGGGGCGCGGCCGCTCGCCAGATCATTGCCTGCACTCTCGCGCTTCTGCCTGTAAGCCTGATTCCGGCATTTACCGGCCACGCCGGAAAGGTCTATCTGGTGGGAGCCGGAATTCTGGGTGCGGGATTCCTGTATTATGGCGCGCGCATGGGGGCCCGACGCACCAATCTGTTCGCCCGGCAACTGCTGATGGCGTCCATTATCTATTTGCCCTTGGTCTTCGCCCTGCTGATGTTCGATCGAACGCGGCAGTAGACACCATTCTCAAGTCCCCAGGTAAACCATGCTCCACTACTTCCCATTGATTGACGCCACGCTCAATGCTTCAAGCGCCGTCCTGCTGATCTGCGGCTTCTACTTTATCCGGCAGAGGAACATACCCGCGCACAAGGCTTGCATGGTTGCGGCCTTCGCGACTTCGATTCTCTTTCTCGTCTGCTACCTGACCTACCATTACTTCCATGGAGTAACACGCTTCCCGGGCCAAGGCTTGATTCGAACTTTTTACCTGAGTCTGCTCGCCTCACACACCATTCTGGCGGTGGTAATTGTTCCCCTGGTGCTCACCACACTCTACCGGGCATGGCGGGAGCGGTTTGACATGCACCGCCGCATCGCCGTCTGGACGCTCCCGCTGTGGATCTATGTATCCGTCACCGGCGTTGTCGTGTATTGGATGCTTTACCACCTGAAATATAGCTGAAAGTCGTCAGGAAGAAGGCTTCTCGTAGACCCAGGCTCCCAGCAGGGTTGCGATGACCACGGCCACAAAGGCGATCCCCGCATCCGTTGCCCACACATTTCCCGGAATCAACCTTGAGGTCATAATCCATCCGATATACTGAAAAAAAACTACGAGGAGGCCGGAAATAAGGCTTACCAGTGCAGCAGTCCGCAAGCCAGTCCCAAACCGCAAACCCGCGGCCGCATAAAACCAAGTGACCAAGATGGTCACGATGAAAACCAATGCAAACAGAAGAATGGCGACAGCAACGGTCTGTTCCCGCGCCCAACTGAGCGAAAGATGCAAGGCGCCCAAACTAGGGCCAAGAAAAAACACATTGATCACAAACCCTGCAACGAATCCGCCCAACAGTACCCGTGCCCAATTAATTTTTCCCATGGACAATCTCCCTCAGGTATACAGGCCCCACGATTTGTGTAGGTGAATCGGGATCTCGACTTGAATCAGATGGATAATATGCCGGTTCCATTTTTGGCGCAACATATCGTACGAGGGTGGGCAGAATGGTTTTTATCCGGGGAAATTAGTGGGCGGTTGAACTTCCAGAAGTGGGGGGAGAGGGCGGGGGGGTTCCTTTCCGTCCCGCAGCCAGCACGGCTTCAATGTTCCTAACCTGTTGCAGGGAGATTGCATCGTCGGGGTCCAGATCCACCTCCTTGCGGAACTCGGACAGTGCTGCGGGAAAGTTCCCCTGCATCTGCAGGATAATCCCAAGGCCTCGGTGGTAGTGATCCGCGTCGGGACGGAGGGCAATCGCTTGCTTAACATTGACGGCGGCAGCGTTAAGGTCGCCCATCTGCATTTTTGTGAGCCCGAGGTAGAAAAAGCTGTCCGATTGGGTGGGGTCCACCTGCACGGCGTGAGTGAGGTAACGGTCAGCTTCGGCAAGCTTGCCCGTCAAATAATAGGCGCTACCAAGGCTGTAGTTGACTTCCCAATCGTCCTGATGGGTCTGCCAGAAGTCCTGATAAATCTTGATGGCTTCATCCCGATGCCCTTGCCGCCAAAGCGATAGGCCTAAATCCTCTTCTGACTTGGGACTGTGAATCCCGGCGCCCGTATCGTAAGGAGCGAAACTGCTCAAGTTGGTGTAGCAGGCTGTGGCTGCAATGACCTCCACGCCCATGGCCAACCCGATGGCACCAGCAAGGACAAGCTGGATAGCGGGTTGCCCCCAAATCCGGCCCGATCCGATCCTTAAATGCCGCAACCCCAAAGCCACGAGCATGGCGAACCCGAACGACGGCAAGTAAAGGTAACGGTCATGAACAAGATGACCTTCACTGAACGCGCTCAGTTTCAAGACGGGTAATAGGGGGACGACCATCCAGATTGCGCCCACCGCCGCTTCCGTCGATCGTCTGGCCCAAAACCAAAGGACCGCGCCTACAATCAAAACCGCAAATGCAGGCAGCAGTACGCCATGAAAATCCAAACTGGAATAGTAATCCCCCGGATAGAAGGGAATGAGGTGTGTGGGCCATACCAAGTGTTGAATGTAGAACCAAAGGACCGAGGGCCACGTCAGGAGCACACTGAGTAAGGATTGCTCTGCCCTTGGTCCGTGCCCGTGCCCAAGAGACAAGACCCTTGCGGTCATGTAGATCGCGAACACAACCACGTATGGAGTTGTCACCTTAAGGGCATCCAGGCAGCGCCAAAACCAAGTGCGCCACTGCGAAGGCGCTGTCCGCCTACCCCAGAGAAATTCGCAAGCAAAAATGATCAACGGAAGAACGACCGCCGTCTCCTTGGCAAGACACCCGAGGCCATAGAGGATCAGTGAGGCCGAAAGGTAAGTCCGCGCTTGTCCCGGCAGAGCTCGTTTCTTGAGATAGCAGAGATAGGAAGCGAGCACGAAAATGGCGAAGAGGGGTTCAGTGACGCCTGAAACCCAGGCCACGGCCTCAGCATGAGTGGGATGCAGGCCGAAAATCATTGCTGCGAAAAGTGCGGCCAGGCGGTCCTTCAACAACTCCGCCGCCGTGTAGTAGGCGAGGAGCGTCACCCCCAAGTGGCAAAGAACCGTGCAAAGGTGCCATCCCCAGGGGTTCAGCCCAAAGGCCAAATATTGCAGTCGAAACCAAAGTAAAAATAGCGGCCGATAATAGGCGCTGGGAAAGATCGGACGCCTGAATGCCCAAACCTCCGAGGTGAAATAGCGAGGCAGAAACTTCCACGACCTCAGCCAGGCGTTTCCCACGATCTGGAAAATGTCGTCATGGACAAAGGAGAACCAGAGGGTGTTCAGGTAAGCCAGGAACACCACGCATAGGATGAACCCCAGCGCCATGGTCACTGCCCGGTCGCTGAGTGGCGTGCCGGAGAATTCAGCGGCCGGCACCGGGCTTGCATCTTTCAAGCTAGTTTGTTTCAACCCCAACACTTGCCTCATTTGAATGGGTTTGGCGCCAAAATGCCGATCAAAGTCTCTTCTGAAGCTTAATATACTCCTGACCGCCGCTCACTGCGCAGGCCAAATTTTGTTGTTCGGCGAAGTTCTGCGCTTAAATCGTTGCTTCGGCACATACATGGAAGGGGCGTTTCATTTTCTGCGCTTTTCCTTCCCCACAGTCAAGGGTAGAATCCTTGTCATGACCGCCTCAAAAGTGGCTTGGCCGATAACTCTCTTAATCCTCCTCTCCTGCACAATTTGGGGATGGCCGACTTTATACCGGTATGACCGTATTGACTTGGGGCAGGGCGTGGCGTACCCGGTTCGGATGAACCGACTTACGGGTACGGTTCAAACTCTCTATCCTGACGGTTGGAAAACCAGTCAACAGGAAAAAGCTGAAAACCCGGACCACGAGCTTAGCCCCCAGGAACTCCTGAACCTTCACAGCAAAATCAGCGTTTCGGACCAGGGCTGGTTAAAGCTAAATCTCTACAACGGGACGCGCTACATCGTCAAAGAACTTCGCATTGAATTTTCTCTTCGTGATGCGGACCATCATGAAGTCTGGCATCGATCCTATCTGCTAAACAAGAAAACTTTTGGGGATGTGGAGCCGGAGCAAACCGGAGTCTTTGAAATTTCTCTCGGCAACCCCATCGGGGACGACCAAAAATGGGATTGGAAAATCATCGGCGCCACGGGAATACCCACGGCGCGAGCACCGGTCGACACGCCCCGTCCGACTGATGCTGACGAGATAGCCGCCGTCCTTGTTGATCCTCGCTTCTGGAACCTGCCCGAGGATTCTCAAAGGGTTGTTATGGGCGAATGTAATTGGGACTTTGCCAGATTGCAACCGGACGAGCAAAGAACATGGCTTAAACAACACTACAAAGACTTTCTTCAGTCAAAGGCAAAAAAGCAAAACCACGAGTAGCCGCCATCGACTCGACTTCGGGCGATTCCCTCTGGCTGATCCAAGGTTATGCTTTTGCCCATCTCCTCCAAATTCCCGTTTTCGCGATTTAAGGGCGGCTGAAGGCACTCCTGCTTGTGCCCAGATCTGATGCGTCATTGCAGACCCGCAACTCGCTGGCCCCGATACCAGTTGCGTGTGGATGCGGGCCGTCGTACCATTCATTAAGGAACGATTGGGACAGCGAAGGGGGATCATCGAATGGCAACGACCAACATCAAGGACGAGGCCCGGCGGATGATCGATGAAATGGCCGACGACTCCACTTGGGATGATCTGATGAGTAAGATCTATGTGCGTCAGGCTATTGAATCAGGGCTGGCAGACAGCCATGCCGGGCGCACGACCAGCGTCGAAACAGTCCGCGCGGAATTTGGCGTCGGAAAGTGAAAGTACACTGGACGGACACGGCGCTCGGGAGGAGAAAGGGTCCCAACACCATTTCCCGTTCATCTTTTTTCGCCCCGCTTGACGGAGGGGCGAGCGGCACGCTACGGTGGGGAAGGCCGGAAAGGAGCACCCATGACGATCACTATTGATATCACGCCCGAGGTTAAGGCCGCGCTTGCGCGCCAAGCTGCGACCCAAGGCCGGGAGCTCGAAGCCTATGCCGCCGATCTTCTCGAGGAAGCCACACGCCTTCCATCGGACGCGGCGCACGCCACGAATCTGGTCGACCTATTCGAACCTATACGGGGCTTGCTTGGGGACGATGAGGTTGATCGCCTGTTCAGCCGAAATCCCTCCACCGGTCGCCCGGTGGACTTGTCATGAGAGGCTATCTTCTCGACACCAACATCCCCTCGGAAACACTGCGCCCCCGTCCGCACGCTAACGTCGCCGCATGGCTCAAGAGTCAAATCAAGGATTCGCAGTTTCTCAGCGTCGTGACGATGGGGGAGCTTCGCAAGGGCGCCACGCTTCTTCCTCTGAGCGACAAGCGCACACAAATAGAAGAATTCATTGAGGCGCTCATCCCATCGTGGTTTGCCGGGCGGATTCTTCCCGTGACGCAGGCCATTGCTGAGCGCTGGGGTGTCTTGGAGGGCCAGCGGTTGCTCGTGGGGCGTCCAATTGGCGCAGCGGATGGCATGATCGCCGCCACCGCTCTTGAACACAGCCTTACCCTCGTGACACGGATCGTTAGAGACTTTTCCGGCCTCGGGGTCGCTCTTCTTAATCCTTGGGATGCGATGTGAATCTTCAAGCCGCGAACTGTCTCATCCTGGAGACAATAATCTAAACTACTTTGCGAGTAGCACCCCGACGCCCTGGGGTGTTACTCAGAATCCAAAACCCACCGCTGATGGAACGCGACGGCAGAGATGTTGCCCGGGTTCTTGGTGCACAAACCCAAGAGGCAATCCCAGCGTCACGCTGACGCCGACAAGAACTCTCCTTCGGTGTCCAATATTGACCAGACATCCCCACACTCTCCAGCTATTCTGCCTTCACCCTTCGGCCTCCCTGGGGTCAGCAAGATTCTCGCACTCCGCGAATGGTGATCCATGCCGCTTTCTGCCGCGCGCGACCCGTTTAAGGTTCTAATCCGATTTTCGATGGTTTTCGTCATGCTGCTTTCTGCTTCTGCCGCGCGTGCCGACCTTCACCAGCATCCCGTCCTTCTGCCCGCCAAAGTCGATGCCGCCAAGTGTCTTGAATGCCACAAAGACAAGGCCACAGGGAAGTACGTTCACACGGCGGTTTCCATGGGCTGCACCGTTTGCCACACGGTCGCCAATGTTAAGGGGGCAACCTACATCACGCTTTCCTCCCGCCCCAATCAACTCTGCTTTACCTGCCACGCCTTATCCACTGACCCCGACCTGCATCTGCCTTACAAGGAGGGCAACTGCATCTTCTGCCACTCTCCCCACTCCAGTGATTTCCCGGCTCAACTGTACGCCTCTCCGCAAGATGTCTGTATGGCTTGCCACGTCCGTGGCCTCATGAAGGTGAATCGAACCGCGAAGACGCTCACGCTATCCTGGGGCACCATCATCCCGTTCAAGGAAATGAATGACTGGTCCTACCTCAACCTCGATAAGACTCACAAACTCAATCACCCGGTGGAGGGACATCCCGTCTCCGGCCCCAACGTCGCCCTCGGCAAGGACGCCCCGCCCATTACCTGCATCACCTGCCACGATCCCCATCACTCCCCCGGCGCGAACCTGATCCCGCCGAAATATAAGAACGCGACGGCCCTTTGCTTGTCCTGCCACAATGGGCCTTTACCTTAAGTGGACTGGCTTGCGCATGGCGAGCGCAGCCATCCGGCTCCAAACCCTCGCCGCGGGCTCAGGCACTTTCCCTGGGCTCATCGACACACGTCATTTCGAGCCCCGCTGCCTTGATAATGTTTCGAAACGCAGGGCGGCGATCACACGAAGATGACCGGATCCTCCAGCCGGAACAAGAGACGATAGCTCCCGACGCGCAGGCGATACTTTTGTTCGCGTGCCGTGAGCTTCTTAACGTCGCCCGCGAGGCCGCTCTGCAAGACCTCAAGCCGTTGGCCAATTTTCCGCCGCAAAGGTTTTGGCAGGGCGCGGAGCTGCTCGCCTGACACTCTTCCCCCCCTCATATCATGAGCTTAAGTCGACCGGTAGGACCCCCATGCATCGGGGCGACATCCTGAGAATTATGAAGCAGCTTCGACGGTGAGTTTGAGGCCAATAGCCTTGGTGACGGCAAACAAGGTGGAGAGACGGGGATTGCCGCGGACGGACAAGGCGCGGTAAAGGCTCTCGCGCTCGATGCCGGCCGCCTTGGCAACCTTGGCGATTCCCTGAGCCTGGGCGAGGTGGCGCAGGGCGATCAGCAGAACGCGGGGTTCGTCCTCATCTTCGAGTGCCGCTTTCAGGTACTCGGCGGCAAAATCCGGGTCCTTGCGGAGCCGCCGAACAATGGCGTCATCATGCACGACGCTGGCTTTCCGTTTCATAAGGTTTCGCCCCTTTCTTGATAGTCGGTGAGATATTCAATTGCCCGGTTGATGTCGGCCGACTGCTTTCGCTTGTCGCCGCCGCAGAGGAGGAGAACGCAAACCTTCCCCACCATCGCGTAATAGACCCGGTAGCCCGGTCCCCAATCGATTCGCAGCTCACTCACACCCTTTTGCAGGGGTTTGCAGTCGCCAAAGTTGCCGGCGGCCAGGCGATCGATCCGGGTCGCAATCTTCGCTTGCGCACGCGCGTCCGCCAAATCCGACAGCCATTCGTCAAAAACATCCTTTCCCACGCGGCTGACGTAATGGCGAATCTCGATCTCGGTTTTAATTGTAACTTATAAATCACAGGCCGGCAAATCAACATCTTCGCTTCAGGAGGGGCAGAACCTCCAACGGCGGGATGATTTCAAGCGGCGTAGCACCGCCACTCCTGGCGGTGTATTGGCTGGCGCATGGCGAGCGCAGCCATGCGGCTCGAAATCCTCGCCGCGGGCGCGGGTACTTTCCCCGGGCTCATCGACGGACGTCATTCCGAGCCCCGCTGCCTTGATGATTTTTCGAAACGCAGGGCCGCGCCAGCCAACCCGTGTTCGTAGGCCGTCCCGGGATATCGAGGCCTCACCCGCGAGGCTGTTCTTGTAGCGCGGACCCCCGCATTTGGGGTCCGCGTTTCTTCCGTAGCGAAAGCCCTGAATCTCAAATGCAGGCGTCAGCCCTTGGGTTCAGGAGCCTGGAGAAGGGCCGCAGACCGCAAAGGCGGCGGTCTGCGCTACGCTCGCTTACGTAGATAGTTATCCTATGCCTTCGTATTTTTCGATGCAGAATCGTATGTAGATTACATCCGGTCGCAAGCCTAGCTTTTCAAGAGCCAGCCCCTCGTAGGAAGGTAAACGCCCAAACTACCGATGATATTCCTGCAGTCGGGCGCTGGCTTGCGTCAATTGGCCCATTTTAGCAAGAGTCAACAGTATATTTTCAAGTGCCAACTGGTAAGGCACCGCTGGTTCATCCTCATTCGCACTGTCCGGACCGTTTTCGTCATCATCTTGCATTGGCGGTTGCTTAAGGCGGCAAGCATGTTCAAACCAGCCAATCGCCTGTTCATACTCGCCTCGCAAATAGTGATCCCATCCGATGTTATTGAGACAATCCCGGTGGTAGCAGAGAGATAGGCTTTCGGGATGTTCGAGCGCGTTTGTAAATGCCTTCAGTGCCGCCTCGCGGTCATCCAGGGTATTCAACCCAAAGCCTAGGCGAGCGAGTTTCTCTCCGTTATTCGGGTCCTCGGCCACCTGCTCCAACAACATGGGAAGTTCTTCCTTAGCCTTAAGGATTTTCCCATTGCAGTATTCGACGGTCTCGAAGAGATCTGCGAGCAGGCTCTCGGACTCGGCCTCTCTGCATAACGCGAGTTGGGCGACAGCCAGATTGAAACACCCCACCACTTGCTCGCTTTGCCGCAAGAAGCCTATTTCGAGAAAGGGGTGTTCAAGATCGTTTATTCCACACGAATCCACCAACCTTTCAACGTCGCGAAGCCCCTTGCCGCTCGTTTCGAACAAACCTTTCAGATACTCCCTCACCCATTTGTTTTCCAGCATATACATACTCCAAGAAATCCAATTGCATTAAAGCAGATTGAGTGTGCAACGATGCCGAGTAGGCAGCAGTGTCATGACCTTCCAATATCCAAAACCCCGATCTCAACCTCAAGCTCGTCAGGTGTTAAGGGAACCTCGACTTCTCTTTCTTCCCCGTTGCGAAAGATTGTCCATGCCGGCCGATTTTCGTTTCTGACTAAGCCGTTGTTATACACTTTGCCTTTGTTCCAAACAGAAACCACCCATCGGTTGTTCTTGGACAGGAATTCCCTTTTGAGCTTCATCTCGAATCTTGTCATGCGATCATGTATAGGATTAAGTATGATCTCCACTTTTTTCGAAATGGCGCTGGCCAAGCCATATGGATCATGCACCTTTCGGTCTTTAGGGGAGTACTTAACGCCATTGGACTCTCCACAAAGCAGCACGCAGCAGTTTCCCATAACTCTTCTTGGCACCTCTTTTTTCACAAAATCGTGAATGTCATCTTCTTTCATGCCCGTTAAAGTCCCAAACACCTGTTCAAATTCGTATTCTTGCCAAACACCATTTGTCTTGTGCCAAACAACAAATCGGCGTGCACACCTCTCTGTGCCATCGTGGAATTCCTCCAACATTACCGCATTGATTTTGCGAAGGTTTCTAAAGCAGGCCCGGAGATTAAATGACCTTCTTGGAACCACACTAAATAAAGAAAATATCGCGGCGTCACAATCTTGTTCGTCCAACAGCTTCAATACCCCGGGCAGTGATTTGCTGAAATCTCTATATCCATTCTCGTACTCATGCCGGTAGTCACGCGAAACTATTCCGAGCTTGGAAATATGCAGATTGGGAGGTTGTGCTCTCGCTGTGGGCAAGCTTCCTTGGGGAGAGTTGCTACTCTTGGTCATGACAAGGCTCCTGCCACTTCAGTAAATGGCGGTTTGAAATTCACAGCATGTGCGTCGCTTCGGGGTGGGGCCTTCACCCGGGGCTGCCATCATTGCGGATCGGAGAACTTGAAAACAATCTGATACCTCTTA
Organism: Acidobacteriota bacterium; assembly: GCA_003165315.1. Classification (GTDB taxonomy): domain Bacteria; phylum Acidobacteriota; class Terriglobia; order UBA7540; family UBA7540; genus Bog-366. The sequence continues at coordinate 16,835 of PLSX01000086.1, forward strand.
AGAACGAGGTCCGGCACAACGTTAATTGCATATTTCAACCTTTCTGTGAATTCATCAGCAACAATAATGCCCCGGACCTTTCGTTTTCTTGCCAGATTCTCTTTCACCCAGCCCATGTACGCTTGAATCTGCCCGCAGACCTGTCGGTCTGCTTCGCCAGCCTTCAACTCAATGACAACAAGATTGCCGCTTGAATCGATGGCAAGGATGTCGATCCTTCCAGCAGCCCCGGCATTCAATTGCTGCCCCACCTGACCGTTCTCCCGATACAGACTTAGGCCGCTTTCGAGCTGCCCCAAGTTGGCCACAAGCGAGTTTTCGAGGTCATACTCCAGAGAGAGCGCTGTTTCAATTGCATCTTCGTCGGGGTCGTCTGCACTCGGGGGGGAAGCGGGAATCTCATCTAACATTACGACTTCAAATCCCAATTCTTCGAATCGGGAGTTCGTTGGCTTCCCGCCTCCTGGAACAACTCCACCAGTTATAAGTCGGAGAATAGCTTTGGGCGGGTACTTCTGGCCATTGTACTCGATCGCATATCTCACCCATTGGCGCTGTGGAAATGTGGGTCGCAACTCTTTGTCGAAGCGTTCCATAGCGTGGATCGCCTCATCGTACGTGATGATTCTTCCACGATATGTCGTTTGCCTCATAGGTTTCCCTCCCTGATCAAAGTGGGCAGCCACGGACAGCGCCGTTTCATTCGTAGATCGGCTTGATGCCTCGCAAACCCTGCGCCACTGATCCAGGTAGTGCTGGTCGCACCTGGCTTGGTGGAGCCGGTTCTCGACCTCTTTCCAAACCTGCTTACGGAAATCGGGATGGACCGCCAGGGGATAAAACTCCGCCCAATGAGGATAGGTGTCAAACAACGCCATCGCATCCGCCCACATGGTCACGTGCGACGAGGTATGTTGAATGGCGGGGTCCCCTTCGTCCAATAGCAGTGGCGATGAATCATTTGCGCTCAGGCTGAATTGCCATCCGCTGGCCGTTCGAGAGCCGAAGAGCGTCAAGTCACCGCCGTCAGCACCGACTTGCAAGATGATTTCCTGCATACTCATGATCATTGGGGATGAAATCTATAACGGCTTGGCAATTGTCTTCTCACTTGATCGATTTGGCAACATCTTTTGGCCTCTTTTCTTAGCCCAATTCGGGCTGGCGGTCGCGGTAGAGCATCGCAGGGCCGGTATTCCGGACTCGCGCAGTTTGGCGATGCCGAAATCGACGATTTTGACGACGACCGGACGTAGGGGCGGTCCCTTCACTGCGTTCAGGGCAGGTTCTTGTGCCCGCCCCGTGTCGGCAGACGGGGCAGGCGCTTGGCCTGCGCCTGCGTTCTGGGCACCCACGAGGGGTGCCCCTACGGCCTGCGCCGGTGGGACACCGGCGCTACAGCGTCATCCTCTGGATAGGTCAGAAAGATGTTATCGGGTTTGAGGTCGCGGTGAAGGATACTCA
>PLSX01000274.1 GCA_003165315.1 Acidobacteriota bacterium
GCTAAAACATTACTGCCATCTTATGGTTCAAATCTCAGCCATCTTCTTGATCCTGCCATCGACGGGAACCAGGCGGTCCGCTTGGAGGAATCGAGACAGATTCTTCGGCGCGGCGGTGGAGGCGAGGCCGGACTGTTCCCAGCCAGACAAGTCCCCGCGGGAGTATTCTCTGCGCGTCACCTCATACTGCACCGTGAATTCCGCCGCCCCAGGCTGCGGGTGCGGGATCTCCGCGTAAAGGATATGATTGCCGTCAGATGATTCATGCGTCTCGCGAAGGTGAACCGGGCCATCGGCTTTCTTCAGGACCACGGTCTGGTTCGCGTCCGAAACCGCGCGGGGAAGCCACACCCGCACGCGATGGGCCCCGGCGGGAACGTCTTTCAGCTCCACCTGATAGGTGAAGGTAAACGAACGCGAGGGCGGGGAAAATCCACCCTGCGTCTGCGCCACCATGGGCAGCGCCATCAGGGCCAACACACAAAAAAATCCAAGGCTTTGCCTAGTCTTCATCGTCTCCTCCGAGTCAATTTTGGGGTTGTGAGAGTGCGGGCAATCGGCACGCGATTGGAGGCGTCACGCTCAGGTGAAGCCGCTGCGAAAGGCGGTGAAGTCAAAGGTGGGTTTGTTCATTCCTAAGCCCTGTGGCGGAAAAGGAATTCCATTGTTCTCTTAATCCCAGGACGGTGTCAAGGTCAGGTACTCGGGTTCCCGCGTTTTCGTTTTCCCCCTGGTTACCCTGAACTTCGTCGAACGCCAATATCCGGATGGTTCACTTCAGGGTGCAATTTCTAACCAAATGGGAGAAGGTTTGGCTCCACCAAAATATGGCATCATGTCATCATCGAATTACAATTCTGTGGTTTTTAGTAAGTGGCTTACTTATCAAAGCCCTGATGGCTTTGTTTTTCCGGAGGGGACTCTTACGGCTCTTTATTTTCAATGGCCTGACGGCTTCGTTTTCTCTCGAGTTTGGCGGGGATTGGTGACATCGTGTCGCCAACGATTTGGGACGGGGCGATCAGTGCCGTAAAGACCTTTGCTATGTGCGCATTTTGCCTGCGCGCCTACCCATTCCAGGGAGAAGGGGTTATCCTGCCATCCGTTTCTATTGTAGCCTATGTTCTGGCGTTTAAAAGGCCGGCTTCGTTCCGCAACTTAGGGGGAAGCGCGCAATTTTGATTGGATTTTGACCATGTGGTTACGATAGTCAACGGTAAGAATATACGGTCGCAACGCCGGGAAACCAAGAACACCCACGACTTTCACGCCGCAGTGCCGGCTTAAGTTGGAGAGATCCAAGGCGACAACTTCATCAGGAATGAGGTCCTGGTCTGCAATCATGAAATGTATCGTGGATGAGACTCGCTGACCGGTTGCCGCGCCCGTCCCCGCTGCGAGGCGAACCTGCGGCGCAAGCGGGAAGCCCTTCAAGGTGCCTGCAACCTCCGCGGAGATGGCGCTGCAATAAGCACCTGTATCCATGACAACGTACCCGTTTCGCTTTCCGTCTACCACCGTATCGACCAGGAGCAGATTATGTTTGGTGACGCCGTGGGTGGGCGGGATGTCGGAGTTCCCCTCTTGCGGGAAGGGGATGAGTTCCAACTTTTCCTCGGGAAGGTTAAGGCGCACAATAAAGTCGGAGAACAAACTTAAGGGAATCACTCCGTCGGCCCCTTCAACTACCTTGCCCTTTACTATAGCCACAGGGCAGTTTCGGAAGGAGACGGAACCGATCTCCACATTTTCCGCCTGTCCGATGCTTGCGGACCTGCTATCCAAACCCACCAAGTCCGTTTCTGATCTGCCGGAGAGTCCTACTGAGCGCGCTTCTTTACTTCCGATCACAATGAACTCCGCGCCACTGTCGAGGACCATTCGTAAAGGTCTCCCCCCGTTGATGCGCAGGCTTAGAAGGACACCGGCAGGCCAGTGTGGCGCTGGCAAGAAGGCCCGTAGTTTCAGTTCATACTGTTGATAGGGACTTACAAGCTCAGAATGTACGGCCGGGGCAGTTGTAGAGTTGCCTCCGCTCGCGCAGACGCCCCCGAGGACTAAACCCATCATCAGAAATGGTATCGCCGCGCCGCGCCACATCCATTAATTCCTATGTTACACAAGTGTGACAATAAGATTAATTTCACATTACATCGGAAGGGAATGATTGGCAACAACAAAAGGAAGCATTTTCTTCCTCCTGCATCGAATTTTGGCTGCTTTGCGCAATCACAGGAGTCCAACTTCTCCAGCTAAAAATGACACTACACGGTCATCTTATGCGCACAATGAATTACATCGACAAGGCAGGTTAACCCGTTTGGATGGAGTAGTTCCGCCCCAGCCTCACCATACTTCTCAGAATGAAGCAGCAGGCTTCGCAGCAAGCTCGCGCTGGCAGGGAAATGAAATTGGGGCCGGGTTCCTGCCCAGGATTGATTGGAGCGGACTCACCATTTTACTATCCGGAAATTTTGGAAGAAGGACATCTCATCCTTCACATTCCCGTCATTGGCGCTTTACATGTACTTCATCAAAAGACGGCATCGTTACAGGTGTGTTCTCCAAGCGCCTGTTGTCAAAGTGGCTCGCCCCATAGGTCACAAAGAATTTTGCTCCAAGACGGCAATTCATGCGTCGGTTATTTAGTTAATACAGGAGGAGTTTGTTATGAGTTTGAAATATCGCTCTATATCCATATTGCTTCTGGCTAGTTTCGGATTTTCTGCGTCCGGGGTGTTAGCGCAAATCAACCGGGCCAACCTTAATGGAACCGTGACGGACCCCAGTGGGGCGAGCATTCCGAACTCGCAAATCGAGCTTGTGGCGCCCGACCGGGGTTTCAAAAGGCAAACGACTACGGGGAGTAGCGGGGTTTATAGCATCAGCAGCCTACCAACTGGAGTTTACGATCTTACGATAACGGGGAATGGCTTCAAAACCTTCCAGGAAAAAGGAATTGAGCTTTCCGTGGGCCAGACCCGAACGGTTAACGTCCAGCTTGAGGTGGGCGCACCCAATACGACGGTAGAAGTGCGTGCTTCAGCTCAGGCCCTTGATGCGAACAACGCCGAGATCTCAACCGTNNCCGTCATTCAATCCCGGCAAGTGGAAGACATTCCCCTAAACGGGCGCGACTGGTCACTCCTCATGACCCTCGCCCCGGGCGCCGTCAACCTCGGCGCCGGCGGCCAGAGAGATCTGCGATTCGTCGGGCGGGGCATTGACGACAGCAACTACACCTACGACGGAGTGGATGCCACGGGCGTCCAGGAGCAGAGCCAGAAGGTGGGTGTGCGACTTGCCATTTCGTTGGAATCGATTGGGGAGTTCCGCGTGAGTTCCTCAGTCTATACCGCGGATCAGGGCGGGTCGGCCGGGGCCATCATCAGTATCGTATCGAAAACAGGCACGAACGCATTACACGGTTCGGCTTTCGATTTCCTGCGCAACAACGTCCTCGACGCGCGCGGGCCCTTCGATACCAGCCTCCCGCCCTTTCGCTTGAACCAGTTCGGCGGCAGCGTGGGCGGGGCTATCAAGAAGGACCGCACTTTCTTTTACATGGATTACGAAGGGATCCGGCAGCGCCTGGATAGCACCGTGATCGGGTTTGTACCGAACGCCGCATTTCGGGAAAGTGTGACCAATTCCGTTCTCACCCCTTTCCTCGCCCAGTGGCCGAACAACGGACTGTTGATCCCCGTCGGTGACGGCATCACCAACGAATGGGTTCAACCGCAGAGTGACAACGTCCGCGAAGATAGCGGGATGTTCCGATTGGATCACACCTTCACTTCGAAAACCTCCATCTTCGCCCGGATGAATATCGACGATTCCACCTCAATCGCACCGCTCGACACGCTGGGCGGCGTCGATAACCCTCTCATCCGCCCCTCCAATTATGTTGTTCAGCTAACGCATACCTTCTCGTCGAACATCATTAACGAGCTCCGAGGGGGAATCAACCGTTCCGCCTTGCACCACAACCAGAATGGCACGTGTCCCCTCTCAGCCGCCGGTAACGGGCTGCCCGGCACGATCTGTGCGGACGTGAGCGGCCCCTTCGATACTCCCAGCGATAGCCAACTCGACACAGAAGTCGGCACGACAATTGATGGCTACGACGACCTGACCATCGTTCGAGGCCGGCACACCATCAAGATGGGGATCGGCGTGGAGCGGCACCGGCTGAACAATTCGGATGAAAGTATCGCGAACGGGGACCTCTCCTACGACAGCACGGATGATTTCCTGAACAATGTTGTTGACAGCTATTCCTACGTCGGGCCGTTGACCCTGGGTGGCGAACGACGCACCTACATCATGCCTTACATTCAGGATACCTTTAAGGTGCGGCCCAACCTTACCCTCAACTACGGATTGCGCTACGAGAATTACTCGGTCTTGAAAGAAGCATTTGGCCGCCAGGCCGTGGTAAAGGTTTCGTGCGGAGGTTTTTGCCCGCAAGGCACGCCGCTGTACTCGCCGGACTATTTGGATTTTGCACCACGGCTGGGTTTGGCTTGGGCCCCCGGAGGAAGCGCAGGAAAAACGGTCATCCGCGCCGGGTTCGGGATGTACTTCTCACCGGACCAAATGGACGACTTTACCGATGGGCACGAAAGTACGGACCAACGGTTTGCCGTTTCGTCAGCGGATGTGGCAAACCTTGCGTGGCCAATTCTTCCAGCCCTGCTTCCCGCCCCGTTATACTCGCCCAAAGCGTGGGATCCGAACCGCAAGGACGGATACTTCGAAAATTGGGATTTTACCGTCGAGCGCATGCTCCCGGGTAATTTCATCGGCCAAATTGCTTACGACGGCAGCGAGGGGCATAGGCTGTTCGGAAAATTACAGGCCAATGTCATCGATCCGGAAACGGGCCTGCGTCCAATACCCACCTTTGGCCAGTACGGCTACAAAAATAACCTCGGCAACAGCAACTTCCACTCCCTTCAGGTATCCTTGAAGCGCACTTTGGCCAATGGATGGTTGTGGGGGACGCAGTACATGTGGTCGCACGGTCTGGCGGACGAAGGTTTCGGAGCGGGGGATACCACAAACATCGAAAACGTGTCGTGCATTAGATGTTCCTACAGTAGTTCGGACATCGATATTCGCCAATCCCTCTCGATCAATTCAGTCTACGAGCTTCCATTTGGACCCGGCAAGCCATTCTTAAGCAACGGAGGCGCGGCTGGAAAGGTGCTGGGCGGCTGGCAACTAAGTGGGATCCTTTCGGCAATGACGGGCCGCCCGATTGACATCGAAATCGACCGGAAAGCGTCGGCCCTTCCCGACGGCAACAAAAAGGCTCAACGGCCTGACCTGGTCGCGGGCATGCCCCTTTACCCGGCCGGGGCCGGAAAAAGCATCAACAACTGGTTCAATCCAGACGCCTTCGCGACCCCGGCCAAAGATACGTGGGGGAACTTGGGACGCAACGTCGGACGCGGACCGGGGTACTATGAAATCGACACGGCGTTGCAGAAGGACATTCCCCTTACCGAACAGCTGAAATTGGAGTTCCGCGCCGAGGCGTTTAATCTCCTGAACCACCCAATATACGGCGATCCGGATTCCGATGTTTCGGATGGGCCGGGCGAGTTCGGGGTGATCACCAGCGAGCTGAACACTGGCGCCACGGGAATCGGCTCATCGCGGCGGCTTCAGTTCATGCTTCGCCTCGAGTTCTGATTGTCGAAGGCTGGTGCTCACCGAACCATAAGGTGGCAGGTCTCGAAAAACGGCCAGGGCTTGGGAGGAATACAGGCCCAACGCATTGATGACCACCTGCTGTATTTCATACCATTCGGCCGGCACTGAAAATGAGCTACCTTCAGTGCCGGCCCCTCATTCTTCCTCGTAGGCCAATCGTGAAGTGATAATGCAATCGTAAATCCGACTGTCAATGAAAGAGAGGGATTTTGATGAAGGCTTTTCCGAGGTTCGGACGTCTCGCTTATGGCGTGTCTTTTCTACTACTCAGCGCATTTGTTCTGGCAATTGCGGGCACAGGGGGATATCACCTACTTAACAAATACCCATTTGCTGCGGCAGAGGGCAGTACCCGGGACCGTTTCGATTACATCACGGTTGATTCGGCTGCGCGTCGCGTCTACCTGTCCCACGGCACGGAGATCAAGGTCATCGATGCAGACAGCGGCAGCCTGATTGGAAATGTCACCGGACTGAAAGATGTCCACGGGGTTGCCGTCGCCGCTGAGTTCGGGCGGGGATTCATCACGGATGGAGGCCAGGGGAAGGTCATCATCTTCGACCTGAAAACGCTGAAGGTTACCGGCGAGGTGAAGACGGATAACGACGCTGACTCAATCGTCTACGATCCCGCCTCCAAACGCGTCTTTGCCCAGAACGGGGACCCCAACAGCTCATCCGTGATCGATGCGAAGAGTTGTGCCGTGGTTGGGACCATCAAATTGGGCGGTTCTCCGGAATCCACCGTTGTTGACGGCAAAGGGACGGTTTATATCAACATCGCCGATAAGAATGAAATTGTTGCAATTGACTCGCACTCGCTCGCCATCAAGTCGCGTTGGCCGGTGGCGCCGGCGGGGAAAGTCACCGGGCTCGCCATCGACGTTCAGCACCGGAGGCTGTTCAGCGCCGGACGCAACCCCCAATTGCTTGTTGTGGTCGACGCTGATCGCGGGAAGGTGATCCAGTCGTTCCCGATTTCAGGGGGTGCGGACGCCGCCGCTTATGAACCGGAAACCGGCATGATCTTTGCTTCGACCAAGGAAGGGATGGTTCACATCTTCCACGAAGACTCGCCGGATAAATTCAGCGTGGTCGAAACGGTCAAGACGGAGTTCGGCGCCAAGACCCTGGGTCTCGATACCAAAACCCACGATCTGTTTCTGGACACGGTGGACTTTGCTCCGGCGGCAACTCCCACCGCAGGGCAGGCCGCTCTGTCGCCGAAACCCGTTATGGGAACTTTTCATGTTCTGGTTTATGGCCGGTAGGATTAACGGGGGCTGAGCGTTCATCCTAATATTGCGAGGTCGAGTTGAAACATTTTCGAACATTGCTCATGGTCCTGATGGCGTGGGTGGCTGGCGCCTGCATGGTATCCGCTGGGCCTGCCGTCACGCCGCAACTGCGCTACGTGGTCATCATCACCCGGCACGGAGTGCGCTCACCTACCTGGACTTCCGACCGCCTCAACCAGTACTCGTCAGAGGCGTGGCCGGATTGGGGCGTTCCTCCCGGCTACCTGACGCCGCACGGAAGAGTCTTGATGCAGCTCATGGGGACTTACTACCGCGAGTGGCTTTTGAGCGAACACCTGCTGGCCCCGCAAGGATGCGCAGACGCTGACCGGGTCTATATCCATGCGGATACGGACCAGCGCACGCTTGAAACCGGGCACGCGTTGGCAGAGACTTTGCTTCCGGGCTGCGCCGTTAGTGTCCATTCAGCCCCTGAAGGAACCCATGATCCGCTCTTCTCGCCTGGCGGGGCTGGTTTCGCCAAGCCTGACATGGACATTGCCTCCAAAGAAATAAAGGAGAGGCTGGGCGACAATGCCAGCCATTTTCTGGAACTACATCGAGCCGCATTTGAGGCACTTCAATCGGTGTTGGTGGGTGGAGGCAATCCTCCCCAAAAGTTGATAGAACCTCCTGCGGGGCTTAGCGTTACGACAGCGGAAAAGTCCATTCAACTGAGTGAGGCCTTGGGTTTGGGATCGTCGCTTGGTGAGAGTCTTCTACTTGAATACGCAAATGGGATGCAAGGGAAAGATCTGGGATGGGGGCGGCTGGACGAAACTAAACTTCTGCACATTCTTGAACTTCACGCCTTGTCTTCGGACCTGACGCGGCGCACCCCTTATCTGGCCCGGGCAAAGGGCTCAAACCTTTTGGATCATCTGCTGCTATCGATGGAGCAGGCGGAAACGGGCAAAGCTGTGCCAGGTGCGCTGGGAGCCCCGGGAACCGCGGTCTTGATCCTGTCGGGGCACGATACCAATCTATCGAGTCTTTCCGGCATGTTAGGTCTCTCCTGGCACTTGCCAGGGTATCAGCCGGACGATACGCCGCCCGGTGGCGCGCTAGTCTTTTCACTCTGGCAGCAACCGGGCACGCGAAAGTATTCCGTGCGCACACAGTATCTGGCACAGACCCTGCAGGAGATGCGAAGCGCCACACCGCTTTCCCTGGCCAATCCTCCCGCGCAGGAAGACGTCTTGGTGCCGGGTTGTGGCCACTCCGCTGGAAAGCCCCGTTGCTCTTGGGAAACATTTGTGAATGTTCTTCAGAAGTCGATTGACAACCAATTTGTAGGGAAATGATTGGTTGATTCCAGTTGCGCGGTCTTCTAACTCCCCTCAATCAAGTCAAGATGTTGGCGGAGGGCCTCTCGAATTGAGCTGGTAAATGGAAAACTCAATTCCTGCGGCGACCTCCTTCCGCGGGCGGGGCTCGGCTGGAGGGCGAATCCTTCAGGCCCCATCGCCAGGTCAAATCCTCAACGGCGTCTTCCGGCTGCGGCCAATTCAAATCCGGAGTAGAATGTTGCGGGTTGAAATCTTCAGACATTTCGCGTTTAAACAAAAGGAGACATCTTATGGCAGGGACTTTCAAAGTGATTGAACTCGTGGGCACCTCTCCAGTTAGTTTTGCGGAGGCCGTGCGCGCGGCAGTGGATGAGGCGGCGAAGACAGTGCGAAACATGTCATGGTTCGAGGTGGTCCAGGAGCGTGGGCGCATTGCGGAGGGTAAGGTGGCGGAATTTCAGGTGACCATCAAAGTGGGATTCAAACTGGAGAGATAGAGGGAGAAATTAATGACCTGTTGCGAGCATCTGGATGACGCGATTGAGCGCGGGGCGTTTTACTTTGGCGCCAAACATCGAATTGACGACGGCCGCATTGTCAACGATATCAGTACGGAATACTTCATCAAGGCGGCTTCGTCGCGTGGCTTCGATTATTATGGGGTCAACTATTGCCCATTCTGCGGGCGTGCCCTTTCCGTGGGTTTGTGGCAGGCGGAAAAGAAGAAGTAGCTCCGGACGACTGCTTATTTGAATGAAATCAATTTCAACTGGGACAGCGGGACGAAATAGTCGAAGACGTCCGCGCTGGCTGGGTCATAATTATCGGTAATCCCCAGGACGCGGACTTCAGCGGGTTGAGTGGTCGGCATGAGGAATTTCCCGGTGATTGTTTTCTCCTCGCGCAGAACGACACTGAGTTTGTCTCCCTGGATTTCTACGTGCTCGATCTTGTCGAAATCGATTTCATCCGGCCCCGCACTGTCGGTGAGCAGCGGGAAGTCCGTGCGGGCAGGAATCGATTCCAGCAGGGAGCCACGGCCTCCGGGCGGATAGAAATCGAGGTAGAGATCATAGACTTCAGTGATTTTCCCTGCTTGATCGGTGATGCTCGCCTTGTATCCGAAATGCTTCCAAATAGTCACAATTTGCGCGCGGGCGGCGGCACTGCTTGTTTGCACGCGGATGGGCAAGCTGCCCCGGTTTAACCGCACCACCATGACCCGGCGTTCCTTAAGGTCGAAGTGCTTGTAAACTACAAATGACGAGTCCTGCTGGGTGACAATGGCGTCACGCTGCAAGACGACCTCGCTGCCCTGGGGATTGGTTTGGTAAATAATGTCGCCAAGGAGCGGCTGAACCCAAAGCACCGCGCACGAGCAAACCAGCCAAAATGCTCTCATTTGAATCCCTTATCAACGCAAAAACCCCGCAGCAAAGTTGGGAACAATGCTGCGGGGCTTGCGGCTATCCGAAGAAATTACTTCTTGGTCTTCTTATACTCCAGGCTGGCTTTGGTCGAGAGTGCTTCAATGCTGCCTTGAGCCTGGGGAGCCCACTTACCATTAGGCTCAAGCTTGAGGTAGGTTTGGAAAGCTTCAATCGTGCCGGGCACTGGCTCGATTGACCCGTCCGCTTTGACGCCTGCCTTCCCCATAAGCGCCGTGCCATACCAGTACCACGCATTGGCGTTCGTGGCGTCCAGATCTGTTGCCTTCTTCAAGGCAACCGCGGCATTGTCCATGTCGCCCTTGTTCACCATGATGGCGCCCAGGTTATAGTAATAACTTGCGGCATGATTAGGGTCTAAATCCGCCGCCTTCTGAAACTCCGCCATAGCTTCATTGGGTTTGCCCATGTCGCCATACAAATTCCCCAAGTTGTTATGCAACGTCGCGTCGTTAGGCGCAATCGCCAAGACCTTGTTGAAATAGTCGAGGGCAGTGGCTTGGTCCTGTTTTCGCTTTTCAGGATCAGTTTCTACCATTGCGGCTTTAGCCCAAGTGTCTGCCAACTGGCTAAGGATGATCGGAACATTTCGATCCTTGGCGAGAGGAAGCGCCTTCTCGAACACCCCGGCCGCATCAGCATATTGCTTTTGGCTATAGAGCTGCCGCCCCTGGTCGAAAAGCTGCTTCAAGCTCGCACTTTGCTTCTGTGCTTCCACCTGCTTTTGGTATTCAGGATTGGACTCGGCCGCCTTCTCCGCCTCTTTCTGTAACTTTGCGATGTCAAAATTCACTTCTGTGGGGTCGCCGAGCCCCACCCGTTGTTCCTGGTAATTTATGTTTTTGCCATCAGGGCCGACCAGTGTGATTTTGTAGTTCCCGGGGGCCAAACCAATGTAAATGTATTCACCCTTCTTATTGGTCTTGGTGTGTGAGCTCCATTTGATGTCCACACGGTCAATCTGGATCACATAGCCCACCATGGGCGAGCCACCCGTTCCGATGACCTTTCCCGTGACACCTCCGGTTTGGGCGTGCGCCGAAGTACAAATTAAGAGCGCCGCGAAAATGATCGTAACGCCCATGATATTCTGCTTCCAAAGTCTGAGCATGATTGCTTCCTCCCTTAAACTTAAGTCGCCAGCATTTTAACTGTTTGGCCCTCGGGACTCAACAGGTTCGCAATTTTTTTAGATTGCGCGGGTTTTCTGCTTTCGCGTATAGCGGGGGCGCTCCAAGTAGGGCAAGGGATCCTCCATCCCCGCCTCCGCAAATGCCCGCAGACGCAAGGCACAGCTATCGCATACACCGCACGCCGCCTCCTGCCCCTGATAGCATGACCAGGTTAGCTCAAAGGGCGCGCCCAATTCGCGGCCGCGCCGCACAATTTCACTCTTCCGCAAGTTGATGATTGGGGTTACGAGTTCCAAATGGGTCTCGGGTTTGGTGCCGGCAACGATCACTCGATTGAATGCTGCGTAGTACTCCGGCCGGCAATCGGGGTATCCGGAACTGTCTTCGGCCACAGCCCCCACGAAAATTTTGTGCGCACCTAAAACCTCGCCCCAGGAAACCGCGATGGAAATGAAATGGGCGTTGCGAAAGGGAACATAGCTTGAGGGTATGCCCGTCCGGTCCAAATCGGCGGTTTCAACAGGTATTCGGGTGTCCGTCAAGCTTGACCCCCCGATCTGCTTCAGGTGATCCAGCCGGCATACCAGGCGACGCTCCGCCTCATAGAAATCCGCTACGGCGTTGAAAGCGCGGAGTTCGCGAGCTTCCGTCCGCTGCCCATAGCCAACATGCAGCATGGCAAGACGATAATCGACATTTGCAATGGCGGCCGTCACGCAACTGTCCATCCCGCCGCTGGCAAGCACGATAGCTAAAGGTCTGTCCGTGGTGCGTGGTCCGAAGTCCGAAGTCCCGTGCGTGTTTTCAGTCATTCGTTGTCAATCTTCAGCTCTAAGCCCGAGGTGTCAAATTCGAATGGGATTTTTCATTACTAATTCTTAATTCGCAATCGCTCATTCTACACCCCATGGGTTTCCGGGTCCCAAATGAACTTGTGGATCTGCAGGCCCAGGCGGACGTCCATGCCGTCGCGCAAAATCCATTCGCTCAGCTGACGGGGATGCAACTTCCCGAAGACCGGCGAAAGAATGACCTCGTCCACCCGGCTCCCCAGATCGTGCTGGAGCACGAAATTCCGGGCGAAACTATAGTCAATCTCGTCGGCAATCACAAACTTAATCTGATCCTTCTTCTCCAGGGCGCCCAGATTATCAGTGTAAAAGGTTCCGCCTTCGCCGCTGCCGGGACATTTGACATCGAGCACTTTAATCACTGCTCGCGGCAGACGGCCAATGTTGCGTTCCCCGCTGGTTTCCACCAACACCTGAAACCCCTCACTGAGCAGCCGTTCCGTCAACGGGTGGACATCTTCTTGAAGCAGTGGTTCACCGCCTGTGATTTCCACCAGCTTTCCACCCAGTTGGCGAACCTGAACAAGAATGTCCTCAATCGTCATCTTTTTGCCGCCGTGAAACGCGTAAGCCGTGTCACACCAATGGCATCGCAGGTTGCAGCCAGTAAGGCGGACGAAGATGCAGGGTAGACCTGCATAGGATGACTCGCCTTGAATTGACTTGAAGATTTCCGTTATGACCATTCGATTGTGGGACCCACCGCCATCCTAACTCCCTAGATCATTTTACCCTATTTCCTGACGCCATGTGGGATGATGGCTGTGATGTGTCGCGTTGCAAAACGGTACATTGAGTTCCGAAATGGGGCAATTCGCGTCATAGAGGCAGGCATGCGAGACTAATATATGACATATGTCAATTCTAGCTTAAGTCCTAATAAATTGAATCTAATAGGGAATACTGCTTAGCCGACAATTAAGTTGACCCTAATAAGTCATGATGGCCCTTGGCTTGCATCTAATGAGTATGTCATCGGAAGGGAGGGAGCGGGTTATGCTAAGCCACGACGAACTCGAAAAAATTCGGGAAGAACGCGAAGTCATGGAAACCTGGCGGAACTACTCCCGGCATGTAGTCGCCGATATGCTGGAAGCCTGCTCCATTTGTGGAACCGTCCGTGAAAAGGTCCTGATGTCCCGCTGCCGCTGGTGCGAAGACACCTACATTTGCGCGGAAGGGGTCTGCGCCCAGAAGCACCAGGCGGATTTGCACCCCGCGGTGGCATTCTGGACGTGGTAGGGGAGAAGAAGTTGGGGGTTGGAAGCTAGAAGTTAGAAGGGCCCTGTGAACCTCAGGATTGGCTCCAATGCCCAGCTGCCACCTTGATTGTTTTCGGATTCTAACTTCCAGCTTCTAGATTATTATCTCGGCCGGTACGTCGCCGCTGTTGTGTCCGTCTCCCAGATGGTTACGGCGTGAACTTGCAGGCCCCGATCCCGCACAAACGGTTCAAGCTCATCAGAAAAATACTTGGCAATATTTTCCGCCGATGGATTCAGTTTGTCGAACGGAGGAACATCATTCAGGAAACGGTGGTCCAATCGTTCCACCAGTTCCTTGATGTGCTTCCGCACTTCAACGAAATCCATCAACATACCGGTCGCATCAAGCTGTTCGCCGGCCACTGCCAATTGCACTTTGTAGTTGTGCCCATGAACGTTCTCACACTTACCCTTGTATCCGCGCAGAGCATGCCCTGCCGCGAAGGAGTATTCAACTTGAACTTCAAACATTTCCACCTCAAAAAAGGAGTCAGGAGCCGGGAGTCAGAAGCTAGAGATTGGTGAGAGCCCCGCAATTACTTGAGGGTAAATTCGGTTCTCGGTTTCCAACTCCTGACGCCTGACTCCAAGCTCCTGATTTCTGACTCCTAGCTTCTAACTTCCAACTTTATCATTCTCGCATGAAGGCCTTCACGTCTTCCAGTCGATTCGTCTTGTGGTAAGGAGGGAGACTGTCCAGGAAGGTCTTGCCGTATGGCATTCGAATCAGGCGTTGATCCAGCATCACGAGGATGCCCCGGTCGGTTTCACTGCGGATCAGCCGGCCGAAACCCTGCTTCAGGGTGATGACGGCTTGCGGCACCTGGTACTCGGTAAAAGCGTTTCCACCCTCATCGTTAATTTGGCGGATCCGCGCCGCGGTGACGGGGTCGCTGGGTACGGCGAAAGGCAGGCGGTCAATCAGCACGGCGCTCAGTTGCTCCCCCTGAACATCCACGCCCTGCCAGAACGAACTGGTGCCAAAAAGTACGGCATGGGGGGTAGAGCGAAAGCTGTCCAGCAGTTGCGTTCGCGGCATGGAGCCTTGAATCAGCAGGGGATAGCGCACCTTGGGGCGAACTCGCTCATAAACGTCGCGCATTTGTGCGTAGGAAGTGAAAAGCACAAAGGCGCGTCCCCGCGTGGCCTTCAGCAATTGCACTACCTCTTCCGCCGCCAAGCGCCCAAAATCAGGCTGGCGCGGGTCGGGCAGATGGATGGGCGTATAAAGCAGAGATTGGTTGGCGTAATCAAAGTGGGAAGAGAAAACACGCTCCTTGGCGTTTTGGATTCCCAGCCGCCGCCTAAGGAAATCGAAAGAACCGCCCACCGCTAGCGTGGCCGAGGTCAGGATGACGCTTTCGACCTGCTCAAACAGTTTTTCGCGCAGCAGCGTGGAGACGTCTATGGGCGTGGCTTGCACAAAAACTCCGCGTCCGCGCCTCTCCCACCAATAGACCATGTTACGCTCGTGGCTCTCCATCACGATTTCCAGGGTGGCGCGCAGCTCCTTGGCGCGCTTCATCACGTTGTTGATCTCCTCGGGACGTTCGGGCACCCGGCTGAGTTCTGTTTGCAGGAGCATCAGGGCGTTGGCCAGGGCGGAGTAGGCCCCCCGGTTGACTTCCAGAAAGCTGTCGCGATTGTCAAAGTTGGAGCGGCCCTCGGTGCGAGGGAAGAGATCAAAAAATGTTTCCGAGCGGCGGCGCAGTTCCCCCACCGCACCCAGCACTTCATTGCTCTTAACCCCCTTCAGCCGGAGGGTGGCTTCCGTGTCGCGGGCCATCTCCTCCATGCGATAGCTGCTCACCTCCACGCCGAAGTATTGCGTGGCCACGTCTTCCATCTCATGGGCTTCATCGAAAACCAGCGCCGCGTAGTCCGGCAGCAACGCGGAGTAATCATTCTGGCGCAGGGCGAGGTCGGCAAAAAACAGGTGGTGATTCACGATCAACAGGTCGGACTCCGCCGCGCGCTGATGCATCTGGGTGATGAAGCAGCGGTCAAACAGCGCGCACTTCTGCCCCGTGCAGGCCTCGCTCCGGGCATCCACCTTTTTCCAAAGCTCACTTTGATCAGGCATCCAGCGCAATTCCGCCCGGTCGCCTGTTTCAGTGGTTTCCTCCCACTTGCGCAGCTTGGGGTATTGCTCGACTTCATCCATGCCGTCCAGAACGGGCTGCTTCTCCATGTCGTAAAGTTTCTGCCGGCAGAGGTAGTTCTGGCGCCCTTTCATCAGCGTCACCTTCATCTGCGGAAACAACTTCTTG
This sequence comes from Acidobacteriota bacterium, assembly GCA_003165315.1. GTDB lineage: Bacteria > Acidobacteriota > Terriglobia > UBA7540 > UBA7540 > Bog-366. Next base: position 15,276 of record PLSX01000274.1, read on the forward strand.
AGGAAGGGGACGTCTTTGTAGAAGAGCTGCTCCTGGAGGTTCTTGGTTCCCGTGGAGATAACCGTGCGCAAACCGCTGCGCAAAAGCGGCACCAGGTACGCCAGCGTTTTTCCCGTTCCAGTGCCCGCTTCCACAATCAGGTGCTGGCGGCTTTCCAGGGCAAACTCCACGCTCTCCGCCATCTCCAGTTGCCCCGGCCGGAATTCGTAATTGGGGTGGTGCTTCGCCAGCCATCCTCCAGGAGCAAAGACTTTGTCGAGTGGAAGTTTTTCCGGCGGTTTGTTGGTAGGCGGCATAAGAAGAGCGAGAAGGTGGAAGTCGAAAGAGTTTAAGAGTCGAAAAAGTTAAAGAGTCCAAAAAGCCAAAGAGTCAAGAAAGTTAAATATTCGAAAATGGAGCCGACCCTCAGGTGGCGCCGCAGCGGGATTCAAACTGTGAGCTGTCGACTGTTAACTGTCAGCTCACACCTATCATAGTGCAGAAGCCGCAACTCCTCAGTTTAAAGTGTAATTTGGAATGTGTAAAACCCGAGGGGTCTTCGTGCCACGGGCATCTTGCCCGTGAATGAGCACATGACCAGGATGGCCATGCAAACGGGGGACGCTCCCTCCGCACGATTACCTTCTTTCTGATGTTTCCCTCAACTGCCCATCTTCCCACTTCCTGTATCGTGCGGCTGCCAATCGCAACGCCTTGTTGGGTTCGGGCGGATTCAGAATGGCGTTTACAAATATTTCGCGCGCTTCATCCCGAAAGGCGAGGATTTTCAAGTCGCAAATCTCTTCCGCTGATTTCCGGCACAGTCCCTCATCCTCGAGATTCATGTTGTCAGCAATCGCAGATGGTACCAACTTGACTTGAAGTTCCTTTTGCCTTCGTCTCATATGCTTCCTCTGCCTTAATGACGTACTCTGACCCTCAGCCAGCCAAAGAAGGCAAGGCCCGCTTTCCCGTATCCCTAGTCCCGAGCCCCGTCATTCCGTCCCCGTCACCTTCCCCAACCACTTTTTCATGTCCACAGCGGCTTTCCGGGGCGGGCCCTTTCGAAGCCAATCCATTACCGGAGCGCCTGTGAGTTGGCGAAAGATTTTGGCCCGTTGGGTCTCGTCGGGCACATTATCCTTGATGTGCTTGCGGGCTTCGCGTAGTAAGCGCAGGTAGCCGTGGTATTCGTGCCCTAACGTAATCTGAAGTTGGCGGCGCAACTGGCGGGCGAGGGCTGGACTTGCGCCCGACGTGGAGATGGCAACCAGCAGGTCGCCCTGCGCGAATGAGGCGGGGACAATAAAGCCGGCTTCCTTGGCATCATCGGCAACGTTCACCAGCGCCCCCAACGCTTCCCCATCTGTCCGGACAGCATTTTGTGCTTGCGGGCTGTTGGTGGCAGCAAAGACCAGCGTGGGCCGAACCGGGCGGGGGCAATTCTCACGTTCCGATGCGGGTCCCTCCAAATCGCCGGGGCGGTAAGCGCGCGGAGTGAGCAGTATCTTTTTGCGTGCCGCCAGCAGCGCCAAACGCGGTGTAACTGCCGGGCTGATCACGTGAACGCTGGCGCCCGCGCGCAGAAGTGCCTTCACTTTGCGCTCCGCCACGGGGCCCCCTCCCACCACCGCGCAGCGCCGTCCGCGCAGGTCCAAAAAGATAGGATAATAGCGCATTAGCTTGACACACCCCCAGTAAGAAGCCTACCTTGGTTCAGCAGACTTTGGCCATTATACCGTTTGATTGTTGTTTGCAGAGTGAGCTGATGGTGAAGATCAGCGGCGCTGAGTTCGAGGAAACCATAAGACGCGGCTTGGCGTCTAACCTGTTTAGTGAGAGGATCAGGAGTTAGCAGCCACCAAGCTCAGTGACCCCTCACACGCCCCGTCCCTTGGGCCCCGCCTCTTCGGATGAGAGGTTTTGAAAACCATGATTCGAATTGAGTGTTGACCGCAAGGAGCCGACTTACCCTTTAAAATTCAGCCTTTAACCTCTCGCTTATGCCCAACCTTCCCCGCCTCGTGATTATCGGCCGCCCCAATGTGGGCAAGTCCACCCTGTTCAACCGCCTCTGCAAGCAGCGGCGAGCGCTGGTGGGTAACGAACCCGGCATGACCCGTGACCGCCTGTACGCACAGGCCGAATGGCTGGGCATGCCCTTTGAAGTGATTGATACCGGGGGAATCATCCCGGCCGATAAGGAACTGATCCCGGTTGAGATTTATCGCCAGGCACAAGTGGCCATTGAAGAAGCCGCGCACTTACTGTTGGTGGTGGACGGACGCGAGGGTGTGGTGCCACTCGATCAGGAGTTGGCCCAAATTCTGCGGCGTTCAGGAAAACCCCTTGTTGTTGTGATCAACAAGATGGATGCGGAGCAGCATTCCTCGCTGATGGGGGAGTTTCATCGTCTGGGAATCAAGCACATGTTCCCCATCTCCGCTGAGCACGGCCGGGGGCTGGAAGATCTGCTGGATCATGTGACCGCCGGATTCGTCCACGATGCCATCAAGGACGAAGGACCTGCCAGATCTCGGCGGAAAAGCAAATCCCCTCCGTCGGAACTTGACGCGGATGGCCTGCCGCAGGAAGCTGGGCAGTATGCCCGTCCGGTCTCCGGCTCGGCTGAAAATCCCATTCATGTTGCCATCATCGGCCGGCCCAACGTGGGAAAGTCCACGCTGCTCAATCAGCTTCTGAACGAAGAGCGTTCCATCGTCTCCGCCATTCCCGGCACCACTCGCGACGCGGTGGATGCGGAATTGGCGCGCGACGGCCTGCATTTCCGCTTTGTGGACACGGCGGGCATCCGGCGCAAGGGGAAGACTAAGTTGTTGGCGGAAAAGCTCAGCGTCATCCAGGCTCGCAAGCATTTGGAGCGCGCCGACGTGGCGCTGTTGATTCTTGACGCCCAGGAAGGCGTAAGCGCGCTGGACACTCACATTGGCGGGTACGCCCATGAAAGCCGGCGTTCCGTCATCATTGTCGTGAACAAGTGGGATGCCATTGAAAAAGGCCCCACCATAACCGAGGATTTCACCCGTGAGATTCGCGATCGTCTGAAGTTTCTGGATTATGCGCCGATTGTATTCATCTCCGCCTTGCACGGGCAGCGGCTGGGAAGCTTGTTAAAGGCCATCGTCAAAGTCGCTGAGGCCCGCCAGCTTCGCATCAGCACGGCGGAGATGAACCGTTTTCTGGGGGAGGTGGATTTCGAACGCACTTCATCCCCTTCAGGCAGGCCCACCCGACTTTACTATCTCACCCAGGGGGGAGTGGCGCCGCCCATCTTTATCGCCTTCACCAATCGCTCGGGAAAGCTCCATTTTTCCTTTGAGCGTTTTCTCGAAAACCGTATCCGGGAGAAATTCGGTTTCGTTGGCACTCCCATCGTTATCAAGGCTAAGGCCAAGTCGAAGCGATAGCTGGCCGGGAGCGGTGAAGCGGAGAACATTTCAATGCCAAATCTTTGATTACCAAGGAGTAAACGCCGAAATTCTAACTTGCTTTTACCTCGCTCGAGGGGATGCTATACTCCGTCTGTTAATCTGCAGGCAAATGAGGGGCAGGTAGAGTCATGTTGGGACTGGTGAACTGGTTCCGGAAGGAGGTTTGGACTCATGTCATGGGAAATGGGGTCAGTACGCGTCATTTTTGTTATCATCATTACCACCGCTGCAATGCATCTTCGTCCTTTTGGTTTGTCCGATATCAAGTCTGCGGCATTAGGCTTGATCCTGGGGCTTTTCTTTGTTTTCTTCGAAATACGGTTGGAGAAGGCAAGTCTCAAACGTTTGTTGGGAGCGGCTTTCGGTTCCATCCTGGGTATTCTCGGCGCCCTGATGATCAGCCACTTGCTGAACATGACCGCAATCGACAAAGCTGCAAATTCGTTCTTTCAAGTGACATTATTGTTGTTGATGGCTTACGTGGGATTGGTGCTGGGTTCCAACAAGGGTGAGTTGCTCAACCTCGGCGCCCTCGGTGGACTTTTCGCCACGGAGAAAGTTTCGCGCAAGAATTTCAAAATTCTCGACACCAGCGTGATCATCGACGGCCGCATTGCCGATGTCTGCGAAACCAGTTTCGTCGACGGGATGCTGATTGTCCCGCAGTTTGTGCTGCGCGAACTCCAGTTGGTGGCGGACTCCTCCGATCCCATGAAGCGCAACCGGGGCCGAAGGGGTTTGGACATCCTTGCACGCATGCAGAAGATGAGCAATATTACCGTGCAGATTGTGGAAGAGGATTTTCCTCAGGTTCGCGAGGTCGATTTGAAACTCATCGAGCTGGCGCGGCTTTATGAGGGGAAGATCGTTACGAACGACTTCAACCTGAACAAAGTTGCCCAACTTCAGGGCGTTCCTGTGCTCAATATCAACGAGCTGGCCAACTCCTTGAAGCCCGTCGTCCTGCCCGGCGAGATTATGCGGGTGTTCATTCTCAAAGAGGG
>PLSX01000093.1 GCA_003165315.1 Acidobacteriota bacterium
TCAACCGGCAGGCAGGTGGCGAACCGTCCCGGCAACGATTTGCGGCGATCGTGAACAGCGGTTTTCCCGAAACGCATCAGAATTCCATAGCCTTGGCGATCTGCCGCGAGTTTGCGGCCCAAACCGGCCTGGTGTGGGCCGGTGGACTTGCTTTGGAGGGAGGCCGGATCGTTGGAGACCAGCCCCTTACGGAAGCGAGACGCTCGGCGCCGCCCGTCAAGCATGTGATTGCAGCCCTAGACATGACTGCGGCAGCCCTGGCAGAAGGGCGGCCCGTCCCCGCCGAGGCGGTAAGCATGATCTCCCTGACCCCCATTCCGCTAATGCCGTCTGCAATTTGGCGGTGGCTATATGTTCGGTTGGGGAGTAGGGGATTCGAACAACTGGCAGGTAAGAATGGGGTGAGCAAGGATAAAATTCTTGCCCAGCCGTATGCGGCATAACGCCGTGGATGCCAAGGGCAAGGCACGTGGCGCTATGTCAAAGAGTAAGAAATTATGAGGCAGAGTCCGCTTATTGCCGGAATATTGTCATTACTTGTGCCCGGACTAGGTCAAATCTATAGCGGAGAAAGCAATAAGGGCGCGTCAATTATTGCGGCCGCGATCATCATTGGAAATTTAAATATCATCATTCTTCCGCTCATTTCCATGGCGAATCCCGTCATTCCCATCGTAACCCCAAATGCCAGGGCGCTTTGGGCATATTGGATACCCCGCACTGTTCACGATGTATTATCGTTCTGGAGTATTACCTTTTGGGTGTGGACAATCTGGGATGCGGTTTCGATAACGCGAAGAACGAAGAAGTCGCCCGGGTAGCGGGCTGTTCCGCGCCAGTCCTTACAAGATTGACTCATCCGGTACCGTCTCGCGGTATCCAAACAATGCCCGTTGTTTGATGACCTCGGCGGCTTGGGGGGGGAGGTACTGTTCCCACCCGGGCGTGCCGTTTTGAATCGCGCTGAGCACTTCTTTCGGGAAGACCTTCAGTTGGCTGGCATCGAAATCTTCAATCGCCTCGATTCCTCCCTTGTCCCGCAGGTACTCCAGCAAATGAATCAGCGGGTGGACCAGTTCCAGGTTTGTTGAAGTTGAAACCTTCCCGGTGCTGCGGTCAAGCGCGGGGTAAACATAGAGACGCACATTGCCCTGAAACAGCCGTCCCAATCCTTCCAGAATGCCGCCGTGTAGTGCCGTGTAGTATTGCTCATCGAAGACGGCGCGCAGGGTGGGGACGCCCATGACGAAGCCCAGCCACTGGGGCGTATAGCGCCGCATGGAAGTGGTGACGCTATCGAAGCGGGTAAAATTGGTAACCACCACAGTTTTGCCCAGGGCGCCCAGCACATCGGCGCGATCCAGAAAATCGCGGCGGTCGATCTCCGGGCCTTCCGAACTCAGGTTGTGCAGCGTCATTTCCATGACTTCCACAGGATCCCCATCGACCCCGGGAATTTTCCTGAACCGCTCCATGGCGCGATTGAGCATGTCGAGCCCTACGTTGGTAACCGGGCGAAAACTTCCCCGTGAGACGAGTACCGGTTTCTTGTAGATCACCTCCGCGGGTTGAACCACCTCCCCTTGCGCGGTAAACATCGCAGCATCGGTCAACCCCTGCTCCACCAACTGCAAACTCGCCAGGCGGTTGTCAACCCTGGCAAAGGCGGGACCGGAGAACTTGATCATGTCGATGTCCACGCGCAGACGGCTAAGTCCCTCCATCAGAGTCTTCATCAGCGCTTCGGGCTGCTGCTGGTGGAAAGCGCCGTACACCAGATTGACACCCAGTATTCCCAGAGTCTCCTGCTCACTTACTGCCACTTGGTCAAGCAGGTTGACGTGGATGATGATTTGGGAATGAGGCGCGCGCGGTTCTGCCTGGAAGCGCATGCCCAGCCAGCCTTGTCCGTCCCGATTGCGCGCGCGGCTGTGAGTGGCGACGGTATCGGCAAAGACGAAGAACCCCGTACGCTCCCCGCGCACCGGGTTGAGTCGCTCCAGCAACTGCGCCCACTCGCGTTCCAGCATTGACTCCAGGCGGGAGCGGCTGACGTAGTGATCGGTGGCGCCGTAGAGGATGTCGCTGATCACCATGTCGTAAGCGGACATTGATTTGGCAACGGTGGCGGAGGCGTGGCCAACATGGAAGAACCAACGCGCAACCTCCTGCCCCGCGCCGATCTCGGCAAACGTGCCATACTTCGCGGCATCAAGGTTGATGGCGAGAGCTTTTTCCTGCGTGCTCATCACCGGGTGAGTGCCTCCCGGCGAAACAGTACTTTGATCTATTCCCATGAGTGTGTGTTGGACCTCAACCCATTTTAGCTGATGTGAAGTGTTGGCGTCGAGATTGTCTAGGCATTCCTCGCGGCGAGGGGTGGATGGCCAGGATGGCCATGGCGTAGGGCACACCTCACGGAAAGGATGTTGCCCGCGGTCGAGGCAAGGCTAAAAGGGCCGTGCCAGGTGACGTCAGGCCCCATCGTATTTGCGCGGAGCTAGCGCTGGGCCGTGGTTGTGGATTGCTTCAGCGCATTAATCAAATCATCTTTGCCGCCGGCAGCACGGAGTTCATTGATATCGCTATCGGTGGGGGCGAATTTGATGCCGCGGTCTTTCACAAGACTGGCCACTCTGGCGCTGGGCACTTCACCACTCAGAAGCCGGAGAATGTCCGCTTTGGCAAGGGCCCTTGTGTTCGCTGGCGGAGGCACTACCGGCGCCGGCGGGGCGGGTGGCGTGAAGCGAGCCAGTAAAACAACTTTGGCTTCGGTGTGAGCTGGACTCGTCGCTGTAATTTCAACGCGGTTATCCCCTGGCTGAAGAGTCAAGGGGTCGGAAGTAAACTCGGCTGCCTGGGAACTCTTGGGGCGCAACGCCGCAGACACCCCGTTAATGGTCACCACCGGGAGGCCTGCACTGTCCATTACGATACCGTGAATTACAAGGGGTGATCTGTTGATCTCAACTGTTTGGCCTGAGGTGGAGACAGAGGGGTCAACCAGCACAATTGCCGGCGGCATTTGCGGGGCACTGACGGTAACGTGCCCACTGGCGTTATTGCCACCCCCCAGCCCCTGGACTGTCAATATGTAAGTCGTCGAATCGTCTGGAACGATGGTTCTCGACCCATTTGCAGGGACGGACCCAATGCCCGGCTCAAGGTCAAGGTTGGTGGCATTGGCGGAGTTCCATGTGATGGTTACCGGATGACCCTTTTCCACTGTGGGCGGATCCACATTCAAGCTAACCGTGGGAACGACTTTCGGAGCAAGTGCCGCTTGACGCTCTTCAGCAATACGCACCACTTGATCGAATTCGGTGGCCGCCTGGGCCAGCGGTTCCCAGGATAAGACATCCTCCCATTGGAATTTCGCCGATCCCAGGTTCGGTTGGTCCATATAGCTTTGACGAACGCGGAAAAAGTGGAAGACCCTCCCGCCGGAGAATTTCAGTTCCACTTCCGGCATGTTGCCACCCATGAACCTCCACTGCCTGGCGTCGGTGAGCGTCGCACGCGAAAGGCGGAAACCGTGTTCCCGATCCTTTGCCGGTGCAATCACCTCATACCAAATCTCGTCTCGCGTGACGTACAAGTATCCGTAGCATCCAGTCGCGGCATGTTGATGGGCGACGGGGATTCGTAGCGTAGGGGTGGGTTCACCTTTGATCAGAAATTTATCCCAATCCACGCTTTCGCCTGCGGCCGGCGCGACTTGAGCCTTCCTGGCGAGCTGGGAATAGCAAGGTACCGCTGCGCCGAAGATAAATGCGAGAAGCAGGGGTATATACAGCGTCTGTGGGGGAAGTTGGTGGCGGCATTTCATATAGGTATCCAGGGCTGTTGAATCTTCGATCTTGCTGCATTCTTGCTGCATTACAGCACCGGCGTACAGGTGAGTCAAGCCAAGTCGTACAGTCACGATTGCACTAGCCTGGATTTCCACGGACAA
>PLSX01000168.1 GCA_003165315.1 Acidobacteriota bacterium
TTCTACGAACTAACGGGCATCCTCCGCCCTGTCCCTGATGTACTGGAGGGAGAATGGATGAGAGCCGTATTCGCTGAACCAGATCGCGGCAAGAAGGTTGACGTTTTCGTGCGGCTTTCCGCCTCCATGGCTCTCAATCAATTTTGCTACGTCGGTTGAAGGACCTTCGTCGGTGTGGTTTATGGACGGAAGAGTGGGAACGACAGTCTTACCACCCAGAATGTACGGCTTAAGAGTTTCGAACGCGGTAGCTCGGATTGAAGAATCCAATTTTGCTATTACCTCGTTGGCTTCGAGGAGTCGCTCTTTAATTTCAGCAAAGGCCTTTTTATCCAATTGATCACCTCAGCGAGATCAATATGTTTACTAACCTTAAACAGAACGTTGCAGAGGATACCACAATTACAAACAGTGAGCGAAAAATTTCGCAGTACCGAGTTGCCTAGGTTATACGGCGAATAAAAAGCGATGAAATCCCGCGTGTGTAATACGTGTGTGAATACCACGGAAGGTGAGGTTTTCGCACTTTGAGCGCCTCGGAAAATCAATAAGTTGAATGTTTTCAATACGGCTGATTCTTCCGACTCCCCCCGCCTCCACCAATTCTGGCTTATTACCCCGCTGACACGGGGGAGGGCGTCGGCCCCCCCTCGCTTTCCTGTTGGCCGCAGCATTAACCTTGGAAAAAAGCTTCTGCCTTCCGCCCAATCCGGGCTAGACTATCGCCCGGATTGAATAGTCTTGGTCGAAAACAAATTATTGAGGAGACAGCGATGCAATCGGCTATCGAAACAGCTCCCGTATCAAAAGCGGCGCTCTGGACAGGCCGCGCCCTTAGCACCCTGGTGGTTCTAATTCTGGTCTTCGATGGCGCGACCAAGGTAATGAAAGAGAAGCATGTGATTGCGGCGTCTGCGCCACTAGGGTTTACCCCGGGAATGATTGCGGGAATCGGAGCCACGTTGCTTATTTGCACTGCCATCTATGTCATTCCGCGCACGTCCATACTCGGCGCCATCCTGCTCACAGGTTATCTGGGCGGCGCAGTGGCCACCAATGTACGCTTCAACCCCACCCCAGCCCTGGTGCTCCTTCCGGCAATTTTCGGCGCAGTCGTCTGGGCAGGAATCTTTCTGCGCGAACCCAGGCTGCGCGCGCTTATCCCACTGAAGAGATAATCCGCCATCGCCCCTATCTGAAGGATCTGGCATTGGTGCGAAAGGATGTGGTGGGTTTAACTTCCCCAACCTTTCTCGATCCCTCCCATCACACCCTTCACCGCCTGAAAAGTTTCAGCCACTCGTGCGAAATCCGAGCTAGACTATCGCCCGGCTCGAAAGCCCTTTGCCCAAACCACAGGAGAACTCAAGATCATGAAGAGGCGGAATTTCATCAAGAGCTGCACGCTTGGCGCGGCTGCAACACTCAGCGGCCCGATTTCTTCGGCCCAAGGAGCCTCAGGCAGTGAAACTGCGGCACCCAGCGCCTCAAATTCCACGCGCCCGGCGGGCAGCACATCCCTGTTTCCCATCGATGCCCCGGGCAAGCAGTGGGCTCACTTTAAGGCCCAGGGATACTCAAAGCCGGTTTGCGGCGTCGTCTATCGCCTTGATGATGCGGTTCCGCACGGCATGCCTTTGGGAGGCGCGGCCACCGGCTATATTGATATCGATACCGACGGCACGTTTGGCTATTGCACCCTGTTCAATTCCGGCGTCCCCACGCGCGGTCCCATGCAGTATGGCTTCCTGGGCGTGAGCAATAGCGGACGCACATGGCTGCTCTCCTCCCGAACCCTGCCCGGCATCGAGAATGCCAGACAGATTCACTACTGGGGGCACTATCCCGTGCTCGACGTAGAATACGAGCTTGAGGACGCTCCAATCAGCGTGGGCATGCGCGCGTGGTCGCCCTTCATTCCCGGCGACGCGCACGCTTCAAACCATCCCGCCGCCATGTTGGAGGTTCATGTTCGCAACCTCACCTCCGAATTTCGCAAAGCCACGCTGGCCCTGAGCTTTCCTGGCCCCACGCAAGCCGAAGCGCAGATCTCCCCCACCAGCCTGCGCAACCACCGGTACTTCGGGTATCCCGTCAATGAGCCGGCGGCGGAAGGGTTAATCTCACCCACCCGCGATGTGGCGCAAAACGGCGACCTTACCAGCCTCACCGTCACCTCCCCGGCCACAGGCACCGGTTACACGCTTGGCGCAATAGGCGAAAAGCTAGTGCGCTTTGGCGGCGGCCTCTGGGTCGACGGATACGACTACGTGACGGGCCAGCATTGGATGAAGATTTCGAACCACCTTCAGCGCACTGCTCCAAACGATCTTGACAGTGCCATCTCCGTGGATGTAGACCTCGCCCCGCATGAAGACCGGGTAATCCGACTGGTGCTTTCGTGGTATTCACCATTGTGGAAAGGCGAGAAGGACAACTTCTTTACCCGGATGTACACACAGAAATGGACCGGCTCGCTGGACGCCGCATTGGGGCTGGCAAAAGACCACGCTTCCCTGCTGATGCGGATGATTGCGTGGCAGGAAGTGCTTTACGGCGAACATAGCCTGCCCGATTATCTGCGCGATTCGCTGATTAACATCTTTCATTTGATTACAAGGACCGGCTCCTGGGCCGTGGCCAAGCCACCACTTCCCGCGTGGGTGCGGGAAGAGGACGGGCTCTTCGGCATGAATGAATCGCCGCGTGAGTGCCCCCAGATGGAATGCATCCCATGCAGTTTTTACGGCGCTGTCCCGCTGGCATATTTCTTTCCGGAGTTGGCGCGCTCCACCCTGCGCGGATACAAAGGCTACCAATACCCGGATGGCGGTCCACCATGGATTTTTGGCGGCATCACCGCCGGAGAGATCGATGGCGGGGTTTCCACGGATGGCTGCGACATGGCCACGCCCTCTCCTGGCTATCAGAGCACCATGAACGGCGCCAACTATCTCGGCCTCTTCGATCGCTACTGGCAATGCACCGGCGATCAAGAAATCCTGAAAGACTTTTACTCTTCGCTGAAGAAGGCGGTGATTTACACCGTGAAGCTGCACCCCGGCTCCGAAGGCCTGATCAGCGTGCCTACCGGGGATCGCAATCCCCTGATGTCCCATAGCGCACCCGGGGCATGGCTGGAATGGTTTGAGGGTAACGGCTGGTTCGGCATGACCCCGCACGTGGGAGGCGTTCACCTGGCGATGTTCCGCATGGCGGAGCGCCACGCGAAAACGATGAATGACACGGAGTTTGCCGAACAGTGCAATAAGTGGTTTGAAACCGGCAGCAAGGTGATGGAATCCAAGCTCTGGGCTGGAAGCTACTATCTTTGTTACTCCGAGCCGGAACTCAATAAGAAATCCGACCTGGTGTTCGCCTACCAGTTGGATGGCGAATGGATGACGCGCTATCACGGACTGCCCGGCGTTTTCGCGAGAGAACGCGTGCCTGCGACCCTGAAAACCATTGAGACCGTCAACATGGCGCTGAATAAGTTCGGGGCGGCCAACTTTGCCCATCCCGACGGCAAGCCCGTGGAGAGTGTCACCTACGGAACCTATGGCTATTTCGTGCCGGAGGTCTATATGCTCGCCGCCACCTACATCTACAACGGCCAGCATGAATTGGGTCTGCGGCTTTTGCGAAGTTCCCTGGAAGCAATGGCGGTGAAATTCGGTAATCTTTGGGTACAGCCCAACGTGGTGAGCGGCGATACGGGGGCGCGCATCTACGGCTCCGACTACTATCAAAATATGATTCTGTGGTCGCTGCCTGCCGCCCTTGCCGGCCAGGATCTGCACCAGGCCTGCGCACCCGGAGGATTGGTAGATCGCATTTTGCAAGCAGGCAAAGGTCCGTCCATAGCATAACGTCGATGCTGTGGTTGCCTGTGCCATGAAAAAACCCGTGCCGAAGGCACTTTGGATTGCGGCCTCGAAGCTGCCGCTTTGAACCTCTAGCATGAATGGAAATTCTTGCGAGAGGATCGAAAGTGCCAAAATCAAAAGCGGCAGCTTCGCGACCGCAGTCCAAAGCGCTTCGCGCGGTTCTGGTTTGACTCAAATCGAGGTCATCTTGAAATCCATTTTCGTTTTATTTTCATCAAGTCTCCGCATCATCACTTTTGGCCTCTTAGTCTTGCTTTGCTCGACTTCCAGTTTGCACTCCGGGCCGCCCGATGTGTCCGGCACCACACCACAGGAGCGTTTCTGGAAAAGCACCGGGCCCGACGATGGCAGTAACCACGCACTGGGCAACGGCGAGTTGATGGCCTACGAGCAGGGCCCCGACGTGATTCAAGTTTTCGGTCCCCCTTACGGCTCTCCGACTGCGTTATCCATTCGATTGGAGGTCGCCACGCCAATCGAGGCCCGCTCCACCCGCGAGCCCGGCGCGGCCATCTGGCATCACGACATCTATCAGGATTCGAAAAAGCTCGGCACGCTGCTGGATTTTGTGGACGCGAAATCACCTCTGTTCTTGCGCCGCATTCAGGCTGACACGCCGATGCGCTTTCACCTTCACTTCAATGACCGCACCGAGGTAGTGCAGAACAGCGCCCGATACGCATCGCACGGCGCATCTGGCGCAATACTTTTTGAGATCCCCTCCGGGTCCCCGATCTTCATGAACTACGTCACCCACGTGCCCGAGTGGTACCAACTGGTATGGACGGGCAAGGCGGAATTGGAGCAGCAATCGCCCACGGAAATGATGCTTACGGTCGGGCCGGGCGAATCTTCCATCGCCGTGGTGAGCGGCAGGGAGTATCCGGACATCGTCCGCGACACAGAGGCGATGCTGGCGAACGGAGTCACGCCGCTGCTGGAACGCACACGCATGCACTGGAAGCAGTTCACCAAGGCGCGCACGGACTTTGCACCGCGCATCAAACCGAGCGTCCCCGGCCGCGATCAGTTGCTGCGCACCGTTGACGACGTCGCGGTGCTGCTTGCCACCCAGCAATCCTCCGGCGGCGGCGTGCTGGCGGGACACAACTACCACTGGTTCGGAATCCGCGACCAGAATGGAGTGGGCCGCACCCTGCTTTATCTGGGCGAGCCGCAAAAGGCTCGATCCATTTACGATTTCTATTGGACCCTCTGGCAGCGCTACCACGTTCTGCACAATGGCGAGGGCGAGGATCCCCACATGTTCTTCCACGTCCACGAGAACGATGGAGTGGAAATCCCCGGCTATCTCATCCTGGGCGCATTGGAAATCCTTTCCAGCACGCATGACGATCGCTACATCGAAACAATCTTTCCCATGCTGGAGTGGGCGTTTGAAGTGCAGAAGAAAAATCTGGTTCTGGATATGCTGCCCTTCAACGGCGACGAGACGTATGTGGCGGGAAGTTTGTTGCCTCGAAGCGCGTTGAATGATGGCTCGTCGGAAGCCACGCTGCTGTTTCTAGATAGTGGAAAAAAGCTGGTGAGTTGGGCTGAACTGCACCACAAGTGGAACGCCGACCACTTGGCAGAAGCGCGCGGAGTTTTGGGTGGAGTGGAGCGCAACTACCGACGGAATTTTTGGCGTGACGGCCGGCTGATCACCAATAATCCGGAACGCGCCGCGGCCGCTCCCATGCCGCAATTTCGCCATGGAGTGTGCGAGCGTTGCATCGCGGAGGGCCGGTTGAAACACCTGACGTGGAATGAGCGCAACTCCAGCGGCCGTTACCTCTGCCCTGTCTGCATGGCCATGGGACCGTATCCCGCTGCTCCGGTAAAAATCTATTCCCTGGCGTCAGTCAGCATGATTCCGTTCTACATTCACAGCAAAATGTTCAGTAATGACGAGCTGGCGCCCATCGTCAGAAAGCTGGCGAAGGACTTTATTGAATCCGGAGCGTTCCAGGGCGTGGACGCGCCTCACGTGCCGGGAAAGATTGTGGGTTACGACATCGGCATGCTGCTCTATGCGCTAACGGAATTGCACGACCCGCTGGCTGGCCCAGTCTACGCAAAGGCCCTTCAAATGGTGGACCCCACGGGTGCCTGGGCGGAGTACTACCTGAACGGAGCGCCCAAAGGGACGCGCTGCCGCCCGTGGGAAAGCGCCATCAACCTTGAGGCATTGCTGCACTATGCGGAAAGGAGTGGGGAATAGGGAGTTGGAAGTGGGGAGTTGGGAATTGGGAATTGGGAGTAGGCAGTCGGCAGTGGGCAGTGAACCTCAGCTTTACGAATTGAGTCGTAACCGATAAGGGCACGCCCACTTTTACCTTTTGACCTTTGCCTTTTGACTTTTGACTTCGCCTTTCCCCTCTCTATCGCGAAAGCACTGCAAGCAGCGTCAGATATCCATCCACCAGTAGTCCCTCGTAACCATAGGGCTTGCCGTCCCACGACTTCCAATCGTAGGAGCGGCCATTCGGAGCCGAACCCTGGAATCCGCCATCTTCAAACGACTTCAACATGGGAAATAGAATTGCGTCGGCCTCTTTATGGCGGCCCAATTGGTACAAAGCCTCAATGGTAAAGTAGGCGTAGCAGGCGGTGGCGCCGCCGTTTTCATAAATCTGGAATCCGTCAGAACCATCGGCTTTCGTCCCGCCTCCCCACTCTTGCCGGGCTTCCAGATAGTCGTCCTGGCGGATCGGGATTAAGTTCCCGGGCAGCCCGTATTCGAAGTGGGTATAGCCAACATCTTTCATCTTCGCCAGCATGCTGTCCATAATCTTGTTCGCCTTGTCGCGCGGAACAAGACCATAGGTAATGGCGGTGCTGTTCACAAAAGTAAAGTAATAATCGTGGAGTTTGCCATCCGAACTCTTCCAGCCGGCCAGCATTCCGGTGGCGGAGTTGTAAAACGTATCGTAGTAGACGGAGCGTAACTTCTCCGCGCGCGCGGCATAGAGCCTGGCATCCTCGGGCTGGTTCGCGCGCTTCGCCAGGTCTGCCATATCCAGCAGGGATTTATAGGCAAGTGCGTTGGAGTAGGCATCAAGGTGGCCGAATCCAACGTCGTCCCACCAGTTGGCAGCGTGGCTGGAGAACTTCTTATCCCATATGCCGGAATTGCCACTCACGGGGTATTCGATCAGACCTGTTCCATGATCCATCGCAAGCATTTTGGCGGCCCATGCTTTAATCCCAGGATAGTTTTTCTTCAGCCACACGTCATCTTTGCTGCCGCGGACGTAGTCCGAAGCCGCCATGAGCAGCGAGGGATACGTGTCGGTGTAATCGTAGGGGATTGTCGCGTCATTGGGGATGTAACCCACCTGGCCATACCCCTTCATGCCGCTAAGATAGCGGTCCAGCGTGGCGCGAACCAAATCGAGCGCGGTCAATCCGGGCGCGAGAGCGGGCGTGCGCAACGCCATGGCCGAATATTCAAAAACTGTGAAGGGCACCACGTCGCTGGCAGCATGATTGGCCAGTGCACGGAAGCGGGGTGCGAGCTGAAACATGTCAAGCCAGTCGCGGCGGTAGCCGTCGAATCGAGGGTCCTGGGACAATTGGGGCGGGCCGGGCCAGATATCCACAACATCCAGGGTGAAGGAAACCCGAGAGTTGGACGCCGAGGCTCCGGGAATACTGACCTTGACGAAATCATTGATGCGGACCTTCTTGTCTTTATGGCGCTGGGCGTCGTACCCCAGAGCCAATCCCATGCCTTGAGTTGCCGTAATCCGGAACGTGCCCATGTTCGGCAAGTGCAAGATCGCGGGCAGCCGGATGGTTCCGTCATCATTGAAGAGTCCCAGCAAGGTTCCTCGGCTGACGTGCGGATTGATATCAAGCAAGAGCGGTGGCGGGGGATTGCTGGCGGAATAGTTGGAATGCAATCGCACCTGCCGGTCGGAAAACTCAAACGTCCAGACGGGTGCGCTTGCAGGCTGGCCCGCGGGTCGATACTCAAACCGTCTGCCCACTTGACGCACGTCATATGATTTGTTGGGTGCGGCGGGAGGCCGCAAGGGGTTCTTTTCGAGCTTCTTCTTTCCCAGTGAATCCACTGTCAAAACTGTGAACGCAGGCTGATTCGGCGCCAGCTCGACGCGGAGGTAAGACGATTGAAATTGCGGTACGAAAACGGGCTCATTCGCCATGCCTGACGTGAAGATGAAGAGAAGAGGGATAAGTAGTGCCAATCGGTTCAGCATGAGTTACTCCGTAAAAAAGGTGATCGTATTGCGGCCTGGAGGATAGGGAGACGATTAACGTGAAGTCAGCGCGGCTCATCGAATAGCGGCTTCCCCGGGACCCTCAATCAGCAGACCCAATGAGTATAGATTCATCATCTCTGGTTTGAAAGTGTACGGTGGGGAAAATCGTCAATCGGGCTCATCACCGAACGTCCCAGTAATGTTGAAACTCTGATCGTGGCAGTTGCGATTTCGCGGAGCACGAGAAGCCCCAAGTCAACATTGAGTACGTCTGCTGGACCTTCTCCTGCCACTACAACTCACAGCAATCCGAGGTTATACTTTCGTGGTCATGGCAAAATCCAAAGAAGTGGAAATGAGCGTCGCGAGTCACTATGACGGGAAGGCATTCGAAGCAGAACTGGTGCGCCTGCCGAAGGATTGTCCCGTGGAGCTAGGGGTGACGCTCCGATGGCTTGCGCGTATGGCAAGGGCCGGCGACGTCGTCGCGGAAATCGGCGTTGGGGGCGGCCACTACACGGAATTTCTAGCTCGGCGAGGCTGCCATCTGCACCTCGTGGACATCTCCTCACGCCTATTGGACGGGGTGGAAGAAAAGTTGCGTCAGGCGGGCCTTGATGGACAGATTGCGGGCCGCCATCGGGTGTCTGGCACCAATCTGGAGGGGTTGCCATCTGAGGGGAGTGATATAGCCCTGCTGCTTGGGCCGCTCTATCACTTGCAAACACTTGCCGAACGCCAGCGATGCGTTCAGGAGGCAGCCCGGATTCTAAAACCGGGCGGAACACTTTTCGCCGCGGGGATCAATCGGCTTGCCTATCTGCGCGACCTGCTGCGGATGAAATTCGCACCGGCATCGCAACGCGTGGCTTTCCACCACCAATATTTGCGCGATGGAAACGTGGACCCTGATCACGCTCCGCCCCTTGGTTACGGGCATCTGACCACTGCCAGTGAGTTCCTGGAGTTGTTCGAAGTCCAATTTGAAAAGATGACGTTCCTGGGAGTTGAATCCTTTACCGCAGCCTGGCAGGACATCTACGGCGGCCTTCCTGCTGCAGAGCAGGAAGTGTGGATGGACCTTGTGGAAGATACTGGCCAAACACCCGAAGGCATCGGCCAGTCGGATCATTTTCTTTTTGTGGGAAGGAAATTGCAATGGCAACCTTAGGCTTGATCGAATACCATAATGCCAGCACGGAAGTTCGCGCCGTCTATGATGACATCATGACGACGCGCAAGACCGATCGCGTCAACAATTTCTGGAAGGCGATTGCGCATGATCCCGCCACGCTGCGCCGCACCTGGGAAAGTGTGAAACAGATCATGGGCCCAGGCGCTCTGGACCCGCTCGTCAAGGAGATGATTTACGTGGCCGTGAGCGCCACCAATCAGTGCGGATATTGCATTGCCTCGCACACCGTCGCCGCCATTAAAGCGGGAATGACCGATTCTATGTTTACCGAACTCATGGCGGTGGTCGGGATGGCTAATGAAACCAATCGCCTCGCAAGCGGCTATCAGGTGGAGATCGACGAGCACTTCAGAACATAGGTGTCAGGGGTCAGGGGTCAGGGGTTAGGTGTTAGGGTAAAGCAAGGGTGGAGGGTAAAGGGTGAAGGGTAAGACGACTTGCCCGGTACATATTTTTGTCCTTTACCCTTTAACCTTCACCCTTTTGACTTGCCCCCTTCTCTTTCCCTGACACCTGATACCTGGCACCTTCGCTTACCCCTTCTCTCCAAAGTGCAACCAGTGATGTTCAATCTGTTCCAGGGTACGGCCTTTGGTCTCGGGAACAAAGAGGTAACAAAAGACGAAGGCGGCAACGGAGATGACTCCGTAGAGCCAGAAGGTGTTCGCCGGGCCGGCTCGGTTGAGAAGCGTCAGGAATGTCACTGCCACCAGCCAATTTGATCCCCAGACGGAGAGCGTCGCCAATGACATGGCTTTGCCACGAATTTTTGTAGGGTAAATTTCCGAAATCAGCAGCCACATTACCGGACCTAGGCCGATGCCAAACGCGACGCAATAAGCGATCACAACGTAGAGCATCACCGTCCCACCCCAATGCTGGCGAAACGCGATGCCAATCAAGGCCAGGGCCACTGCCATTCCGGCGGTACTTAGCAGCAGCATGAATCGGCGGCCGACGCGGTCGACCACGGCGATAGCAACTATGGCAACGATGATGTTGGCGAGCCCGATGATGGCCGCGGCCAAGATGGCTGCTTTGGCCGAGGGATAGCCTGACATTTGCAGGATGGCAGGGGAATAATAGATGATCGTGTTAATGCCGGTGATCTGCTGAAAGATGGCAAGACCCACTCCCACCAACACCGCCACGCGAAATCCCGGCCGCAACAGAATGCCCAGCCCTTCCTGTTCCTCTTTTAGTGTGCTTTCCACTTCCGCCAACTCGGCTTCCGCTTCATCACCCCGGCCCAGGCGATGAAAATTCTCCAGTGCCTTTTCGCGAAACCCATTGCGCGCGAGCCAGCGAGGGCTCTCCGGCAGAAAGAACATGCCGATCACCAAAACGAGAGCGGGGAACACTGCGCTGGCAAACATCCACCGCCAACTCTCCGAGGACGCGAGCGCGTAATCGACAAAGTAAGCCACCCCAATTCCAGTACCAATGGCGAGTTGATTGAGCGAAACCAGCGCCCCGCGAATCCGCGCCGGCGACATCTCCGATATATAAAGCGGCACCGTCAGCGACGCGACTCCAATGCACACGCCTACAAAGAAGCGAGCAAAGGAAAACGAGATCAGCCCGACAGCCAGCCCGCTCAGCAAAGAGAACACGCCGAAGCCCAGCGCCGTCAGGATCAGCGTCCACCTGCGACCCCAGCGGTCCGTGGAGTAGCCAGCGAATGCTGCCCCCACCAATGCCCCCGCCAACGCAATTCCAACTGCGAATTCCAGTTGCACGTCGGTGAGGTTGAAGTCGCGACGCAGAAAAAGCATCGCGCCGGAGATTACACTCGTGTCATACCCAAATATCGCCCCTCCCAAAGCCGCCACTGCGGCAGTGAGAATAACAGTCAATCGGCTGGAAGCGGAGCTGACCTTTGCCGGTGCAGTCGTTTCCGTCCCCATTGAAGAGTATTGGTTCATGACTTCCCCTGGAGGTTATCCATTCATCCCAATGAATGTTCCTACCCATTCATATGGCGCCAGCAGTTTACCGGAAATTTGTCGGATTGCGGGAATGTAGTTTAATTTTGCCACGTCGCAAGAGGAACGATGCGTCTAAAATATTCACCCATTCACAACAGGGATTCAGGCCCCTCCGCCTTAACTTTTGTCTTTTGCCTTTGACTTTATCTTCCCAATCGCCTTTTCCTGCCCTTGGCACTTTTTTCGTACTAGAATGAAATCTCGTATTGAACCTACCGCCCGCCCATGCCGAGGGCGAGCATAAGTGCTTTCGGGACATGCCGGTAGCGTTTGGGCAGGAAATTGCATCATAGTATTAGGACCAAGACGCTTGAGCACACTATTGGAGGCTGGAAATATGCGCAAACAAGTCATGCTGTACCTGATGATGACGCTGGCACTCTCGTTCTCCGCACGCGCCAGTTCAGACCGTGCAGACGACATCCATCGCATTGAGGACTCTGCCCAGATCTTTCAGGAGATCATGGGAACACCTGACAGGGCGATTCCTCAGTACCTCCTCGATTCGGCGCAGTGCATTGCCATCATCCCATCGGAAATGAAACTCGCTTTCTTTGTTGGCGCGAACTACGGAAAGGGTTTGGTAACGTGCCGTGGTCCCAAGAGCTGGAGCGCTCCAGTGTTCTTATCGATAAGCGGTGGAAGCTTGGGTTTTCAAATTGGCGGTTCCTCAACCGATATCATTTTGGTTTTCCGCGGGCGCAGGGGATTGCAAAAGCTCTTCAGCGATAAATTCAGAATTGGTGGCGACGTCTCAGCCGCCGCGGGCCCCGTGGGGAGAAGCGCGGCTGCCGGAACCGATATTGAAATGCACGCGGAAATTCTCACTTATTCGCGCAGCCGTGGAGTCTTTGCTGGAGTCAGCTTGAGCGGCGCCGTCGTAAAGGCGGATCACACTGGTAACGAGGCTTTGTATGGGTCCGGTATCGATCGAGAAGACGTCCTGGATGGAAAGGTAGCCATTCCACCGGACGCTATGGTTTTAGTGCAGGCCGTCAGCAAAGCTACGCATACTCCCGCCCCGGATACACCGCCCCCCACGGTCAGTGCCAAGGGGCAGTGATCTCAAACGGAAAGGGTGGGAGGTGGAGGGAAAGTTGGCAGACAAATTAAGCCCCTTTTTCCAGTTCGGATCTCAATCGAACACGCGCGTCAACCGCTCGGAAGTCTCTTCCTTGGGGAAAAACCAACAGAGGGTTGATCTCAATTTCCGCAATCTCTGGAAGATCCTCGGCGAGTTGTGAAAACCGTTGCAGGATTTCTGCAAGCGCGTCGAAGTCCACAGGAGCTTCTCCGCGCACACCGCGCAGCAGGCTGAAACCCCGAATCTGGCGGATCATTTCCTGGGCTTCGAGATCGGTGAGCGGCGGAACCCTAAAAACCACGTCCTTCACGGTTTCCACGTAAATTCCACCCAGCCCGAACATCACCAGCGGGCCGAATTTGGGATCATGGGTCATGCCCACGATCACCTCGCGGCCGCCACGCACATATTCCTGAATCAGGAAGCCCAGGTCACGCCCGCCTGCCGAGTCGCCTCGATACTGGGCAACGGACTCCGTCATTTTTTGCGCGGCAGTCAATAATTCCTCCGGGCCGCGGATGTCCACCAACACACCCCCCGCATCCATCTTATGAATCAAATCCGGGGCCACGCCTTTCAGGACTACAGGGTATTGAAGTTCTTTGGCCACATTCTCAAGCTCATTTTGATTCGCGGCGGGAGTGGACTTGGCGACGGGAATTCCGTAGTACCCCATAAGGCGCAGGCTTTCCTCTGCTGTCAATTGTTCCCGGCCCTGCTGGCGGACCTCCTGAATCAGCTCTTCCGCCGCCCCCCTTCGCACATCAAAGCGTTTCACTTCACCCACCGGTTTATCCCGCCACTGGCGATAGCGATCGAGTGTCGCCAGTGCATTCACGGCCGACTCCGGAAAGATATACAGGGCCATGTGATTGGGATGATCGCGGTTCAGTTCCACAAAAAACTCTTCCGTCGCCATGACGACTCCCACCACCGGCTTCAGATATTTGTGGCGTAACTGTTCCAAGCCCAGGATGATGTCCATGGCGTTGATCAGCATCGGAGGAACAAATACTACAAGTAGCATGTCAATGCCTTCGTCCTCCAGTAGAATGCGCGCGCAAGTGTCGTATTTGCTGCGATCCGACTGCGGCATCATGTCTACAGGGTTCTGAATGCTGGCCTCGGGAGGGAGCAAGCGGCGGAGTTCGTGACAGGTACGTTCGGAAAAATTCGCCATCGTGAGCCCGTGGGCAATGGCCGTATCGGTAGCCATAATGGCAGGGCCGCCGGCATTGGTGAGAATTCCCAGGCGATTGCCCCGCGGCAGGGGGTTCTTGGAAAATGCCAACGCCAAATCGAACAGCTCTTCCACAGTATTTACGCGGACCACGCCTGACTGCTCCAGCAGGGCGTCGGTGGCAACATCCAGTCCCTGGCGCGCCACCAGCGCCCCGGTGTGGGACGAAGCCGCGCGCGCGCCGGCTTCCGTGCGGCCGGATTTCACCACCAGCAGGGGCTTACGCTTGGAAATTCTCCTGCAGATTTGCATAAAGCGCTTGGCATTTCCGAATGACTCGAGATACATCAAAATCAGATCGGTCTGCGGATCATCTTCCCAATACTCCAGAAGGTTGTTGCCGGAAACATTGGTTTTGTTGCCCATGCTCACAAAATAGGAAAACCCGATGTCGAGCTGCCGCGCAATGTTGAGGAGGGCGATTCCCAGCGCACCGCTCTGCGACATGAAGGCAATTCGCCCCACCAAGGGCAGGGTGGGAGCAAAAGTGGCGTCCATGCGCACCGCAGGGTCAGTATTAATAACACCCATGCAATTCGGCCCGATCATCCGCATCCCGTATTGCCTCACCCGCTCACCCACTTGGGCCTCAAAGCTCTTCCCTACCTCTCCAGTTTCGGAAAATCCTGCAGTAATCACAACCAGGCCCGTCACACCTTTTCTTCCACAATCATCTATGACGCCCAGCACCTCTTCGCGCGACACCACGATGATGGCCAAATCCACCGGGTCGGGAATCGCTGAAACAGATGGGAATGCCTTTATGGAATGGATAAAGTCTGCCTTGGGATTAACCGGAAAGAGCTTTCCGTGGAAGTCAAACTCAATAAGCTGATGCAGAATTTCCCGGCCGATAGATCCCTCCCGGCGTGAGGCACCTACTACGGCGATGGATTTCGGTTTTAAGATGGCGTCAAGGGGATTCACGAGAATTCCTTTCGCGCGGACGAGGCGAGGGTTGCGTCCGGCAAGCCTAATTGAAATCCCAATCAAAGCCGTTGTCAACGGAAGAGTAAACAGGGGGGCATACTGTCAGATGCTGGGAAAGAGGAGCGGGCAGGTGGCAGTGGATAATGAACACGACTGGACTCGCCTTTGCCATCTCACTATAATCCCACCACACCGCTTTTTGGGGAATTGACTCATCTGGGGGGAAAGTAAATGCCCAACATAAAGACAATTTCGACCCCGGGAAAACCACGGAACCTCTCGCAACTTGCTGCTTTGCTGGTCGTGGCCCTGTTTGGCTTTGTGCCCGGCTTCAATCTTGGCGCGCGCCCGCAGGCTGCATTCCAGGCTGTAACCGACCGAATCACCTACAATGCCGGTGATCCCGTGCGTCTCAGAATTGTCTCTCCTTTGCCACCAGAACAGTCGCAGGTCCGTTACTCATTTACAGTGCGATACTTGGGTGACGATAAGCCATTGGCAGAAGGACTGACTCTGGGCAGTATTGATAACGATTTCCCCGGCTATCGATTGATATGGAAAGTGCCCCTGGAGGCGCGGGCGGGAAGGTACGAGTTGGACCTGCGGGCGCAGGCACCCGCCTCACCCCAGGCCGTGCAAGTTATTCCCCTCGTTTGTTCCTTTGTAGTCCATCGGCAGGCAATTCAGATCGTATCGGCCAAGGTGGCAGAACCGTATTACGTCTCCGGGGATACCATCGGTTGTAGCGTCAAGATCGAAAACCTCAGCGGGAGGCCTCTCTCGGGCCTCAGGCTGGAATTCTCTGAACGCTACTGGCCATGGATTGCACAGCAGAGGGATCGCGTCGGAAGCGACATCCAGAAACTCCAGAGTGAAATAACCCTGAGACCGCATCAACTGACCGTCATCAATGCACCCAGGTGCGCGGTGGCCAGAAGCGTCAATCAGCCTTCCATCAAGCAATATGCGGCAGTGGTCTGGGACCATAACCGTAAGAACGTCTTCGCCCTTGCCTTCACTCCGCTGGTCTTTATCAATCCGCCGGGAGTTATGGGGCCACGGCCTTACCCCGGACAATACGTTTACTCCAGCCTTGATAAAGTCGATACCTCAAGCTACCGGCAATTTCATCCTGAGCCCTTTGGAGCAGGGGCAATTCAGTTTGATACGAACCATACGCAGTTTCCTACTGGCGCCGAAGCCGCGGTGAAATTCTCCATCACCAATCCCTCCGACTCGGCGTGGCGCCAGGTCACAGTGCGGGCGCTGCTTCTGGGACCTGACGAGAAAGAGGTTGGGAAGCAAGTGGTGGCGGAAAGATTGGATTTGAATCCCCATGGCGCCAGGTTGACGCAGGAAGTGAAATTCCCGCTTCCGCAGTCAGTAAGTGGGCACTTCCAAGCTGGGGTGGAAATAACGGACGCCTCAGGTCAAGTGCTCGCCAGCAACATCCTGGAACTCGGGGTCAATCCTCTTCCCAAATCCGTGCTGATGTTTTGCGGGCATGAAGACGATGACGGAACCCAGATGGGCTTTATTCGCTCCCTGGTGGAAAATCAGGTTCCCCTCCACGTCATCTATTTCACCAGCGGCGATGCGGGTGCTTGTGACCGTTACTTTCAGCACACCTGCGGACCCGCCGAGGCCCTGAACTTTGGCGCCATTCGCATGCAGGAAGCGCGGGCCGCACTGGGCCACTTGGGAGTACCGCCGGAAGACGTTCTCTTTCTCGGTTTGCCCGATGGCGGATCGGGTAAGATCTGGTATGATCATCCAAAGTCGAGCGATCCCTACCTTGCCGTGCTTTTGGCCTCGGACCATGCACCTTACGAGGGCATCCTGCAACCAAATCTTCCCTTCGCGCGTGATGCCGTGGTGAATGCCACCGAAGAGATCATCAAGAAGTTCCAGCCCGATGTCATCTTCACTGTCCACCCGCCTGCGGAGGGCCACATCGATCACATCGTCAACAACTTCTTCGTGGTAAAGGCTCTTCAGGAACTGCTGCGCGCGGGCACGATCTCAGCCGGGATGGAAGTTCGCGTCGACCGCATCTTCGATCCCAAAGGTCATCCCGCCACCCCTTACCAATATGAGTCGCATGAGTTCTATGTCTCCGGAGCAGCCATGGCACTGGCGCAAGAAGCGGTGTGGTTTTACCAGTCACAGGAAGGCAACCAGGCAGAGGGAAATTTGCGCACCTGGAATCAACTGAGCCACACCGAAGGCTACCGCAAGGTGTTAGACTGGAAGGAACACGAAGGCTGGAACGAGAAAGAGTGAGGGATGGAAACGCCAAGCGAGTGGGCAAAAAGGTTCAACCAACAGAAGACCGGCGAAATTGCGGACGCACCGAAGCCGGAAGCAACGACAGTGGATAGCACCAATTCCGGTGCGGAATTTCCCAGCGAGCCGTTCCTGTGCCCGGCTTGCGGCCAGTTGCTGGGCCCATCGTGCAGGATCTGCGTGTCGTGCAAGCACCCCATAGATCCGGCGGAGATTGTCCGACCGCCGGCCGTGACGCTGACTGCCGCGCACGCGGTGAGCACGCAACCCACGGCGGAACCGGTGCGGTATCCCTGGCGAATCCTCATTGCCGTCATGGGCATCGGCATCATCCTCGGCCTCATCGCCATTGCGCTCTTGGGAGAACAGAAGGGACCCCTGGTGATTCAGGCCATTCCGATTCTTGCCGGCATGTGGGTCTTTTTCGATGCCTTCAAACGCAGAATCCCCCGGCCTATGCGCTGGGGAGTGGGAACGATGCTGCTTCTCGCCGTCGTCTTCCCCTGGTACCTGGCCCGCAGAAGCAAGCCAGAATCACCTGTCCCGTTCGTGGAGGCGGAGGTGGGGCCCGTTACGCGAATCCTGCTGATTGCCTTGCTCGTATTCTTCCTGATCGGCCTGATCTTCAATCTTGTGCAAAACCCACCGCCTGCTTCAACGCCGGCTTCCACTCCCCAAATTCAGCAGGACAGGAGCGGTTCCACCTCCAGGATTACCAGCCTCCAACCGCCAGCAATGCGTCGCCGCCTTTTGCCGGTGGTGAATTTCAGGACTACTCCCCATTCTCTTCAATTCCCAATTCTTCCGGCTGCCCGCAGCCAAACCTGTTGTCCAACAGCGATGGCTTTCGCTGACAAGGCATGACGCGAGAGATTATATCAAATTGTAGATATTTAATTTACAATTATCACTTAAGGTAACATATAAAAATTAAAACTGTCAGCCAGGGGAGTTCCCCGGCCGGCATTTAGAGGTTAGGCGCTGCGGAAGTTAAACCGGCCTCGGGCAATCGGCGTTCCCGCCACTTCAATCCGGTTCAAATCGCGCGAGCCCACGCCCAGGCCTTCCGCCAAGGCCAGGGTGTTGTCCGAAGTCTCGAATGGCGCTTTGCCGCGGTCCGCCATGGGATCAAAGCCCATCAGCGCCATGGCCACCGCATCCGTATTGACACAATTGGTTCCCGCCACCAGCAATCCCGGCTTAACCGGTTTGCAGTTGGGAATCCAGGGGCCTTCGCCGCCGGAAATTGTTTCAATTCCGTCAATAATGGCAAGATGCACGGGCCGCGCCGCCACCAGGTCTGCCACCACGCGAGGGACTCGGTATCCAGGGTCTTTCGAGCCATTGGGGTTGATCATTTGCGGGGCGCTCTTGGCGGGCTCGCGATTGCCATCGTGGAACGGGCCGCGGCCTCCTTTGGGGACAAGGCCCGGCTCATCCACAGGTGATCCATCACCGTAGATGGTGCAGGGAGTCGATCCGAAGCAATTCTTCATGGAGAGGGTTACGCCGGCGGTAAAGTGTTCCTTCAATTTTGCCAGCGAGACGTAGACATCGCAATCTTCATAGGAATGGTTCAGATCGTAGCCCCTGTACATCAAGGCATTTCCTGGAACCATGAAGCGGGTATACTTCTTCCCATACCCAAGATAGTTGGTATTTTCAAACTCCACCTTGGTTCCCAGGTTCTCAAAGTCTCGCGGCTCCCATCCGGAGGCCAGCATGAACTCCTCCAGCGGCTCTGCCGTGCCCATGGGGCTTTCCAGCAGGCGAACCCGGCGCGCTCCCGCTTTGGCCATCAGACGAATGGTGGAACCGACAACATCCGGGTGCACCCAATAAGTGTCTTCCTGGCGGAGGTGCCCCAGCCGGTCATAGGAAACGCCCGTGAGATTGAGCTTGATGGCAACCGTCTTTCCGCCCACCAGTTTTTCGACCCCGCCCAACTGGTCAAACATGTTGGCCAGGGTTGGAGTCACTCCCGGGCCATACGCATGGCACGCGCCCACCGCCACGCGGCCCACGGGAGCCGCATCCGCCAGGAGCGAAAACGGGCGAGCCAGGATCATGCCGGCAGCTGTCGCCCCCATGGCGCCCAGGAACTTCCTGCGTGAACAAGAATGTGTCATCGGCACTACACCTCGATTTCCAGCCCGCAGTTCACCGCGATGGTTGGCAGTCCGAAATCCGTTCCGGGTGGGGCGTTCACACCTTTGATGGTCTGCGATTCTTGAGTTCCAGGTTTCCAAAATCGAGCGGCGCGCGCCCGGGTATTCACCCAGAGAGTCACAAACTCGGCAGGCGCGGCGGAATAATTCACAATTTGCGCCAGACGATGCTGGCGAACCGGGTCAAAGCTGCAATGAACGTTCGTCGTCGCCGGGTTGTATAGACGCGCCAAATCGTTCCTCCGGCTTACCAGCAGTTGCGTATCGAGCGCAACCTGGTACGGGTCCGCGAATCCTTCATCTGGTACTGCCATTTGCCCCTGACCCACATTATACACTTGATAGGCAATCGAGGGGTCCCTTCTTGTCGGCTTCACTCCTGCAGGGCCCCAGTATGTGGGGGCGATCAGCAGACCTCCCTGATGGACAAAGGCCAGTGCCTTGGCCCTCTGTTCCGTGGTTGGCGCGTCCCTATCAAGCCAGAGAAGCGCCTTTTCTCCCGGCATCGGAACCTGCAGCGCTTTCGACCTTTCCATCACCTTGAATTGGATGTGGCGGCGGTTGAGAAGGTTCATGGTCTCACCGCTAATAAACCCGTTGTCACCACTAAAATCGGATATGACCGTCAGGATCCCTTGCGCCTTGTACCCATGCCATTGCGGATGACTTGTAAAGAAGGTGAGTGTTTCATTCGCCTTCGCCCACATCGCAGTGGCCTGGGGGACGCTTTTCAGCAACCCCACGCGAAACTTGTCGTCGAGGGAGAGAATCCAACGGCTTCCGTAGACTTCGCTATCGGCAATGGCCAGAGGATAACTCGCTGGATGCGCGACGGTGGCGTCATCCGGAGGGTCAAAATCCAGCCAGACGGTCTTTCCCGGAGCCAGCTCCGCCGCCAACAACGAAAACCATGCGTTCGAGTTCACCCAGGGAACCCCCGTGGGACCAGCAACTGCCGTATCACCTTTCATGGTGTCCATCTTGACCCCGGGCCATTCGTTGTCCGATGCACTGAAGATGGAGGTGGCAGCGGTCCAGGCAACACTGTCCCGTGCGGATTGCAGGATGGCCGGCAGTTCCAACTCCTGCTTGGCGGGCGCGGTAATAAGAATGGCAGCGAGGCCGGCGGCTTTGGCGGATGTAGCGGCCGCAGCGAGGTCTTTTGCGGAAACCCTTCCTACAAAGCTGATTCCCTTTACCCGGCCAGCCTCGATGAGGGGTTTTAATGCCACCTGCTGTGCAGCATCCTCGGGCGCGCCGGCTGCCCATTCCACCACCAGGCAGTTGATGGGCGTTCCCTTAAGCAAATCCAGCGCTGCAGGTTGGGTCCAGGCGTCGAGCGTCTCCTTGACGCCTGATTCGGGTGCTTTTGCCTTGCTTCGCAGGGCGAAATCCAGGGGGCCACACGGCCATTTCATCGGTACCCATTTGGGATCCAAGTTCATAGGTGATCACTCTTCCCGCTTCATCACAAAACCATCAGAATGAAGGCGATAAAACCACTGTCTCCATGGAATTCACAGGGGCGGTTTTACGGTAAAGGCTTGCAGTCACCAAAGTCAAGACGATAGTTTGTCTGACACCAAACCCCGTCTGCGCAAAATCTCCCAGCTCCGAAATCCCGGATGGCTTCCGATAAATTTTGCCTGTATTTTCATACACTTACCTTTTAGGGGGAGATAAGTGTCATATTTTTCATCAACATCGCCGGATGCCCCAAATTCAATTTTTTCGATCCTTTGTTTTCAACAACTTCTCGGGATATACCTGCAATAGAGCATTTGCGTTCATGCTTCGGATAGTCCCCCATACGACGGCAGCGACGATCCCCCATGTAGTGATGGTCGGTCGGGTCCTGCCCAACGGGTTGCCAAATCTTTCGGCAAGGGTTGGGTTCGCCACCACAAAGTTGGCGACAAATGAGCCCGCGATTCCTGTGAAATTCGCCCATGTATGCATAAAATGTCGCTACACTCCGCTCATTCATACAAAAATGTCGCTATTTTGGGTCGGCAAACTGTCCTTGTTTTGATTGTTTTCATGCAGATAGTGGCTTTGTTCGTAATTTTTAACATCTTTTTTCTCGCGGGCTCGCTCCGCACACGACTAATTGCCTGGAATTCCGACAAATTCCATTCCCCGTGCTGAATAAATTGTTATACGCCTTTCGCATTGAAATGGAATTACAACCTTGCATTGCGATGCTTCCTTGCTCCGGGGAAGGCGTAAGGACGCTTCTGGATGACGCCGAAACCTCGCACCTGCCACTCAAGTGTGGGTGAAATCACTCCTTCGCCCTCTCCGCCTCTATAGCCTAGCAAATAAATGGCCCAGACCGCAATCGCTGCGCTCCGATTCCTCAATAAGATGTGAACAGGAGGCTAGCGCGGATTAATCCTGAGCCCTGAAGCAATGACCGCGCGGAGGCAACCCGCCTTTGCCGCGTGGCACTGAACTGGTGCCCCATTCTGTTGAATCGCCAGGGAAATCACAACCCTGCGGGCTGCTCCGCTGCCCTGAGAGGCATATTTCACCCTCAAAGACCCGCATCGTTACTTCACCCCCGAATTTAGGCTCAAGTTCGACCCGCAAACTGCCGATAACTCCAACGGAGCGGTGTGCCTCGCAGAAGAATCACCGGCGCCCCCCTCTGTACGGGGACATCGGCAGAATCGAATGTGAAGATGAGGAAACAATCTTGCGGAACCTGGCTGCGATCCGAGTTAAAGGGACCTGCGGGGCGCTAGCTAAATTTGGGCTCAACCTTTGCCCACAAACCGCCGATCACCCTTGCTGAGCAGTCTGCCCCGCTGAAAAATTCCCCGAGCCCCCCTTTGTACGGGGACATCGGCAGAATCGAACCTGAAGATGAACATATAATTAGCGGAACTTGGCCGGGCGCCGGTGCCCTCTCCGATTGCGTTTCACGCATGGGAGTGCGGCTGTCCCTTCCGGGCGTTCCTGAACATGAATTGGGTTCTTAGAAATTGTTTTCAGCCTTCACCGCGTCTTCCATCACATCGGCCCCAACAACGAAGGGCTTTGCGGCGTCATGCAATTCATTTCCAACCAAATAGATGCTCTTGCTCGCCGGTCCTTTCACTCCCAGAAAGACTTGCGTTCCGGGACTGGCGTGGGAGTTGGAGATGACAGCATCTCCCACTTTTTCGAGAACGATAGTGGGATCGTCCGATTGCGGCTTAGCCGGGCCTCCCAGAAAGCCGTCCACTTTCAATCCGCTAACGTCTTCAAAGGAGAGCGCGCTTTGCCATTTTTCCCACGCGGGCTTCTCCCAATTCACCTCCACGTCCTTCAACTTCAAGTTCTTTGCATATTGAAAATGCATCGCGTCAATTGACTTGTCGTACGCAGACGCGGGATTGGTGGAGATGAACAGCTTCACGTTCTCCAGGCTGATATCGTCCAGCCAGTTGGTGGGATGCCCGGTGATCAGGCACTCTCCCTGGCCGTGGGCGATGACGTTGCGGATGATGACATGGCGAATCGACCCCGCGGGGCGGTCGCTTACCTGGGGTTGTTCGGTCTGCTCCGATTGCGTCTCAATCATGAAGTAAATGGGGTCGCCATCGCCCCACCAGAACCAGTCAAAACGATGGGTGTTCACCACCAGATTTGAAAGCACCACATTTTCAACATAGCCCCCCATCGTCACCATGAAGGCGATGCCGCGATTGGAGTTAGTGATGACGCAGTTATCCACGGTGACATTGCGGACGCAGTTGATGTTGCAATCGCAGAACTTCAACGCGGCGGAAGCGGAGGTCAACCGGCAATTCGTGACCGTGATGTTCTCACAGGGCAGCGCCGGACCCGAAATGTTGTAGGAGTAGAACACGATGGAATCATCGCCGGTCACAATGGTGCAATTGGCAATGCGCACATCCTTGCAGCCGTCGGGATCGATGCCATCCGCCCACACGGCTTCATAGGGATTGGTATAGATGTAGACGCCGTCGATCACCAACCGTTCGCAAGCGTAGGGATAAATGGTCCAACTCGGCGAATGGAGGAACGAAAGGCCGGCAATCCTCACGTCCTTGCAGCGGCGCATATGAACCATATGCGGGGTCGTGAGGTTCGTCGGGTAGGGCCGCATCAATTGCTTCCCGCGTGCGTCCGACCACGCCTGCGCCAGCACGCGGTTGATATCGATATCGTGGTAGTGCTCCTCGTTTTTCTTCCAGCGGTACTGCGCCTGGCCGTCCACCGTCCCCCGGCCTTCCAGGGTGATGTTCTCTGCGTCTTCCGCGTAGAACAGCGTGGGCATGTCGTAGTGCGCCGGGTCCGTGGAAGCGTAGATTGTGGCCCCCGCATCAATCAAGAACCGCACATGGCTGCGCAAGTGGAGTGTTCCCGAGGTGTACTCACCGGGAGGAACATAAACCGTCCCGCCACCGGCCTTGGCGCAGGCGTCAACCGCACTCTGGATCGATCGCTGGGCGTCGTCAGCCTTGTTTCCCGTCGCGCCGTAACTCTTTACGTTGAAGATCTTGACGCCCTCCTCAGCACGCAAGAGGGGTGCGATGAGCAGAATGACTAGTGCAAGGCCCGTCCAGCAAAGGGGCTTGGCGGTGTGTCGTCGCATGGCTGGTCCTCCCCAAAGGGGATTGAAAAACCCAGCCAGTGTAACGCAGACCGATGATTTGGGTTAGCAGCTTTTTGTTGTCCCGTTTTTGTTGTGAACGCCCAATGGGGAGGCCCTTGGGAAAGGTAAAGCAGGTCACGCTTGATTTATCCCCGCAGTTGGCATATTGAGCTTAGTGCATGGCCATGAGACTTACAGACTCCGAAATCCAAAGCCTTCTGGGAGAGCAAAAGAACTTGCCTCCCGACTACTTGCAGCGGCTCCGGACGAAGCCAAAGTCCGGGCATGAGGAGCGGGAACTGGATCTGAAAGGAATTAATGGGTCGGACTTTCGGCTAATCCTACGCAAGAGCATGTACAATGTCTTTGACTTCTCCGTTGTCCTCGCTTATTGCGTGCCGGGATCAAACGCAGGTGCTCAGATTGCGACGATATAACGGGAAGAGCCATGAACACACTAACAAGATTGAAAGCGAGACCTTTTACGATTTCCATATCCATAGTGCGACCGAACGATATCAGGATCTGGGTATGAGGGAGGACTCCTTCGCTTTGCCGACCGACCGCTATTCAAACTTCGAGGAAGCCGTTGACTATCTTTTTGAGGATTGCAACTTCAAAGCTCCGGAGGGCCAACAAGGCAAGTTATTCGTTTAAGCGTGATTAAGGTGAGGGGCGAAGTTATGTCTATTGAGACCATTGAGCGCGAATTCAAAGAGAAGGTTTCGAACCGACTCCGGCTCGGAAGCGAGGGGATTGGCCGGTTTCGCGTCTTCACGCCTTTCCTATTTGAAGACGGTGACCACCTGGTAATCGTGCTCAAGCGAGAATCAGCAGGATGGACGCTTTCTGACGAAGGTCACACCTATATGCACCTCACGTACGACCTGGAGGAGAAGGATCTTCAGAAAGGCACGCGCCAAAAAATCATCACGAATGCCCTGTCCTCGTTTGGGGTGGAAGATCGCCGGGGCGAACTGGTGATGAAGATTCAGGATGGCGGATATGGAAACGCCCTCTTCAGCTTTGTACAGGCCCTGCTAAAAATAACCGACGTGAGCTATCTTTCGCGCGAACGCGTTATTTCAACTTTTCTCGAGGACTTTCGAGAATTCATAAGTGAAAAGGTTCCCGAAGCACGGCGGCAGTTTGATTGGCACGACCCGGAACATGACCCTGAAGGCAAGTACGTTGTCGATTGTCGCGTCAATCATCTTCCAAGTCCCGTATTCATTTACGCGCTGCCCTCCGATGACAAGGTACGTGATGCCACAATTGGCATCCTGCAATTCGAGCGCTGGAGATTACCGTTTCGATCAGTCGGCATCTTTGAGGACCAAGAACAGGTCAACCGCAAGGTTTTGGCTCGCTTCAGCGATGTGTGCGAGAAACAATATTCGAGCCTCGCTGCGAATAAAGATCGCATTTCTCTCTATCTTGACCAAGCGCTCCGCCAAGTCTAGGCTCTGCGCCAGCCCGCCTTTCATGGTCCCATGTTGCGTTTCTGGTCTAGGATTTGGGCTCCCTTGTCGTATGCCCTCGCATTGTTATGCCGACCATCGGGGGAGGGTAGGGCAACCCCTAACCTTCCATTCCCGCCGCCCGCCTTGCCACCGGCACGATTTGAACCGGTCCCAGCAGGCCCGACTCCATCAGCGGATCGTCTTTGAACCAGAGCTTCCAACTGGTAAACGTCACATGCCCGGTGGGGCTGGGCTTGCCGTCGAGCAGCCATTGCGGCCAGCGCTCCAGGATGGCGCCATGAGTGGACGGCACCGGTACACCGGGCGCGAAGGATTTCGACCAATCGGCATCCGGGGGGAGCAGATCGTCGCCGATCAGGCGGTTGGGCCAGAGGTTGACCACGCTGACCACGAGATCGTTCGCGCCTGGATGCAAGGCCTCGGTAATGTCAACGCGGAAGGGCGGTTTCCACAAAATGCCCAGGTCGTGCCCATTCAGTTTGACCTCAGCAATCACGGCCACGCGCCCAAGGTCAAGGTAGAGGCCACGGTCGCGGGCAGCTAGCCCGGCGGGCAAAACGAACTGCCGATGGTACGTGGCGGTCCCAGAAAAGTACTTCACCCCGGGATTGGGATGATCGGCCCATGAGATCAACCGCTCCAGCGTTACGCCGTCCGGCGCTTTCCATCCCTTGGGGAAATCGAGTTCCCACGGCCCTTTGATTTCAAGGGGGTCGGGTAAGGCGGGAACATCGACGCTGAGCACGCGACCCGAGGCAGTCTTCAGGTTGTACTTCCCTGCCTGCCCGACTTCAATGTGGTAGCCCGCGTCCCCGGTGAATGTCACGGCGGCAGCGTCATGTAGAAGTTGAATCGTGGAGTAAGGCCGGGCCGCGATGCCGGAAATCTCCACGTCATCGCGCCGAACGGAAATCACCCGCTCCTGCGTTGTGCTGGAAGTGGAGCGGAAGACCACGAAGACCGAGCCGTAGGGATCGAGCGCCACCGGCACCACCGTTCTATCTCCTGCCTCCTCGTAAACCGCGATGGGTTCAATCCGCCCAGTATCGGGCCACCACAATTCCGGCTTCTTCCCCTTCACCCGGAACATGCACTGGAACCTTTTGGCTTCGGGGAATTCGCTGGCAACAAAATAGAAATCGTCGCCGCCGTCGGTCCGATGGATGTAGCGGATCTGCTCATTCACGGCCACTTCACGGCAGGCAAAGTCCGGCGGCGTGTGCAGTTCCGTCAGCACGTCAGCCAGGGGCTTACCCCAAACCACTTTGCCTTTGCCATATCGATGTTCAGTCAGGCTTTGGCCATCGCAATCGCCCCACACTTCAGCGGCAACCTTTTGCACCTCGCCATCGCAATGTGGGTAGTCCGCGAGACTCGGCGACTCAGTGGGAGGAGCGCCCACCACGGTGGCCCCTGCCGCCACAAGGTCTTTGATCTTTGCCGCAAGAGCCGGCGTCATGGAGCGCCCGGGCGGCAGCACCAGAACCTTGTAACTCATCCCACTGGGAAGAACCACGCAGTTGTTACGTACGGTCATCTGGGTCAGAACCACTTCCGGTGGCACATCGTCAAAGTCATATCCGGGCGGGATGGTGGGATCCATCATCACCGGGTCAGGAAAAATATGAGGGGCGTTTTCGGGACCCATGCAGGCCACGTCCGCAATGAATTGCCCGCGCTGCAAAAGCGCCTGGCAGCGGGCCACGTAGTGGTGCCACGCGCGCGATTGCTCCCACCAGGTGTTGGTGCGCTCGTACATCAGGCCGAAGGGGCCGCAGGTCATGCCGGGCTTATGATCAAGCCACGGCTGCATGGCATAACGGTGGAACACAAACCGGTTCGTTCCCAGGGTGAAGATCTTGTCGCCCAGCGGCTTCAGCATGTAGGGATGATTCTGCCACCTGCCGCTTACGGCGCCGGAGGTGAAGGATTCAGCCGCGACGATGGGCTTGCCGTAAACGTGCCCGGCGGACGCCATCTCCTTGCAGTAGGACATCAATTGATTTGTCCAGGTGGGTGCGCCCGTCCAGAATTCGCACATGGGCACATCGACGCGACCGGCGTAGGCTGCGTCCTGGTAGGGGCCATCGCCGTAGGCTTCAATGGAGAGCTTCAGACCGTGCTGATTGCAGAGTTCACGCATGTGCCCGGCATAGTTTTCCAGCAGAAGATCCGCCACGGTGCGGCGCAGGTCCCACAGAAAGCGCTCCGTGACTTCACGGCTTTCCACCGGCCGGCAGGTGATGACGGGCAGAAAGCGGGTCAAGTCATAACCACGGCGCTTCTGGAATTCCTCGCGGAATTTCGGCGTCCAGTTCTGTGACCCCACCTCCCAACTATCGATGTGGGCCATCTTGATTGCGTTCCCGCCCGCGGCAGTCTGATCCTCCAGCAGCTTTTCGAGGAAGCTGGAGAACTGCATCTCAATGGCTTTTTTGCTGAGCTTGTCGCATTCAAGGCCGCGGCTTTCAAGCGGCGCGGGGTGATTTTCCTTTCCGGTGGAAGTGTGGCCGATGCGCACCACGGTCCACTTGCCTGCGGGCACGTTCCAGGTGAGGTGTCCATCGCTCGTCATGCTGCTGGTCAGGTCCACAATCTGGCTTTGGGGAACAGCCCAATCCGGGGAGGTGGCTGATCCCGTGGAGAAGGCGTCCTGGCGGGTGTAAAACGCCTTGCCGGAAATTTCCTCAAGGCGCGGCGTCGGCTGCAATTCCATCTGGCTCAAGGGGATTCCCTTGACGAAACGCTGAAACACCCAGTCGCCCGCCGGATCGAGAATGCCAAGTCGAAGCCGGAAGTGGCGCGCCGTCACCTGGGGAAAGTTCACGGAGGTGACCGGCCAGCGAGTGGCAAACTCCCGTACCGGTTCGTAATTGCTGCCGTCGGTGGAGACTTCGAGCGCGGCGGGAATCTCCGTGTTCCAGACGTCGAGTGAGATGGTCAAAGACTGCGCTGCGTAAGGCTCGGGAAAATCGATGTTCAGGTATTGGGTAAGGCCGGATTCGGGCGGGGGGACCAATGCCACCGTCTCCGGGTCGCCATCGATCAGCTTCGCCGCGTCGAAGGTTTTGCGCTCAAGCCCATAGGTGATGGCGGGTGAACGCTCCGCCATGCGCACTGCTTCCCCCGCGGGAGTGGGAAACGCCAGCACGGCGATGTCACGATAATAATCCCGAACCGTCTTGGGCTGGCGAAGCGCCGCGGCAAAGGGTTTGCCGCCCTCCACTGTCGTCTCGCTCCAGGTCAGCACCTGCATGGAAAGTTCGGGGGTAATCCACGGTCCGCCACTGCCGGAATAGCCGCCGTCATCGTTCATGTTGATCGTGATGCCGAGGCGCGTGGCCTCCTTCACAGCATATTGCACCATCTCCCGCCACTCAGGAGTCATGAAGCGCGTGGGGCCTGTGGGTATGAACAGGGCGTTTTCCATATAGATGAGCCCGCGAATGCCCACGCGGTGCATCGCCTCCAGGTCGGCCGTAATGCCCTCTTTGGTCAGCCAGCCGTCGGTGACCATCCAATAGACCCACGGCCAGGCGGCCTCAGGAGGTTCGAGAAAAGCACGTCGGAGATCGTTCGAATGGACATCCCCAGCCGCTTTGTCATCCAAAAGCGCACCAGCGCTTGCCAGTCCGGGGATTGCATGAACCGAAATGGCCCACGCTGCCGAATGCTTTAGAAACCTTCGCCGATTGGAGAAATAAGTCATTATGTCACCCACCCTTAGGATTGCTTTCTGCCACGATAAAGAACCGTTCAAGATAGTCGAAACTTCGGAAAGTGTCTTGCATTTTGTTGGGGAAGTTGTTGCGGGAATTGACAGCAGGCGTTGAATGGACTTGAGTCAACGGGAATAATCTTTGCATCTATTGGTATATATGAAGGTGGGGGAACATCGAAACTAAATCGCTTCGCTCCTGTGCTCAATGAAGGATTGGGGTGCCAATTGACAGGGATAGAGAGACATGGATTTCGGTCCATCTGCCATTTAGGGATTGTGCTCATGGCGCTGGCCATTTTGGGGTGCAATGCAGTGCAAGGGCAAGTGCCGGGGTACAGCGGCGCAGGCCCACTGGCGACAACCCCAGGGAAGGAAATTGCGGTTCTCGCCGGGGGATGTTTCTGGGGTGTGGATGCCGTTTTCAAGCATGTGAAGGGTGTGAAGCAGGTCGTCTCAGGCTATTCCGGCGGCAACGGCAACACGGCTGAATATGAGGTCGTTAGCACGGGCACGACGGGGCATGCTGAATCGGTCCAGATCACGTTTGACGCCTCCAAGGTCAGCTACGCTCAATTGCTGCAAATCTTCTTTTCCGTTGCCACCGATCCCACCCAGCTAAACCGCCAGGGCGCCGACGAGGGAACGCAATACCGCTCCGTAATCTTCTACACCGATGAGGCGCAAAGGCAGACGGCCCTGGCGTACATCGATCAACTGAACAAGTCCCACGTATTCTCCAGCCCCATCGTGACCCAGGTGGTTCCGTTCACGCACTTCTACACCGCGGAGGACTACCATCAGAATTACCTGGCTCAGCACCCCGATAATCCCTACATTGTCTTCAACGACCTGCCCAAACTGCGGGCGCTGAAGAAGGACTTTCCCGCGCTTTATAAACCCTGAGAGTAATACCAATCGATTCAGCCATTGCCATCTGGAGTGGGCTCATTCTGAAAGTCCGCACCGCTTTGTCACCTATTCTTGACGAAGCACCGAGCTTAAAACCGGACCTGCGCCAGCCTTCCCAGTAGTGTGGGTCAATTGCCGCAAAAAGTCCCATGTAGGACACCTTTTTCGTTGAATTCCTA
Source organism: Acidobacteriota bacterium (assembly GCA_003165315.1). Lineage (GTDB taxonomy): Bacteria > Acidobacteriota > Terriglobia > UBA7540 > UBA7540 > Bog-366. Next base: position 29,910 of record PLSX01000168.1, read on the forward strand.
TGCAGGAACCCCCTTGGTTCAGACTTTTAGTCGCAAGGACGAGCTAGCTGTTTGGTCTCAATATTGCCCAGTGAGGCACAGACTTGCCTGCGGAGGCCCTTGGTCTGCCGTCAATGCGGACAAGAGTATCGATTCGGTTTTGGGGGTGACTTTGAGTCGCTTCTTCCGAGATTCTGGCCATTTGATTCGTCCTGCGCTGGTTCTGCTTGCCGGAGTGATTGTCTTCCTCATCGTTCGCGACGCCATCGTTCCCAAGGATTTTGGGAAATATGGACACTACCGGGCGGGCGCTCTCGACATGATCGCCGCCATGCCCGTCTCGTACGCGGGGCATAACCAATGCGCCCTCTGCCACGATGCCGAAACCAAAATGCACGACGGTGGAAAGCACGCGGGCGTAGCTTGCGAAGCTTGCCACGGTCCCCAAGCCAAACACGTGGAGGCAGAAGGTGGCAATCCGCCCAAGCTGCCCGACGTCGCCAATCTCTGCCGGCGCTGCCACGAAAAAGATGCCGCCAAGCCCAAAGGATTTCCTCAGGTCGATACCGTGGCGCACTCACAGGGTATGCTTTGCGACACCTGCCACCAACCGCACAGTCCGCACCTTTAGGGAGGAGCTGGAAGCATGGAATTAAGCAGGCGTGACCTCTTTAAGATCGGCGGAAAGATACTGGTGCTGGCATCCGCGGGCGCCACGCTGGAACAGATCATGAGCGCGACCCCCGCGCCTGAAGCCTACCGCCGGGCGGACCACTGGTGGGGCATGATCATCGACATTGACAAGTGTATCGGCTGCGGAAGCTGTGTGCGAGCCTGCTCCAAAGAGAACCACGTGCCCTCCGGCTACTTTCGCACCTGGGTGGAGCGCTATCAGGTGGAGGAAGGCAAGCAGCCCATCGTCGACTCTCCCAACGGCGCGATGGAAGGTTTCCCCATCCACACGCGCGAGGGCATCAAGAGCTTCTTCGTTCCCAAACTCTGCAACCACTGCGCGGACTCCCCTTGCGTGCAGGTCTGCCCCGTGGGCGCGACGTTCGTGAGTCCTGATGGCGTGGTGTTGGTAGACACGACTTACTGCCTCGGCTGCCGCTACTGCATTCAGGCGTGCCCCTATGGCTGCCGCTATCTTCATCCAGAAAAGCACGTGGTGGACAAGTGCTCGCTTTGCTACCACCGCATCACCAAGGGTCTCACCACCGCCTGCTGCGAAAACT
>PLSX01000205.1 GCA_003165315.1 Acidobacteriota bacterium
TGTCCGTGGAAATCCAGGCTAGGACGCGCCAGAGGCAATCGAACGGGCAACTCCGCGGGGCCAGCGGGACCTTGGCTATTGCGCCGAGCCTCGGCCGCAATGCCACGCGAAAAGATGTACTGAAAGTGCATTACTTATGGTAAAGTGTGCACGGGGATAGACGAAGCAACGAAACCACCTCTCGTCTGACGGCAGGTCGTGGATGTTTCTCCGGGACATTGAGGTATTCTTGCATCCGTCAAGGAAGCGCCGACCGATCCGAATAATGGAGTCGCACTGGGAAGCATGGCCAACGTCTATTTTTCTTAAACGGGACGTGAATCTGGAGGCGGGCGCGGTGGCTCTATGAACCTGTTTGGGAAATTTTGGAGATGGATCTCGGCACAGGTTGTCACCGAGGTTCCTGAGGACGATGCCCTTTGTGAGTTCGACTGCCGGAAGCAACAGTGCAGCGAAGGGGAATGGGAGAGCTGTGAGCGCCGCTTGCATCATGCGGCAAGAGAATTGATGCCTGCGAAAAAGCCGTTTGCGAAACCGGTCGCCGGATCGATGCCATCCCAGGAACAATCTTCAAAAGCAGTGGCGGAATTGACGCCTGGGGATGGACCGGCTTCCGAGGCCGTGGACGCCATCGATTAAAGTGAATCGCCACAATTGACGAGCAAGCTATTCATTCACCTGGCCGCCCGCCGACCGGATCGCAAGACTCCCCCGCCGCTAAGCTCGAATCCCTGATTGCTGATCCCCAAAACCTAATCCCCACGAGGTCCACGCATTTTGGCCGTGACCCTTGGCTTGGGCTGGCAGTGCGGGCAGAAGTGGCTGCTGCGTCCGCCGACGACGATGCGGCGGATGGCGTGCTTGCAGCGGCGGCAGGGTTCTCCCGTGTGCTGATACACCTTCAACTTGTTGAGGAATGCGCCCGGGCGGCCTTCGATATCCATGTAGTCGCTGAAGGTTGTGCCCCCCAGGGCCACGGCACGGTCAAGAACCTTGCGGACGGCCTTATAGAGCAGAAGCGCCTTGTCGTTGGAAACGCGGCCGGGTTGTGAAAGGGGATGGATGCGCGCTTCGAACAGTGCTTCGTCGGCGTAGATATTTCCCAAGCCCGCCACCAGGTTCTGGTTCATCAGCCAACTCTTGATGGCGCCCTTGCGGCATTTCATGGCTGCGAGAAAATGCGCCTCAGTCACCTTTTGGGCATCGGGGCCAAGCGCGCCCATCACCTTTTCCAACTCCGCCAGGGTGAGGGAGCGCAACCGGCCGAAGCGGCGGGCGTCACGAAAACGCAGCTCCTCGCGGCCGTCATCCAGAAGCATGAAAACGTGCGTGTGGGGCTCGATGGGGGCATCGTGCGGCGTCACCGTGAGCTGACCGGTCATTCCCAATCGCACCAGCAGAAAGTGCGGAGGCAAGCCGTTGTCAGAAGTCAGTTCAACGGCAATGGCCTTGCCAGTACGCGAAACGTTCGAAAGCTTTCTTCCCTCAAGAGTGGAAACGAATTCCTCCGAAGATCCGGCGATGACGGCGGTGTGACGAATTTCCACAGAGACGATGCGCCGACCGAGCGCGCGCCTTCTCAGCCCTTGAGCAACATTTTCAACTTCAGGAAGTTCTGGCATGTTTTAGAGATCCGGGACAAGGGATTAGGCACAAGGGGAAACGGGGCGATAAATTCGTCGCGGTCATTGAATCCACTTCCAGCCAGGAAGTTGAAATTTTCGAACGACCGGGCATTCACAGGTCGCCCATCGCAAATCCGCCCGCGCCATTTACCCCCTGCCCCTTGTCCCGATTTATTACACTCCTACTTTGATGTCCGTACCCTCAACCTCGACGGGGAAGGTAGTCAATTTGATGGAACAATTCCCAACGTTTTCACCCGTGCAGACGTTGTATTCCCACATATGCCAGGGGCAACTGATCACCTCTCCCTCCAGCATGCCATCGCCCAGTGGCCCGCCCTGGTGGACGCAGGTGTTGTCGGTGGCGTAAATCTTGCCGGCAACGTTGTAGATGGCAATGTCGAGGCCATTCGCCGTCACGGTCATCGCCGTTCCCGGCTTCAAGTCTGAAGTGCTGGCAACTTTCACAAAGTTAGGCATAGGGTCTCCTCAATGCGTCATGATGATCCGCAGATGGCTCAGATTCCACAGATAAGGAACTGGAGAGCACAAGTAGGCACGAGACAGGCGCGACAACCTACTAAGACTCCCGCCGCCAAGGCGGGACCTGTCCATCGTCACGGTATGCCTCTACCGCCTTCTATTCTCTCTGGGTAGTCTGTGCAATCCGCGGATAAATGTAGCTTTTTTAGCCGATCTGAACAAATTCCGGTGTTCCCGCCTTACCGATGCGGACGGTCTTTTTGAAATCCTCAATCATGCTCTGGTCCAGGCGGACATCGGTGGGCCGCTTGCCCACTGTCATCCCGTCGATTTTCTCTTGCAGTTTTAGCAAAGCATAGAAGAGGTTTTCCGGGCGCGGCGGGCAGCCCACCACATAGACATCAACGGGAACGATCTTATCCACGCCCTGCAACACCGCGTAAGTGTTGAAAGGTCCGCCCACGCTGGAGCAGGCGCCCATTGAAATGCACCATTTCGGGTCCGGCATCTGTTCCCAGATGCGCTTGACCACCGGTGACATCTTTAGTGTCACGGTGCCGGCCACGATCATTAAGTCTGCCTGGCGGGGGCTGGGGCGGAAAACTTCTGCACCGAAGCGGGCCATGTCAAATCGCGAGGTGGTGGATGCAATCATTTCGATGGCGCAGCACGCCAAACCAAAGGTTAGCGGCCATAGGGAAGACTTGCGCGCCCAATTGAATATATAATCCACGGACGTGACGACGAAGTTCTGCTCGAACCGATTCTCAATGGATCCCATTCCCCGCCTCGTTCTGCCGCTCTGCCCCAAGGATTCAATTTTGGCCTTGCGGTCGCGAACTATTATACCCTGCCGCCAACAGTGATTCGAAATATTTCCCGTCCGCGCCGGACCCACGACGGTGATACATTTACAGTTCCTCCCGGAGTGAGGGTTAGCCTTGAGGACGAAAAGGACAAAGCCCTTCTAGAAACGGCCGGGGGGGCACGCTGGAGCGCAGAAATCAGAATCAGGAGCAGACGCAGGTGGAACAGCATGACGATTGAAGCGAACTTTGGCTCGACCACTTCCGAGGGCAAGACAAGCGCGGGCCAACCAGCCGCACGTGAGATCATAAACCCTCGCCTTCCCGCATGGTGTGGAATCGCCATTGTTCTCGCCCTGACTTTCGCGGTTTACATCCCCACGCTTCGCTACCAATTCGTGCATGATGATCGCGGGCAGATTGTGGATAACCCCGCAGTCCACTCCTGGCACGCCGTGCCCGCGTACTTCACCGCGCATGCCTGGGCAGCCGTCATGCCCGATGAGTATGTGAACTATTACCGTCCTATCTTTTTGTTGTGGCTGCGAATCAATGACGCGGTCTTTGGCAATCATGCATGGGGTTGGCACCTCAGCACGATTCTCGCCCACGTCCTCACCACGCTCCTTTTGTATCTCCTGGTACTACGGCTGGGTATTAATCGTGACATCGCACTTTTGGCCGCACTGATTTTCGGACTTCATCCCGTGCATATTGAAGGGGTCGCGTGGATCTCCGGCGTCACGGAACCGCTCTTGGGGGTTTTCTTAATTGCCTCGCTCCTGGCGTACCAGCAATCCCGCATTGTGGGAGCGAACGTCCTTTTATGGAAAGTCGCTTCCCTGCTGTTGTTCGCTCTCGCCATGCTGGAGAAAGAGACGGGAGTGATACTCCCCGGCCTGCTTATTGTCTATGAGTGGATTTTTGGAACGGAGTGGGCAAAGCCCTTCGAGGCGGGGAAAATCCTTTCATGGTGTAGTGAATCTCTTGGCAGGATTTGGCCTTACTTCCTGCTCCTTGCCCTTTACGTTCCCATTCGGATCTACGCCCTGAAAGGGTTTAACCACGTCGTGACTCCGCTCAGTGCGGCACAGTTGGTGTTCACCTGGCCATCGCTCGCGTGGTTTTGGGTTCGCCACCTGGTTTGGCCAGCAGGCCTCGGCACGTACTATAATTTTCCTCCCATACTCCATCCGACGCTATGGAATTTCATTCTGCCAGCGCTTCTCGATATCGGATTGGCGGTGGGCATCTATGCCTGCGTGCGAACGTCACGCGCCGCTGCCTTCTTCGCGGTTTGGCTGGTGCTACCCTTAATTCCTCTTCTTAATTTGCGTGTTTTTGTTGCCAACGACTTTGCCCACGACCGTTACCTCTACCTACCCTCTGCAGGTTTGGCCGTCCTGGCGGCCATGCTGCTGAAGAAGGTTTGCGGGGGGCCGCCTCGTTGGCTGGGCGAGCCTGCTTCACTTGTGGCTGTGGTGGTGTGCCTGACCGCGGGGATGGGTTATGCGACAATCAACGAGAGTTTCTACTTCAAAGATAACCTGACTTTTTACGGATTTAACCTTACCCGGGCGCCGCACAATCCCGACGCTGAATCCAATTACGCTTCCATCCTGGCGGAGAACGGCCAGTATGGTGCAGCCATCGATGCATTCATCGACGCGGTGACCTACAATCCAACCTACTGGACTCCAACCTATAATCTGGCCCTGACCTATTACAAAATCGGAAATTTGCCGGACGCGGAAAAGTACTACCTCCGCGCCATCCAAATCAATCCCAACAAATCCGATGAGTATTTCTACCTGGGCATGATCCGCTTCAAGACCGGGCGGACTGCCGACGCCATTGCGTGCGTGCGGCAGGCCATCGCGATTCGATCCAACGGAAACATCTATCATTTCGCGCTGGGAGTAATGCTGAAGTCCCAAGGCGACCTGGCGGGCGCTCTACAGGAATTCAAATCCGAACTGGCAATCAATTCAAACCAACAAGCCGCGGCTGACCAAGTGAAAGAGATTGAGGACCAACTGGCGGCGCATCCCCAAACCGGAAAGCCGTGAGGCGCCGCCGCTTCGGCACCACAGAAATCTACTGCGAGGGCATCTCCCCGCGAACGCGCGCTGCGCCCGCCGGATCGCCGGCGGCTTCGAGCGCCGCGGCTTCCAACGTGTAGGCCTGGAAATACGTGGGATCGACGTCGCGCGCAGCATGGAACTGTTCCGCCGCCTGCTCTGGCTTGCCCATTTTCATCCAACATGTTCCCAGAAAAAACCGCGCCGCCGTATCCATGGGGCTGACTCGAATTGCTTGTTGAAAGTACTCCGCGGCACGTAGGTAGTCGCGGCGGGGAAAGTAATAGGAACCCAGCACATCGTAGGCAAATCCATAATTCGGAGCAAGGCGGACGGCCTTATTGAAGTAATCGAGTGCTTCAAGCTCGTGCCCCTGCATAAGGGCAACCTGACCAAGCCCAATGTAGGCGTCATAAACCACGGCGGAAGTCGGACGGATGCTCTGTGCATTCAGCCGCAGGGCGGTTTGAAACTCGCGGGCCGCGCCCTTCAAATCACTTTGTTGGAATTGCAAGTTCACGCCGTGAGAGACATGTAACTCCGCGGTATCGGCTGAAACGGTGAGCGAGTAGTCCGATAACGCGTCATTGTCATGCCAGTGGGGGATGGTTCGCACGGTCTGTCCCGCCCACAGCACCGCCACAAGCGCCAGGACAGAGATCGCCACGTGGTCGAGATGCGCTCCAGGAGAATGCAAGGGCAACCATTCGCAAGTCACATAGGCGAAGGCAAGACAAAGGCCCACGGAGGGCAAATAGGAAAAGCGATCGGCGACAAATGGGATGCTGAGGTAGCGATAATTGAGACAGGGAAGCAGGGTGACAAACCACCAGAGGATGAGGAAGCACAAGCGGGGTTCGTGCTTGCGCCACACGCAAGCGGCAGCCCCAATCAGCAGGGTCGCCCACGGCCAGAGTGAATGCAAACTGGCCGCGAGATCGAAAGAACGGAACACACTGAGGTGGACAGGCCAGAAGAACAGCCGGGCATGCTGGCCCAGCAATCCCACCGCTATACGGGCAACCTGCAAATTCATATCACTTAAGCGCGAGGTCCCCGAGAGGCTTCCCATCACTAACACGCGGATGGCCACGCAAACTGCCATTGCCGCCACGTAAGGAATCCAATTGATTGCTCGCTTGGACCATGTCTGCGCGGAGGGTTGGCAAAACCAGTAAACGAGAATGAGAATAGGGAAGCTGAATGCTGCCTCTTTGAAGAACAGTGCGGGGGAATAGACCAGGGCAGCCACAACGTGCCACCGGAAATCCTGGGGTGCGTGATCCTCAGCCCGCAAAAACAGCCAAAATCCCAGGAGACAGAAGAGCGTACATCCAATTTCGGGGATTGCCGCTGCCCAAGCAACAGCCTCAACATGCAAGGGGTGCAGCGTCCAGAGGATGGCGCCAACGAATGCTGCCGATTCACTCACTAGAATTTTGCGAGCGATCCGGTATACAACCCAGACGGTCAGGGCATAAACGGCGAGCTGGACGGCGTGGTACGCAGCAGGATTAAATCCGGCGACCCGGCAGATGAGCCAATAGGTGAACATGTGAAGGGGCCGGTAGAAGCTACCTTGCGCAACGCCCCCAGCGAAGGACCAAACCCGGCCCTGAAAAATCCGCCTCCATAGGTGTGGGTTCTTGATGAAGGGGTTTTTCAGAATCTGCTCAATATCGTCGGAAACAAACCCGCACTTCAGCACCCCCCGGTAGAATGCTATTGCCACCAGGATCAGCAGCCAACTGGCCACGGCATGGTGTTTCTTGAGCAGATCATTCAAGCGGGCCACCAATGCTCAATTCCCCCCGTAAGCGCCGAAATATGACGTTAAGATAATCCCTGTTTCGGGGTTATCTTCATCCGCGTTTAGGAACCACTCTTCTGTGGCTCCACTTCGGTACGACGAAGCCATCACTTCGGAATTGAGGCCCTGACGCGCGCCGCCTCCGCCTTATCCCCCGCCGCGTCCAGTGCCGCAGCCTCCGCACCATAGGCCTGGTAAAAAGTGGGATCCACTTCGCGCGCAGCGTGGAATTGTTCCGCTGCCTGAGCCGGCTTGCCCATTTTCATCCAGCACAATCCCAAGTCAAATCGTCCTTGTACGTCCTGTGGGTCAACTTGCACCGATCGCTCAAAGTATCCCGACGCGCGCACATAATCTCCACGCGGGAAATAGACAGAGCCCAGCACATCGAATGCAAAAAAGGAGCCGGGCGAAAGGTGGACGGCCTTATCAAAGTAGTCCAGTGCCTCCGCCTCGCGACCCTGAAGGAGTGCCACCTGGCCCAACCCGATGTAGGAATTGTAAGTTACTCCGGGGGCAGAGTGCAGGCTCTGCGTATCCAACCGCAGGGCCGTACGAAATTCACGCGCAGCCCCGTCCAGGTCATGATCGCGGAATTGCAAGACGACTCCGTGAACCTGATGTACCTCGGCAGCGTTGGGGGAGATGCGAAGCGAATAGTCAAACAGGGCATCATTATTGCGCCAATGGGGAATGGTGTGAATGGTTTGCGCCGCCCAAAGTGTCGCCACAATGGCTAGAGCCCCGAGCGCCGCCCACGCCCGACTGATTGAGGGAAAGCGGCGTGGGACCCAATCGAATCCCAGGTAACCAAGGGCAAGGCAAAGACCGACCGACGCTATATAGGAGAATCGATCTGCGACGATGGGAATCGTGAGTTGACGATAATTGAGAGTGGGCAAAAGGGCAACCAACCACCAGAGCACCAGAAAACTCAATCGTGGATTGCGATGGCGATACGCGCACGCAACAGTGATGACCAATAGAACGGACCAAGGCCAGGGAGATCGAAGGCTGGCGGCGAGATCGAAATCGCGGAATTCGCTGAGGTTCACCGGCCAGAAAAAAAGCTTGGCATGCTGGCCGAGCAAACCCAGGGCCGCCCAAGCCACCTGCGAAGTCCCTCTTCGCAAGAGCGCGTTTTGAGAAAAGTGGCCCATCACAGCCACGCGGATGACCGCGCACAGCCCGACGGCCGACACATAAGGAAGCCAGTTGATCGCCCGGCGGAACCAGCGTTCCGTGGAGGGATGGCAGAACCAGTAAGCCAGCAGAAGCAGCGGAAAGCTGAACGCCATCTCTTTGAAAAATAGCGCGGGGAAATAGACCATCGCAGCCGCAACATGCCACCTGAAGTTTTCCGGCGCGCGATCCTCAGCGTGCAGGAACATCCAAAACCCCAGCAAGTAAAAGAGGGTGCACCCGATGTCGGACATGGACGAAACCCAGGCGACCACCTCAACATGCAAGGGATTTAGCGCCCAAAGCATGGCGCCGGCAAAGGCTGCCAGATCGTTTTGCAGGATCTTTCCGCCGAGCCGATAAACAAGCCAAATGCTGAGTGCGTAGAGGGCGAGAAGAAATAAGTGGTACGCGGCAGGATCCATGCCCGCCACCCGGCAAATCAGCCAATAGGAGAAGATGGTCAATGGCCGGTAGAAACCACCCTGCGAACTTGTCCCTTCGAATGAAAACAATGGCCCCAGAAAAATCCGTGTCCACAAGCGCGGATTCTTGATGAAGGGATTTTGCAGGATCAGTTGGACGTCGTCATAGACAAACCCGCAAGTCAGAACTCCCCGGTATACGGCAAACCCCACCAGGATCAGCAACCAACTGCTCAAGGCATGATACTTCCTGATGAGACCATCAAGACGCGTCAACAATGTCCTCTCCCGTGGTTAATTCCGGGCCCCGCGGTCCCTTAATTCACGACCCGGGAATGCCCGCAAAACATGAGTTCGAGTCGCGTTGGCCACCTGGCTTCCAGACAGCGCACTTAATGCTTGGGAACCGACGCCCGGACGCGCGCCGCCTCTGCCTTGTCACCAGCCGCCTCCAGAGCGCGTGCTTCAGCTTCGTAAGCTTCGTAATAGGTCGCGTCCGACAGACGTGCGGCGCGGAATTGCGCTGCCGCGCCTCGTGGGTCGCCGAGCTTAAGCAAACAAGTCCCCAGGTAAAAGCGCGACTCCAACTCCTGGGGATCAAGCTCCACGGCCTTCTGAAAATATACCTTCGACTGGGCGTAATTGCCTCGGGGGAAATAGACGATACCCAGCGCCTTATAGGCAAGAGCGTTCCCCGGCGCCACCCGGAGGGCCTGTTTGTAATCCTCAACACCCTCTTGCATTCGGCCCTGAATGTTGGCAACCTGGCCAAGCAAGACGTAGCAGTCAGTGGTTACACCCGCGAGGGGACGTTCACTGGCCAGATTGAGCTGGATGGCAAGACGGTATTCCTGCGCCGCCGCGTCCATTTTCCCGTCCCTTTGTTGCAACACAACCCCTCGCAGCATGTGAGCCAGGGCGGAATTGGGCGAGGCCAGGTAGGCCTGATCCCACAGGGTGACGTTGTCATGCCAGCGCGGGACTGAGCGCACATCCTGCACTGTCCACAAAACCATCAAAACCCCAAGCCCCAGGGCAGGGACAGTCCTGGGTCGCGCCAGGCGCCTCGGAAGCCAATCCAGGACAAAGCAGGCAAGAGCCAGGCAGGGGCCCACGGTGGGCAGAAACGAAAAGCGGTCTGCGACCGGCAGATTTACCTGGCGCACATCGAGTGTGGGCAACAGTGTGACGCCCCACCAGATCAAGAGGAACCCCAGCATCGGTTCCCGCTTGCGCAGAAATAGCGCCGCCACAAGAATCAACAATGCAAGCTCCGGCCACGGCGAATGCAGGCTTGACACCAGATCGAATGACCGGAAAATCGAAAGGTAGCGTGGCCAGAAGAAGAGTCTGGCATGCTGGCCCAGCAATCCCAGGGCGACGGCGCCCATGCGCCAAGTGGGTTTAAACAAATCGTGCGCCTCGGAAAAGCGGCCTAGCACCGCAATGCGGATGACCAGGTATACCACTACGGGGGCGACATAGATCATCCAGCGAAAGAGCTTTCCCTCCCATGAAAGTTTCCCTGGGAAGAAGAACCAGTAAACCAGAAGCAGAAGCGGGAAGGTGAGCGCCATTTCCTTGAAGAACAACGCGGGAAAGTAAGCGGCAGCCGCAAGCAGGTAACCACCCATCGCGCTGTCGCCAGTTCTCTCGGCGCGCACAAAGAGTAAGAATGCGAGCAGATAAAAGTAGCCGGCGCCAAGATCGGGGAGCGCTGAAATCCAGGCGACTGTTTCCACGTGCAGCGGGTGCAGCGCCCAAAGCAAGGCCCCGGCAAAAGCCAAAAGGGAGTTTGGCAACAATTCGCAAGCCAGGCGGAAAACCAGCCACACCGCGGCGGCGTAGAACAGCAGCAGCGCAAAGTGATAAATGAAGGGATTGGGCCCTTTTAATCGGTAAAGTGCCCAATAAGTGATGAATTGAAGGGGCCGATACATGTTATCCCGCTGGGCAGGCCCGCGGAATGACCAGACCGATCCCGTAAAGATTCGGGTCCAAAGGCCGGGATTTCTGAGGTAAGGATTTTCCAGAACCTGAGGAATATCGTCATGAACAAAAAGGTTGGATAGAGTCCCACAAAACACAACGTAGGTCATGAGAAAGAGGCTGGCCCCGGCCAGACGCGGATGATCTTGAAGCCACCGGTTCCAACGTTCGAGCAAGAGCTTGCCTCACTTGGGAACTCATCGCAGGCGCATCACCATTCGTCAATATTCGGTCCACCCGCGCCAGTCGAGCTGAAATTCGGAACGATTATAGCGGTAAATAGCTGGGGAAAAAATAAGTATAAGGGGGGATCAGCTTACCAAAGTACTGGCCTACGAATTTATTTTGCCGCCTTCAGCGCCCACCCCATGCGGGGAAAACACGGAGGCATTTCTATTTTGAAGGGGCTGCCGCCCCTGAAGTCAATGCCTCCAACTGCTGCCGCGCGGCGGCGTTTTCCGGATTGTACTTAAGTTCCTGATTGAATTCGTATTCGGCGGCAGCACTATTGTTCTGCCCGCGCAGGACCATGGCTAACGCAAAGTGATAGCCCGGAGCGGAAGGGCGAGCCTGGATCGCCCGCTGCATGTAGGGTATCGCCTCATCGGCCCGCCCCTGCCGCCAAATGCAGAGTCCAAGACAGATCAGTGTATCGGAATCCTGGTCATTCACACTGAGCGCCCGCAGCAGATAGGGTTCCGCCGCCTCGGGTTTTCCCAGCTTGTAATAGGCATAGCCAAGGTCATAGTTTGAAAGCCAATATCTGGGCTCGCGCGCCAGGACCTTAGTATAAAGAGCAATAGCGGCATCAGGATACCCCGTGTCCAACAGCGCGGTTCCCAGATTGGTGCAGATCAAATTATCGTGGGGGGCGATCGAATATGCTCTTTGATAAAGCAGCAAGTCGCTTGCCCAGTATGTCTGTTGGGTTACGGTCCCCAACGCGTAAGCCAGCCCCAGCAGAGCGAGGCCAGCGAGTTCCAGATTCCTGGAGCGGGCGCGCCAATGGTCGGCGATCTTCACCAGACCCAGTGAAACCAGTAGAACAAAGCCGATGGATGGAATATACAAATAACGGTCATGCGCAATATCGCCCTCGCTAAAGGTGCGGAGCCAGAGCACGGGAATAATCGGCAGCGCGATCCAGCAGCAGGCAAGCAGAGCCAGCCGTGGGTCTTCAAGCCTGGTAATGCCCCATGCCACTGCGAGGAAGATCGCAACCAGAAAAATTGTCGGAACCCAAAACGCCGCCGACGCCGCGCTGGTAATGTAGGGCAAGCCATAAAGCCCGATGATCCCCATGGGAAAGAGCAAGTGGCGCACATACAGCCAGATGATGGAGGGCTCGGTCAGCGCCATGCTCTTCCAGTTCAGGGGCGTCACGGAGTGCGAAAATCCATGCAAGATGTGCGCACGCAGGAGACCATACAAAACCGTCAGGGTGAAGAAGGGCAGGAAATGCTTGAGCGCGCCGGCGAATCGGGAAATCCAGGAACTCTCTTCCGCATAGAGCCACGCATAAACAAAAACCAGGGGGCCAAGAATGACGGTGGTCTCTTTTTCGAGCAGACCCACGACAAAAAGCATCAGCGACAGACCCAGCCAACCCCAGCGATTTCCCTGGTGAAATCGCAAGTACGCCAGAAAACTACCGATCAGTGAGAGTGCCGTCAGGGGATCGGAAACGCCTGATACCCAGGCGACGCTCTCAATATGGACAGGATGGAGAGCAAAGAGCGTTGCGGCGCTGAAGGCCATCCCATTGCTGCCACCGAGGCGGAGAACCAGGAGAAACACCAGATAGGTCACGGCGACATGGCACAGGATTGTAGTAAGGTGCCATCCTGGCGGGTTAATCCCGAACATCGCGTGGTTCAATCGGAACCAAAGCAGAAATAGGGGACGGTAATAATCACCCCGGACATTGGGATATAACTCCCCCCAGACATGGGTGGTAAAGTAGTGCGGTAAGTATCGCCACGCGTGGATGGCGGGGTTCTGGATAATTTGTGGTTTGTCGTCGTAGACGAACTGAAACCCGAGAGTGGGAACGTAAACAAGAAAGGCAATGGCACAAGCAAGGGTTTCCCCGACGCCGCGCCGTCCGATCCAACCCGCCACGCCTGCGTATTCTGGGGAAGTCTCAACCTGCATGATTTGCCGGACTCATGAATTGATCAGTCTCCGCCTGATCCTTTGCAACTTCTCCGAACAACGCCATCGGGACCCAGTATCATGCCGTTCAGGGCTTCACGCCGGTCACCAAGAGCGCTCCGTTTGTCTTGAAACGCTGCAACTGCGACGCATCGCGGAACCATCGGCCGGTGTATACCTCCGGAGTGGGCGAGGTGTCAGGGATTTGCTGGTGCTGGACTTTGCGAAAACCCGCAGCATGGAACTGCTCCTGCCATTCCGCAGCAGAAAGCAGGCTGGTGGGAATTTCGAAGTTCTGCTTCCATTGGTGGCAGTCGAGATTGTCGCGGTAGTAATTGATCAGAATCCATGCAGACCCGCCAGGCGCGAGTACCCGAAAGATTTCCCCCAACCCGCGCGCAACGTCATGCCAATAATAAGCGGATTCAATCGAAATGACTTTGGTGAAGGAATCGGACGGCGCGGGAATCTCCTCCGCGGTTCCTTGGAGGAAGCTGGCATTGGGAAGGGCTGCGCCCGCAAGCTGCGCCCGCCGCACCATTTCATCCGAAACGTCCACACCCACAATGGCGCCTTTAGGCAAATGTTCAGCGAGCCGACGCACCAGCCATCCGCTTCCGCAACCCACGTCGAGCACGCGATCCGCGGATTGCAATTCCATCAGCGCAAGCATGGGGATGACGATGGGAAGGTGGTTCTCCTCCATCTGCTCGCCGCGGCCTGCTTCCGCCCAGCGGTTGAATTCTTCCCGGAGCTTGAGTTCTGGCGTGTGGTTCGGCAAAGTCATCGCAAAAAACCTCGCCCGAGATTCTACCAGAGCGAGACTCGGCACGCCGGACCATTTGAGAGTAGATTGTGAGGTTTCCCCATCCTACGGATAGGAAATAATCACCGACTCCGGCATGGGTGGCTGCCGGAAGTGCTCGCTGCGCGTGAATCCCGCATTGCTGAACATGCGTTCGTGCTCGGCAAATGTATACGCATCGCCATGTGCGGTGGAGCCCAACATCGTCATGCTGAAGGTGGCAGCGTCGGGCGGCGTAACGCGATCGTCATTGGGCACAAATTCCAAAGTCACCGCGCGGCCCTCGGGCGCCAGTGCGGCATGCACCTTGCGCAGCAGCGCTTCGTTGGTGAGGACATCAAAATGATGCAGGAAGTTCGTCAGCAGAACCAAGTCATAGCCTTTGCCGAATTCGACCTCAAAAGCGCTGCCCGCGATGGTGGAATAGCGGGATTCGACGCCTGACTTGCGCGCATTCTCTTTGGCCACTTCCAATACGTTTGGCCAGTCGATCGCCACAATTTCGGCTTGCGGGTTGTGGCGGGCGATGTCGATACCAAAAAGTCCGTGACCGGCAGCGATATCCAGCACGCGGCATCTTCCGCCTTTTTCCGCCCCCACCAATTTCGAGATGATCTCCGCGGGCATCTTCATCATCGGCGCCATGTTGCGGGCGAACTGCACCCAGATGGGATTGTCGTAACTCACTGTCCCTTCTTCGCTCATGACCGTGCCACCCTTGCGCACGGCATCCGTTAGATGATCGAATGCATGGAGCAGTTCAGGCGCGTCCAGGAAGTCCGCCACGCTGCCCATGTAAGCGGGCGAGCGGCGGTCAAGAAACACGGCTGAGTCCGGAGTCAATCCGTATTGAGAGTCTTTCTTGGTGAGGAAGCCCATCACGGTGAGGTAATCGCAAAGAATGCGAATGCCCCGTTCTGCGGCTCCGGAGCGCACGGCGATTTGCTCTGCCGTAGTCTGCCGGTCTCCGATAATCGTGAAGACATCAAGGTCAATGGCGGCCTTCATGGCCGCTGATGCCTGGTAAGCGAAAAAGGTTTGGAAGAGTCGCCCGGGGTTGGGCATGGCTGCAGCCGCGGGAGAAGGTCCCGTCGCTCCTGCCTGAGGGTTTCCAACAACATCGGGTGCTGTGGGTTGGCTCATCGAAAGTCCTCCTCCCAAGATGGAAAGCGTGGTCTTGGCGTGGCGTGGTGCAGCGGTGGTTCAGCGCTTTTCACCACGAAGACGCCAGGAGCCCCAGGAAATAGGCCGATTCTTGGCCGACTATGCAATTTTGCGATCAAGCCCTGATCGATGACCGCCCGGGGAGCCCAAGAGACATCCGAACGGCGTTACCTTATTGCTGAACTTTAGCCAACAACTCCACAAATTTATCCCCGCGCGCCTTCTGGTCAAGGCCCATGTGCTTTTCCATGACTTGCGTGGTGTTCATGGAGCAGAACTTGGGGCCGCACATGGAGCAGAACGCGGCGCCTTTGTACGACTCATCCTGAAGCGTCTCGTCGTGCATGGAGCGAGCCGTTTCCGGGTCGAGCGAGAGATCGAATTGCTTGTTCCAGTCGAACAGGAACCGCGCATAGCTGAGAGCATCGTCGCGGTCGCGCGCGCCGGGGCGGTGCCGGGCCACATCCGCGGCGTGCGCCGCGATCTTGTAGGCAATGATGCCCTGGCGCACATCATCCTTATTGGGCAATCCCAAGTGTTCCTTGGGAGTCACGTAGCAAAGCATCGCCGCGCCGTGCCAGCCGATCATGGCGGCGCCGATGGCCGATGTGATGTGGTCGTACCCAGGAGCGATGTCCGTAACCAGCGGCCCCAAAGTGTAGAAAGGCGCCTCGGAACAGAGTTCCTTTTCCTTGTCCACTTGCATTTTGATCTGGTCCAGCGGGATGTGGCCGGGGCCTTCGATCATGACCTGCACATCGTATTCCCAGGCTTTGCGAGTCAGTTCGCCAAGCGTTTTGAGTTCGGCAAATTGGGCCTCGTCGCTGGCGTCCGCGAGGCAGCCGGGCCTGAGACCGTCGCCCAACGAAAAGGAGACGTCATACTTCTGGAAAATCTTGCAGATCTCTTCGAAGTGCGTGTAGAGAAAATTCTCCTGATTATTCTCGACGGTCCACTGTGCCAGGATGGCGCCGCCGCGGCTAACAATTCCCGTGATGCGCTTCCGCGTCAGGGGAATGTGCTCACGCAGCACGCCGGCGTGAATGGTCATATAATCCACGCCCTGGGCGGCCTGTTCTTCAATCACTTCCAGCATGATCTTGGCGGTTAGATCGCGGACCTTGGTAACGCGGGCAAGAGCCTCGTAAATCGGCACGGTGCCGATGGGTACGGGGCTGTGGCGCAGAATCGCCTCGCGAATTTCATGAATATCGCCGCCGGTGGAGAGGTCCATCACCGTGTCCGCGCCGTAATGCACTGAGGTGTGCAGCTTTTCCAGCTCCTGGTCGATGTTGGAATTGGTGGAAGAATTGCCGATGTTGGAGTTGATTTTGCATTTCGCGGCAACGCCAATCGCCATCGGCTCCAGCTCCACATGGCGAATGTTGGCAGGGATAATCATGCGGCCGATCGCGACTTCCTCCCGCACGGTTTCCGCCGGCAGGCATTCGCGCTTCGCGATGTACTCCATTTCTTCCGTAATGATACCCTTGCGGGCGTAATGCATTTGCGTGACTATGGGGCCCGTGCGCTTCTCAACCCACGGGGCGCGAATCGGAGACGACATATGACATCCTCACTCTCTACTCAGTGGCGAATCAACCCTGAAAATTAAGTGTACAACCACCCCGCAGCTTCCGCAAGTTGGGGCTGAAATACCCGCCTCTGGCACCGGATAGGAGGTAGGTTGGGGGTCCAGCACTATCGGTTCTTTTGCTTACAGGCCCTCTACGGATATCTCACCAGCCTCGCCCATGCTGGTGTGGATTCCCCATCGCTGGCATTCGGAGCGAAGCTTTGGAGGGCGTGCCGCTTGCTGCCGCTTTTTACCCAGCCGGCTTGCTGGCTGGAAATCGATCGGGAACAAGGAGTCGAGAATCTGGCGGGATTCTCGCAGGCAGGAATGTGCTCTGGTACGATGCATGATGAGTGAGGCGATGATTCGGACTTTCGCAAGCAAGCTTGCGATAAGGAAAGCGGCAGCAAGCTGCACGCCCTCCAAAGCTTCGCTCCGTCTCCCTAAACAGACTGTCCTCAACGCGGTACGGGGAGAATGAACGGTATGGTCTCGAAAAGACTGAGCTCAGGTTCCGCTTTTCCAAAGTGTGGTGAGAGATCGGGGCTCGGGAAGGGCGCCCGCGAGGGGCGCCCCAACGACATTCGACATGGAATATGGGAAGAGTGTTGCTCGCGGAGGTTTCGGACGCAATCAAAAACCCGAATGCGAAAGTTAGTTGGCCCGTTCCAGGTACTTGCCTTCGTTGGTATCGACGCGGATGATTTCGCCTTCGTTGATGAAGGGCGGAACCTGCACCACCACTCCGGTCTCAAGCTTGGCGGGCTTTGTCACATTGGTGGCTGATCCGCCTTTGATTCCTGGCTCGGTTTGAACCACCTTCAGGTCCACCGTGGCAGGCAGCTCGACGTCCACGGGCCGGCCTTCAAAGAACGCGACCTTCAGCATCACTTCCGGAATCATGTAAGCGGCGCGATCGCCCACAGCTTCCTTGGTGAGGCGGATCTGCTCATAATTCGCGGTGTTCATGAAGTAGTAGGAATCGCCGTCGGCATAGAGGTACTGCATCTCGATGTCGTCGATCTGGGCTTTCTCCACGGTATCTTCTGAGCGGAAGCGATGGTCGTTCATGGCGCCGGTGCGCAGGTTGCGCATTTTGGCCTGGACGAATGCCCGTAGGTTGCCGGGGGTGCGGTGCTCGGCCTTGTAGATGGTAAAAAGCTCGCCGTTGTGCCGGATGATCATTCCGGGACGGAGATCATTCGCATTCATAGATTATTCCTTCATTCTGCTGATGGTGGGGCTTGAAACAGGTGGAGAACTGGCAGTCCTTTCCCGCGAGAGCCCAATAAAGAATTCTAACGGCATCCGGCATTTCCGTCAACCACACCCCGGGGGTAGTGGTACAGTTTGGTGTAGAGGCGGCGGAATTTATCCCGATCTCATCGGGACGCCGCCATATGGCGAGGTAAACTCGCCGCTACAACATCAAACTGCACCACGATGTCGCCGGGACCAGCGGATTCGGAATCTGTGGACCAGGGCTCGGCTCGAGACAGTGCGGGCTCATGCAGCAGGCGCCATAACCAACCGAGGCCCGCTTTGCTGGAGCGCCGTAGCGGCGAAGCACAAGACTGTCACAGCTTTTAAGCGAATCCTGGCTGATTCTAGTAGGGGCTAAAAGAGTTCAAGATATCATCGCACTCTTGACAATATCGAATCTCATGCTTGGATGTGTCTTTTCGGGGCTGGAGTAGTGCTTGTTAAATACAAATCCATTCTTTTCATACCACGAAATAGACTTCGGATATGCATCCAGGGTAATAAACCGGCAGCCGATGTGAAGGTCTTGATTCAATCGAATCGCCAGGCTAATGGCATATTTTGGAAGTTGGGTTCCGATGCGGTTTTTTCCTTGCAGTTCCTTTTGAACCCCGATCCTTCCAATTCTTAGGGCGGAAAACGTGTAAATGGACCGGTGAAAATTGAAGAGATTTCTTTTTTCGCCTGTTTTCAGGATGATGCAGTCGGCAAGCATCGTCAGGTAGCCAACAATAACGCTGTCCAAAAGCGCCAACCGGGTGCAGGAGAGGTGCTCATCCTGATATCGGGCAGCGTCATGCTTTAGGAAGTCGTTTAGGTCGGAATCATCACAATCAAAACTGCTGACATTGTGTTTTCTTGGATCGAAGCGGACTATTTGCAGGTCGGCCAGGGATATGGACATTTCCTGAAGTAGGAAGGAGAGGGTTATTTTTCCGATGCCTTAGCCTCTGCAACAAGCCTTGCCATCCAGAGCTTGCGTTCAGCGGAGATTGGCTCTGAGATTTTTGTTTGCTCAAGAAACACCTTGGCATCCTTACCTTTTAACATCGGCGTTGCTTCAATGGGTCGTGCCATCATGTCACCTCGACAACGTTTACGGGCCAATCTCCAGGGAAGACGGATCCGTATATATATAGCAAATATCATGTTAGCTATAGAGGCTGGGTTGTCAAGGTTCTTCTTCAGGTAGAAAGGGTTCCGACTACCTATTCCCCCCGGTACCTTTTTCCCTTTAACCCCAGCCGTCGCGAAGCGTCTTGCAGTGCGGTCGCAGCAGCTACCGCTTTGCTCGCCCAGCACGATGACGCTTGTGCCATGGCCATCTTGGCCATGCCCGAGCACGAGCGGTGACGCTTGTCCCCCTTCACGGGCAGGAGGCCCCTAGCACGTCCACCGCTTTTCAATCGTGACTCATCCATTCATCCGATGGTTCCGCTGCCCAAATGCCCATTCCGGAAAGGCGGTGGCTACTGCGACCGCACTCCAAGACGGCCTTCGCCGATTACCGTGACGTTTTGTCGGCTTCGCCGCCGAGCCTCGTGGCCCCGCGGTAGTAGCGCCGACCTTGAGGTCGGCATGAGCTCCGGCGTGCCGGGCCAGGTCGGTAGCAGGGCCGAACAGCGTTCGGCCTGGCCCAGCGCTGCTGGGCCCTACAGACGCTCAACTAAAGGTCAGCGCTACCTTACCCGATGACACGGGTGAGCCAAGTAATCTGTTGCCCTAACTTAAGGGCAAGAAGGGCCCGAAAGCCCGTGAAACGGGCGTGGTCATGTGGCCCACGGCGAGCCAGCCGTGGGAAAAGAGACAATATCAGTACCGTGTCAGCCCCGTCAGGGGCGACGTCAGGGTATTCGTACCCGAATGGGGTACCAGACGTCAGAAAGCCCATCGGACATCGCCCCTACCGGGGCTCGAAACCCCTGGTCGCCCGGCTGTTCCCCACGGCTGGCTCGCCGTGGGCTAAAGGATTGCGCCCGATGCGCGGGCTTTCCAGCGCTTATTGTCGACAACTTAGCGCTTATGGCCCCTTCTCCTCAGTTGGGCCCCCCGGACGTAACGCAGGGCCCGCTCTCCGGCCCTGCGGCTTTTCCCAAAAAGGGGGGCTGTGCCCGCCCAGCAGGCGTTTTTTGTCCCACCACGAATCAGAACAAACCGGTCAGGAATTTTGCGCGCGGCACAAATGGCGTCATCTTGCAAGGACCGCAGCGCCGGAGAGCGGGCACTGCGCCAACATCCTCCGACCTTGGGCGCGAATTTTCTTGACAAATGCTAGGCTCTAGTGTAGGCTTTTTAGGGACTCGGGACTCGGGACTCGGGACTCGGGACTCGGCAGGTGGCAGGTGGCAGGGTAAAGGTTACAGGTGACAGGTAAGAGGCTCGGAACGCGGACTCCTACAACAACTACCCAAGGATCGAGATCATGTTTGGACCGGGGCGAAAAAAGCAGGACAAATTATCAAGCGCAAGCAGGCAAAGGGTTAAATTTGTGGACAAGAAGTCGTGTGCGGAGCGAGCTCCGAAAAAAATGTTATTTTCGACGATCAAAGCCACTAAGTGTATGAAAACAAAAGAAACGTGGACGAAATGCCAGCCCAATGTTCGGACATTCTATTCGAAATGACAGGAAGTGAGCGACATTTTAGGCCCAAATGAGACCAAATCGCGGCCAAATGCCTCCAATGACACGAAAGCAACACCTCATCACATTTTCTTCACCACCCCCGTCGCTATCGCTCCGGCCCCTCCTCATTCAAAGAGGGGAGCCACGGGCAAAGCAAATCTCCCCGCCTGATTCAGAGCTTGTCCTGAACGCAGTGAAGGAATGGGGCCGCCGCGATGGCGGCAGGGGTGGTTACCGGAGCCGAATTGGCGGGAAACCGGACAGAAAGTCGTGAGCGGATCAGAGGCGAACATTGGCTGGGACTTCAAAAATAAAGGTGCATCCGGCGATATTCATGAAAACAAAGGAGCGGGAAAAACACGCGCCAAATGTCGTGAAAAACGACTGGGGGCACATAGGTCCAAAGCGGTGGACGTTCGGGCGCAGCCGTAATTCTGACTCCTGGCTCTTGGCTCCTGATTTTCTCCCTTGCGGGGATAACCCGAGAAGTTCATGAAAACAAAGGAACGGGAAAAATGCACGCGCCAAATGCCGGGAAACACACCAGAGGGCACAGATGTGCGCAGCGGGAGACGTTCAGCCTTGGTCGTAATTCTGACTGCTGGCTCCTGACTCCCGCCTTTTGATTTCTTCCCTCGCGGGGATAACCCGAGAAGTTGATGAAAATAAAGGAACGGGAAAAAGTAAAAGCGTCAAATGCCGGGAAAAACGACCGGGGGGACAGATCTCCAAAGCGGTGGACGTTCAGGCGCTCTCGTAATTCTGACTGCTGGCTCCTGGCTCCTGAATCCTGATTTTTCCCCTTGCGGGGATAACCCGAGAAGTTGATGAAAACAAAGGAACGGAAAGAATGCACGCGCCAAATGCCGTGAAAAACGACCGGGGGGACCGACGTCCGAGGCAGGGGCATGCAGGGGAGGGCGTAATCCTAACTCCTAGCTCCTAACCCCTAACTCCTGACTTTTGATTTTTTCCCTTGCGGGGATAACCCGAGAAGTTCATGAAAACAAAGAAACAGGAAAATGCCCTTGTTGATCCCAATCCCGGGCGGGGAGGGTGCCGGTGGGCCGCATCAGCGCTCAATCGCGATTTTTGGGTCTCCGGGCAAGGCGAATCCAGATGCCATGCCAAACTAGCAACGGCAAGTTGGTAGTTCAGTTTGATATTGTAGCGGCGAGTTTACCTCGCCAAATGGCGGCGTAAGGCAACCTCTACATCAAACTGTACCACTACGCGCGGCAACCTTAGCTTGAATCAGTAAGCCAGCTGGCGTATGATTTCGCCGCAAGATAAAGTTGGAACGGGGAATTCTGGATACAGGCAACATCCGTCCCTTTGAGAATTGTTCCGCCCGGGCTTTCTTCCAACGATTGGTGGGATTTACCTGAGTGGTTCCCCTTGGCTGCATGAAGGCGCCGGCGAATAAGGCAAGAAGCCAGTTCGAAATGCGCCCCCTCAATTATGTGACCATCGAAATGAACCCCAGTAGAGATCAAGGAGGCATTTAATGAGTTCTAAAAAGTGGAGTCGGCGGTCATTTCTGCGAGCGGCAGGAGCCACGGGAACGATCGCATCCGCAGCCGGAGGATTGAATCTTGAGCGCGTCCTGGCCGCGGGACAATCGGTGGCAGGCAGATCGCCGGAGGATGTTGCGCAAGACCCGTTCTACTGGCGGGAAATTCAAATGGATTTCGAGCTGGACCGCACGATCATCAACCTGAACAACGGCTTTACCTGCCCGACGTCGCGGGTTGCACTGGAATCGGAGATACGCTTCCTGCACATCATCAACATGTCTCCGATTTTCTATCAAGGGGGCTATGCCGACCGGGTGCAGACGATCCGCTTGCGGATGGCGGCGGAGTTCGGATGCGAACCGGAGGAACTGGCCCTGACCCGCGGCGCCAGTGAGTCGCTACAGATCGTGCAGAATGGGATCGACCTGAAGCCTGGGGATGAAGTGGTCACGACTGAGCAGGACTACCCCCGCATGTTGACGACGTGGGACCAACGCATGCGGCGCGACGGCATCAAAGTCCACCGCATTCAATTCCCCGTCCCCACCACGGCGGACGATCTGGTCCACCGCTTCGAAAAGGCCATCACGCCGCAAACCAAGGTCATGCACTTCTGCCACATGACCAATCTGACGGCACAATTGTTCCCGGTGCAACGTCTTGCGCGCCTCGCCCGTTCGAAGGGAATCGTTACTATCGTCGATGGCGCCCACGCCCTGGGACAGTTTCCCTTCAAGCTGCGCGATTTGGAGTGCGATGCCTATGGTGTAAGCCTGCACAAATGGCTGCTCGCACCGATTGGCAACGGCTGCCTCTACGTGCGCAAGGAGATGATCCCCCGATTCTGGCCGCTGCAAGCAGCACCGGAAGCACAGGACGACGACATCCGAAAATTCGAAGCCATTGGTACGCACCCCTGGGCCATCCGCGTAGCACTGGGCGAGGCTCTGGCATACCATCAGGCTATCGGAGGCGACCGCAAGGCGGCGCGGTTGCGCTATTTGACCTTGCGCTGGGCCAACGCACTGAAGGTCCATCCGCGGATTAAAATCCTGACGGATCTCAGCGAACCTGCTCAGGCCTGGGCTGTGGCAGCGGTCAACATTGAAGGAATTCCCGCCGGGGACCTCTGCAGATTCCTGAATGAAAAGCACCACATCATCACCACGCCGCTCATTGGCGGGGCCCCACCCAATCAGGTTTATGACTATCAAGCCATTCGGGTGTCGCCCAACATCTACACGACGCTCGAGGAAATTGACACCTTCGTCGCGGCCATGGAAGATGCCTTGAAAAACGGCGTTCCCACGCAGGCTTCCCTCGGCGGTGCGCAGGGAGAGGTCTATACATAGCTCGGGTGCCGGTGATCCCGACCTTCATGAAATCATGGGCGGCATGCCTGGCAGGTTCGGGCGTGCCGCTCCTCAAAGACTTGCAAGAAGGAGTGTTCAGATGAAACGATTGGCAATTTGGGCAGTGGCGGGAATGGCCTTGGTCCTCGTCGCGGGAGCTGCACAGGCCTTTGCCCAGAGCACATTCACCGTCCCGTTCCCGTTCAAGGCAGGGGCCACGAGTCTCCCCAAAGGCGATTACTCGGTTTTCCAAAAAGATGATAGTAATCTCACGCTGCGGCAAGAATCGACGGGCAAGGAGTTTGAGGTTCCCTTTACGAAGAGGCTGGCGCAACCGAATCCGCCCGTCACAGATCCCCAGATAGTGTTCGATGTGGTTGGAGACTTTGCGCCATCGTATACGGAATATATTACGGTCTATATTCTGGCTGAGGTATGGAAGCCGGGTGCGGATGGGTTCCTCATCCACGCCATGAAGGGCGCGCACCAGACCCAGACGATCAAGGCGAACAAAGCAAAGCAGTAGACTCTTAAACTAGCCCATAAACTTGCCGCGCCCGGTTTCCCCTTAATCCCCCCTCGCCCTTGATGAAGCGAGGGGGATTCTCCTACCCCTAAAAACAATCCGGCCGTTGGGAGTGTTTTGCTCCTATGAAGTCGGGCCGTCGAACTGAGCTTGGAGGCAAGATGAAAAAGATAGGCATCCTCGGCGGCATGAGCCCCGAATCCACTACGCTTTACTATGAGCACATCACCAGGACCTACACGGCGCGGTTCGGCGACTACGGTTATCCTGAGATTCTGATCTATAGCGTGAACTTTCAAAAGTTCGTGGACTGGCAGCACAATGGACAGTGGAATGAAGCGGCAAGGGAAATGGCCGAGGCGCTTGAACGGTTGCGTGTGGCCGGCGCCGATTTCGGCCTGATCGCCACCAACACCATGCATATTGTCTTCGATGAAGTTCAACGCAACGTGCAAATGCCGCTGCTGAGCATCATTCAAGCTACAGCGGAAGCAATCGGGGCTGCGGGGCTCCGGTCCGTAGGTTTGCTTGGAACCGTGTTCACCATGAGTGAGCCGTTCTTCCGCGAGGGCCTCGAAAGGTCAGGGATCACTGTACTCGTTCCAGAGTCTGACGCTCAACAACGGGTAAATGATGTGATTTATCAGGAGTTGTGCCGTGGCGAAATTCGGCCGGTATCACGGCAGATGTTCCTAGAGGTCATCGACGGCCTGCGCCAGCGTGGTGCGCAGGGCATCATCCTCGGATGTACGGAGATCCCGCTGCTGGTTGAACCGCAGCACTGTGATCTACCTCTGTTCAACACAGCACTGCTGCACGCGGGGAAGGCGCTGGATTTCGCCCTGCTCCCGACACAGTAAAAACAGGATCTGCAATCTCACCCAGGCCCATGTCGAGATTGCCGTCCAGCCTTCCCGGCCACGTCAAATCGGATTGCCGTCAGCATCGATAAACCGGATTTCACCAAAGCCCAATTCGCGGATGCCTGCTTCAATCTTGGCCCGATCGCCAACCACCACCCAGACGAGATTGTCGGGGTGCACCGCCTGCTTGGCAGCAGCATCCAGATCGCCCGTGGTCAATGCGCTGATCTTACCCGTCAAGGTGTCGTAATAGTCGTCGGGCCAGCCAAATTGCACCAGATCGGTAATGGAGGTTCCGACTTCGTTCAGGGTTTCACGCGAGCCGGGCAAGCTAAGCGTTTCGTTTGCCTTCACCCGCGCAAGTTCATCGGCCGTTACCGGACGATCCCCCAGGATTGATCGCAGTTCCTTATTGACCTCCACCAGCGACTCCTTGGTCTTATCCGTCTGGACTGGCGCCCAGACAATAAACGGCCGTTGCGCTCGCGCTCTCAACAGAACACTTCCCGCTCCATAAGCCCAGTGCTTATCCTCGCGCAGATTCATATTGAGCCGCGAGCTGAAGGTTCCGCCAAGATCGTCATTCATAGCCTCGATGGCAATTTCCTCCGGCGTGTTGGGCGGCATATCCACAGTTGCGGCAAGGATCACTGTTTGGCCCGCTCCGGGCTTGTCCAGAATGTAAACGATGGGCTTGGGCGCGAGTGCCACTTCTGAGACGTTCTTTACCGGAATTTCCCCGCGTTTCCAGCCCACAAACAGCTTCTCCAACTTGGGTGTCAATTCCGCCAGGGTCGTGTCGCCCGCCACCACCAGGGTTGTATTGTTGGGGCGGAACCACACATCGTGAAACTTCACCAGGTCGTCACGCGTGATCTTCTGCACGCTGGCCGCTGTGCCCGAACCTGTCAGCGGATTGCCGTAAGCATGGCCGTGACCATAAAGGAGGCCAGGGAGAACGCGCAAGGCCATGGGGATGGGCTGACTCTGTTCCTGTTGAATGGTGTCCACCTGCAGCTTCTGCTCGCGTTTGAAGTCCGCTTCCGGAAACGACGGATGGAGGATCACATCAGCAAATAGGTCAAGTGAGGCATCGAGCTTGGGCTTCAGTGCCGAAAGCCTTATGAACGAGAAGTCGAGATTGGAATTCGCCTGTAGCTGCGCTCCGAGCAAAGCCGCCTGGTCGCTGATTTCGAGCGCACTGCGCGTGCGTGTGCCATCAATCAGTAGAGTTCCCGTAAGCTTCGCGGTTCCCGGCGCGGCAAACTGGTCCGCCGCATAGCCGGCGTCGGCAGCCAGCCAGAAATTTACCAGCGGAAGCTCGTGCCGCTCGGCGAGAATCACCTTGAGCCCATTGGATAGGGTGGCCCGTTGAAGTTTGGGAAGCCTCAATTCAGGGGTCGGGCCTAGTGCCGGCGATTGCGAGCGGTCAGCGCCGCCGGGGGCCGTCTTGTAATCTGGGAACGGCTGGACCTCGGCGATATAAACACCATCCCCCAGCCAGCGGTTGGCTGCCGATTTCAGAACTGCCGCGGTGGCCTCGCGAACGCGCTTAAGCGTTGCTTTATAGCCACTCGGATCGCCGGTATAGACCGCATACTCCGCCAGCCGGTCGGATGTTCCACCGAAACCGCCGATGCGCTCAATCCCGCGCAGGAAGTTCGCCATGTAGCGCGTTCGTACTCGTTCAAGCTCAGTAGGCGTGGGCCCTTCTTTGAGAAATCGCGCCAACTCTTCATCGATCCCCTTTTCGATCTCCTTCAAGTTGTGGCCGGGACGCGCCGTCACCTGGATGTAAAACTGCCCGCCGATTTCCCGCGCATCGTTATCAACGCTGACATCGCTGGCGATCTGGTCGTCGTAAACCAGCCGCTTATACAGACGCGAAGTTTTTCCCTGGCCCAGGCAGGAGCTGACGAGGTCCAGATAATCAGAGTCGGCACTGCCAAACTGCGGCACGTTCCACACCTTGTAAATGCGCGGCAACGGCACGTGTTCCTGGGTAACCTCGCGATGAGTTCCCGTCATCTTCGCGATCCAGACTTGCTGGTGGGTCACCGGCGGGCCAGCCGGAATGCTACCAAAGTACTTTTCCACTTTCTCTCGCGCCGTCTTGGCATCGATGTCACCGGCCAGCACCAGCACCACGTTCGAAGGCCCGTAATAGGTCTTGAACCATTCCTGCACGTCCTTGAAGGAGGCTGCGTCCAGGTCCGCCATCTCCCCGATGGTGTCCCAGGAGTACGGGTGCCCGGCGGGATAGGTGTTTTCCGGAATGTATTCCTCCGTCAAATCGTAGGGCTGGTTTTCGTCCTGCCGCTTCTCGTTTTGCACAACGCCGCGCTGCAAGTCCAGGGTCTTCTGGCTTAAGTCGAGGAACCCCATGCGGTCCGACTCCATCCAAAGAGCGTAGTCGAGGGCCGAAGTTGGCACGTCCTCGAAGAAGTTCGTGCGATCGTCGTTTGTCGTCCCATTCAGGTCGGTGGCGCCCACTTTCTCCAACGCCTTGATATAACTTCCCTGAGCATGCTGGCTCCCGCCAAACATCAAGTGTTCAAACAGATGGGCAAAGCCCGTCCTTCCCGCCTTTTCGTTCTTGGAACCGACGTGATACCACAGGTTCACGGCAACAATGGGCGCTTTGTGATCCTCATGCACGATAAGCGTGAGGCCATTCTCCAGCATGAATTTCTGGTAAGGAATATCAATGTCCTGGGCGTGCGCCTGCACAAACGCAAGGGAGGCGAGTACAATCAGCAGCAACAGCCGTCTTTTCAACATGTCCATCACTCCTTAAGATTCCGTGGTAGCAGCGTCTTGATGAAGGGTACTGCGAGGTTTATTCGCAGTCAAGCTGCGCCCAGGTCAGCCGCGCTCATTTCAAATTGCGGAAGCCTTGGCACGCGCCCGCGGTGGTGGCGCCGCGTAGAGTCTGGGTTATTGCTCGTGCTTGACAATTCCATATCTTTTGCTATATATTATCAAACGATATGAACTTCACACCTTTGGATATCGCTCTGCACCTTTACGAAATTGCCGGCCCCATCTTCGTCTCCTTGAAGGAGGAGGTCAATCCTGCGAGCCACAAGGGCCGTTCTCACCCCGCCGTCAAAGAGCTGACCTTTACTCAACTTCGGATTTTGCTCGCCATCGAATATGGCAAAGACCAGGTCGGCAAACTGGCACGAAGCGCCAATGTCGCCCAGCCTGCCATGTCCAAAATTGTCGATCATCTCATTCGGCTCGGCTTTGCGCGCCGCGATCCTCATCCCACGGATCGACGAAAGATCAAATTGAGCCTGACACCCAAAGGCGCGGCGATGACGGGGCGGGTTCGCCTGAAGGCCGCGGAAAAGTATGTGGGCGCCATAAAGAGCCTTTCCCCCCGTGACCGGAAAAAATTGCTCGAAGGCATCGCGGTGATTTTCGATGTCATCTACAAAACAAGGAAGGAAACCACATGAAACTTGATCCGAAAAAAACAGCCTTGCTAACGCTCGACTTCCAAAAAGGGATTTTGGGATTTGTTCCTGGCGCCGAGGCCGTCATCCCCAACGCCTCCAAAGCCGTGGAATTTGCCCGCAAGCAACGGTTCCAAATCATCCATGTGGGGCTCGGATTTTCTCCGGGCCACCCGGAAATTCCCGACACCGAATCCCGGTTCAAGCGGATCAAGGAAAGCAATCTCTTCCTCAAAGGCACGCTCTCCGCCGAATTCCACAGCTCGATTGCCCTCCCCGACGAACTTGTCGTCTACAAACAGCGCGTGAGCGCTTTTTCCGAGAACCATCTCCACTTGATTCTTCGCTCCTGCGGCATTGAGAATCTGGTGTTCTTCGGAATATCGACAAGTGGCATTACGCTTTCAACCCTCAGGCGGGCCTACGACCTGGATTATCACTGCGTCGTCCTCAAAGACGCCTGTATTGACGCCGATCCGGAAGTTCATCGTGTTCTCACGGAGAAGATCTTCCCGTCACAAGCGGCGGTGCTGACCGTGGAGGCCTTCATCGCCGAGCAGGGGGATTGATTGAGTCAGGAGAACCCCCAGGAAACGCTGCAACAATCCGAGGCGAATAGCGCCGGCCTGTCTCCCACCGAGGGCTGGCAGCACATGTTCTCCGCCTTGCGAAATCCCAATTACCGCTATTTTTATTCGGGACAGTTCGTTTCCCTCATCGGAACCTGGACTCGCACCGCCGCCCTGGGCTGGATTGCCTTCCAGTTCACCCACTCGGAATTTCTGTTGGGCATTGTCTTCATGCTCAATGCCCTTCCCATTTTTCTTTTTGCGGTTTATGCCGGCGCCCTGGCTGACCGAATCCCCAAACTCCGCATCTTTACGATTACGAGTTGGTGCGCGCTGCTCTCTTCCCTCACCCTGGCCATCATGTTATTCCACGGCCCCGTTAACATTACCTATCTCATGATGTTTGCATCGCTATGGGGGCTCTGCATGACCTTTGAGATGCCCGCCCGGCAATCGATGATGGTGGAATTGGTGGGCAAGAAGGATTTGGTGAACGCCATCGCCCTGAACAGCGCCATGGTGAATTCGACGCGTGTCATCGGTCCCGCGGTTGGAGGCATTTTGCTGGCCTCCTTCGGAGCTGGCTGGTGTTTTCTTCTCGACGCCGTGAGTTACCTGGCGGTTCTGTATGCGCTTCACAGAATCCAGCTTCCCGCGGAGCACTACGCCCCGAAAAATGTGAAGGCCGACTGGAAATACACCTTGGAAGGGTTCAAGTATTTAAAGACCAATCCTATTATCGCCCAGGCGGTTTTGATGCTGTTCATCATGGGACTGGGCGGTTGGGCCTATCAATCCCAACTGTCTGCCTTCGTAGTGACCCAATTGAAATTGGGCGCCCGCGGCTATGGTTGGATTTTGGCCTTGAATGGCCTTGGCGCATGCACGGGAGCACTGTTTATCGCCGCCCGGGGCGCCCGCATCGTCCGCGCCAACACGCTTTACACGGGCGGGGCCATCTACGCCGGCTTCATAATCCTCTTTGGATTTGTTCACCATGCAGTGCCGGCGGCCATCATTCTTTTCTTCGCCGGATTCGGCATCATCCTGTTCTTCTCGGTTGGCAACAGCATCATCCAAACCCAATCACCCGACCATCTGCGCGGCAGGCTGATGGGCATCTGGGCGCTGGTCTTTGGCGGCAGCCTTCCTATTGGAAGTTTCTGGATGGGAGCCATCGCGCAAAAGGTGGGTTCAGGCCACGCCTTGCAAGCAGGAGGCTGCTTCTGCGCCCTGGGAGCCGCCACTGTCTATCTCTTCGGCCGCAAGATTCGGAAAAGAATCGAGAATTAAGAATGAAGAATTAAGGAATACCAAATTGAAATCTTTAAGCTCTCCGCCCATTCTCAATTCCTACTGATTGTTGCGAAATTGAGTGACCAAGACCCCTCGCCCCCTTTGGGGGAGAGGGTGGCGCGCAGCGTCGGGTGAGGGGGTCTTTGTCACTATATTCTGCAAAACTCTATAATTCGTAACTCCCCATCTCCCGGCCTTCTGCGTTCTCTTGCAACCCTCGCTCTCGTCTGTCACCATGAATGAAGCCCTATGCGGTGGATTGAATCACCTGTTGACGCAGAAACGGTGCGGCGGCTCGCTCGCGAACTGGGGCTGTCGCCTTTGGTGGCGCGGTTGCTGGCGCAGCGAGGATTGGATGATCCCGCGGCGGCTCAGGCGTTTCTTAACCCCAGCCTCGATCAGCTCCACTCACCGGAATTGATGGCCGGCATGCACGAAGCGGTCACGCGACTGCGCCGCGCTTTGGACCAGCACGAAAAAATCCTGATCTACGGTGACTACGATGTGGACGGCACCATGGCCGTGGTGGTGCTGCTCACTGCTTTGCGCATGATGGGCGCCGCGGTGGAGGCTTACGTTCCTCATCGCCTGACCGACGGCTACGGAATGCGCGTTCCCGTGGTGGAGGAAGCCGCCGCCAACGGCTTTCGCGTGGTTATCAGCGTGGACACCGGCATTCGCGAGCATGAGGTGCTGGCCCGCGCCCGCGAACTGGGTGTGGATTGCATCGTCACCGACCATCACTTGCCCGACGGCCACCTGCCGCCCGCCTGCGCCATCCTGAATCCACGCCGCCCCGACTGCGACTACCCGGAGAAATCGCTGGCCGGCGTGGGCGTGGCGTTCAAGCTCGCGCAAGCGCTGTTGGGCGAGAGAATGACGCAGCGATTGCTGCAATCCTTCCTCAAGGTGGTGGCGATCGGAACCATTGCGGACGTCGTTCCCCTGCTCGGCGAAAATCGCGTCATCGCCCGTTTTGGACTTGAGGCGCTCCGTCAGCCGGCGCAATCGGGATTGGCCGCGCTGATTGAGCTTTCGGGCCTGGCAGGCAAGCAGATCAGCGCCGGAGACGTGGGGTTTCGACTCGGTCCGCGCTTGAATGCAGCGGGGCGCATGGAAAACGCGCGCGATGTGATCGACCTCTTCACCCTGCCCGACCCCGTCCGCACCCGCGAAATCGCCGAACGGCTGGAGCGCCTGAACCGCGAGCGGCAGCGCGTGGAGGAGGAGATTCTGCGCGCGATTCTTGCCGAGCTGGAGCAGCGCGCCGGCGTGAAGGAGCTATATACCCTGGTGCTGGCCGGTGAAGGTTGGCACCGCGGCGTCATTGGCATTGTGGCGCAGCGCGTGGCGGAGCGGCATCATCGGCCCGCGCTGGTGATTGGCATTGAGGATGGAGTGGGCGTGGGCTCCGGCCGCTCCATCAAAAACTTCCACCTGCTGGATGCACTCACTTCAGTGGGCGATCTGTTCCAGCGCTTCGGAGGGCACGCGCAGGCGGCGGGATTCGCCATGGCGGTGGAGAACATTCCGGAATTGACCCGGCGCTTTGAGCTGTATGCGCGCAACGTCCTGACCGCCGCGGACCTGGAACCTGTATTGAGGGTAGACGCGGCCGTGAATCTGGCAGACGTTCACTGGCCGCTTTACGAACAGCTAATTCAGCTTGAACCCTTCGGCATGGGGAATCCCACACCGGTGTTCGGCGCTTGCGGAGCGCGGCTGTTAACGACTCCACGCATTCTCCAGGAAAAGCACATAAAACTAAGAGTGGAAGCGGGAGTGCGCGCGATGGATGCTCTCGGCTGGGGATGGGCGGCGCGAACTCCGTCGCTGCAACCCGGCCAATTGATGGACCTGGCCTTCACCCTGGAAAAGAACAACTACCAGGACACGGCCAGTCTGCAACTGATCATCAAGGATCTCGTCGCCACCAGTTGAACGGATATTTGTCCCCGCCAACTTGAACCTAAACTACCATGATGGCGACGACTGCTTCCGCACTTCCCGATTAGCCAGGATGTCTCACCACGCTTCGGAAATGCGGAAACTGGGCACAGTCCTTTCAAGGCGGTGCCGTTCATTCTACCCCTGCCACGTTAAGGACAGCCTGTTCGGGACGCTGAGCGAACCTTTGGAGTGCGTGCAGCTTGCTGCCGCTTTTTTCCCAACCAGCTTGCTGGCTGGAAATCAATCGGGAACAATGAATCGCGAATGTGCTGAGATTCTCGCAAGCAAGCTTGCGAAGGGGAAAGCGGCAGCAAGCTGCACGCACTCCAAAGGTTCGCTCCGAATGCCAGCGATGCGAAAGCTACACCAGCACTGGCGAGGCTGGTGAGATGTCCAGGTTGGGCGGGGCGCAGACTCAATCACAATGGGTGTGCCCAGAAGCTTTCGGCTTAAGACAAATACTTCTGGACTCGTCATTACTGTTGTGGCGTCAACATCACCCAGCCGGGACCGGGCGACAGATCCGAACTCCTTTGTTCTCCTGTGCCGGGGTTATACCAGGTATGACTCTTCGGCCCATTGACGGCATTCACCACGTTTCCATAGGGATCCACACTGGGAGTGATGCCTGAGATGATGTTGTCAACCTGTTGGAACTGCTGCTGACGCTGTGCCTGGCCGCGCTCAAACGATGCCACCTGATTCCGCATGCCCTGCATGGTGGATTCAAACTCCCTTACCTGTGCATTCAGAGCTTCCCTTCGTTTTTGCTGGCGTAAACGCTGGTACGCCAAACCTTCGCGGTCCAACTCATTCTGTTTTTGCACCCAGGCAGGGGCGAGCTGGAACGACTTGTTGGCATGCAGAACGATGCTTCTCGCCAGCGCCACCTGCCCTTCTGGAGCGACGAAGCTCAAGAGACTGGTGGCTTGCCACAACCCGCTCATCAGGGCGGTTTGCGCGAACACGTAGCCAATTCTGTTCCCACACGTATAGGTGGCATCCCCCGTGGACGCCTGGGTTGCCTCATTTGGCGTGCTCAATTGCAGAATCGGCGGCAGGGTGGATGGCTGCGCGGTCAAGTTCGGGCACACTCGCGCGAATCGCGCCTTGGCATACCCTTTGGCAAATTCCTGTCCCGACCGGTATCGCGCCACCGTGCCTTGCGCCTGCGCTCCCAGATCGTAAACCTCGCCTTCGTGGTGGAACTGGTTGGGCAGGAAGTAGGTCGGCACGGCAAGGTCCCCCCAGCGGATATTGACCTTCCCATCGGAAGAGGTCATGTCCACCATCTGCCGGTGATCCGAATAGCCCATTCGAAACATTCCACCCTTCACGGTCCACCCGCGCGGAACCTCCAGTGTGAAGGCCTGTTCCAGGGGGTCTTGAAATGAGGTCCACGCCACGTCCCCGCTGGGAGCGGATGCTGCGTTCATATCGCCCGGGTCTGTTTTCGCGGCGCCAAGCTGGTTTGAGTCCCTGCTTCCGCACCCCATTGCCGTTAGCAATACTACAACTGCCGCCAGGCATATCCCCAGTTTCATGGCAAATCCTCCTTCGCAATGGCTTTCAATCCGTCGTCGCATCAGGCTGCTCCGCCACACTTGCGTCTCGCATGCAAGCGAATCCGAAGCTCGCCGTCCGCGGTCCTTCGCTGTGACTGCGCCGGGAATACGAAAGCACTGCCTCATGCATTCGAGCATTCCTTTCATGCCGGGTTAATCGTAATCTGGAGCCGCACCGAGAGGAGATTTGGGAACCCCCACGTCCCGAGGCGCCTGTGGCCGTGATCGAAGGGGTCGTGGATTTTCGAGCGCCGGTGTTCGCAGTGAGGGCCGAAGGCCCCTACTACAATCCACCAGCCCGGCTAGTATGCCAGAAAACCGGGGCGTAGAAAACGGGGAGGTTAACGAGCGGCGTAGCGATGAGTTATTTTTCTCCGAGAAAAATTACTCAGCGGTACGCATCATGTCACGGTTACAGGAAAAACAGAGGCTCGTCTCATCGTAGGGTTCAAGTTCTTTCACGTAACTTCAAATGCGTGTGCGCGGGTCGGCCGGCAAGAAGACGCGATCGACCGGCAGGTCGCCGGGAGTCACGGGCGCATCGCTGACGTTACCGGTGTAGTCGTGGACGCTCGACCAAGGCCAATCCTCAGTTGATAAAGAACCAAGAGTCCGATAACACCAAACGCCGAAGTCGAGACATAGCGCCCAGTATATTCCTCAAACCCGCCGCCGCAAGACGTCATTTCAGGATGATTGCAATTTCCCATCGCGTAACGCGGAGTGATTTTTCTCGGAGAAAAATAACTCCGCGCTACGCCGCTGAAAAACTCCACCGCCATCGACATCACCGCCGTCCGCCATCGCAGGGAAGCCTACCGCTGACCAGCGGCGCGAGTGATCTCCATCCCACCAAGCGGTGTCACGTTCGCTTCCTACAGGCTTCACTTCATCTTGTCCGCGAAAGAGACGAGAGAGGACCCCCATCGTCATGCATCAGCCAACCAACACGGGATTGCATCAGGTCGTGTGCACGGGCATCCCCGCCGGCGTACTGCAGGCTTTGCGTAAGGCCCTGCACATGGGCGTGCGACAAGAGCGATCGACGGTCAAATTCAGTTACGGATGACGTTCCTGCGCAAGCTCGTACGCACAGGCAGACGACGGGAGAACATAGTGGCGTTCACTCCGGCGCGCCGTGGGGTTGGCATCGGACCATGCGTAGAGGCTTGCAACGGGAGAGCCACAGGCCAGGTTGAACGTCAGCACGACAGGTGATGCGCACGGGCTTCCACGCCAGCCCCCAACATCGTCTGCATAAGGCCGTGCGTGCCGGCGTGTGGCAGGGAGTACTTATGGGCAAGTTGCGGCAGGCCAAGATTCGCTGCTGCGCAGCGGCGGTGGGAGGGGTCCGAAAGAACCAGACCCTGACACCCCACCCCTGGGTAGGGTCACGTTTGCGATCTCGTGATCGCCAATGCGATGTTCTGGTCGCATTTGCGAACATCCTTTGTTTTCAACGGCGGCTCTTCGGCAACCGGAAGTTTGCATATGCAATCGCGGATCGCCCAAGGCCCGGTGGCTCAACAAGTTCGCATACGGTAGCGTATGATCGCATACGCCAACCTGCAACGGGGTGACGTGTCACCCCACACCCGGTGCGCAAGCACCGCAAGCCCCCTCGCCACCCGCATCAAGGCTAATTCAGGGCAGGAA
This sequence comes from Acidobacteriota bacterium, assembly GCA_003165315.1. Lineage (GTDB taxonomy): Bacteria > Acidobacteriota > Terriglobia > UBA7540 > UBA7540 > Bog-366. The sequence continues at coordinate 34,742 of PLSX01000205.1, forward strand.
TACGTGCCAATGCGAAGCGGAAGACCCCATCCAGCGCCGGCAATCAGGAACGCTGCTAAGGCCGCCTACTTGCTCTCGTCCGGGCCATTCTCCGATTCTTCCGGATCGGGTTCAAATTGGAAGGAAATCTTGAAGTTGGGATCCTCCTCGTTTAGCTCCTTAATCGCTTGGATGAGATCCTTCTGTATTTGTATCTTGTCCTCAAGGCAGTCCGCCCAAGTCTTGCTCAGGAATACGGCCTTTTGCGCCCTCGCCCTATCCAAGCCGGTGACCTTCTCGAGCATTAGAAACGAGTCCGTCTGGCTCAGGCCACGTTCCCTCATGAAGCTTACGATGGCTTCGAAATCGGCACCAGCTTCCCAGAGCTTCACCACCTCGGTTTCAACCTCTTTCTCATCGGTGTAGTCCATGCCTTCCTCACTGTAATTTAAATGTCCCACTGACAGGTCCGACTGGAGCACGACCCCAGTTTAACGCCTTGTAACTGACCTCTGTAAAGCCGTCTTTTCTCAGCTCATTCTTCAAGACGTCAAAAACTGCCTTTAGGGCCCCAGGTCCGGGAGTCGTCTTTGTGGTTCCCAATCCGCTTTGAGGCACCACGTCTAGATTCTTCAGGATCACTTTGCTGCCCTGGGTTTCAACCTCGGCTGTGATTTCGAGCGGACCTTGCGCAGTTTGGACCACTATTTTTATCGCCTGACCTGTAACAAAGCGACCGATGTTAAGAGTTTGGACCGCAGCCTCTCCGGAGGTGAAAAGCCCTTTGGCCATGTCGACGCGCGACGGGCCGGCCTCTGCAATTCCGCGAACTATGCTGCCGGCGCCGTACGCCAAAGCGGCTAAGTCAAACGGATCAAGATCAGGTGGTTGGGCCCCCGCCTCCTGCTGGCCGTTAGGTTCGTTCTGCTCCTGAGGGTAATTAGACTGATAGTATGTATATCCCTGATATTGGATCGGGATAGGGGGAGCAGTTGCCCACTCACACCTCCCACACCACCTTTCTATTACCCACAAGTATCATGGGTGAGTCGCCAAGTTCC
>PLSX01000058.1 GCA_003165315.1 Acidobacteriota bacterium
CACTTTCGCAGTAAACTACCGTTAGATGTGCAGATTATGAAAGAGTTACAGGTGCAACCCTTCCAAAGGTAAAAGGAAAGCTCTCTCTGTGAAATCGGGCTGGGTGTTCCGACCGGATTGGAAAGCACTCATTAAAGGCTGGTTAAATTAAAATTCAACTACGTGAGCCGCATATAGGGCCGATCCGCGGACGGGTAATGTGGCGGTGTCTCGCCCGCGCCGTTTGCTGGGTGACGAGATTCCACTTCCCAGTTGTCGCCGGATTTTCTCAAGAGGTATCGCTGACGAATCACCAATCCGGTTACGTTCGAGCTCTTGAATCTCACGAAGGCATCAGCCGTTTCGCCGTGAAACTTAACATCTTCGACTTCCAAATCCATATTGTTAAAGACACCCTGGGGCAGGGTTCGCACGTGATTTTTGATGGCAGGCGGAATTGCCACAGCGGCGACAGGATCCTGCGCTGATTCAGGAATGCTCTGGAAAGCAGGCGCTGCAGATACTTTCGGTTTGAAGTATTCAAAGGGCCGTCGCAAAGGAGGCCGTGAGGACCTCGGCGCAGCCGCCAACTTGACAGCCGTGCGCGGAGCGGAGGAGCTGTGCCTTGCATTTGGCCCGCGGAGGATGGCATCCAATTCCTTTTCAATCTGCCCGATTCCCTTTTCGTGGCGACCACGCGCTTTTTCGTGCCGCCAGTCCACCAGTGGCTGCACCAGATAGCTTCCCGCGGCAAAGATGGGTCGCCATGGCAGCAAGATGAATATCACCACAACCGCGCATCCCCAATATCCGGAGAAGGCAAGCACGCTGACCAAAACGGCTTGCAGGGCAATTCGAATTTCCGATTCATTCGTAATCATTTTTTCCTTCCGATGCAGGAGTTGCGAGGTCAGTGCTGACCCCCTCGCGGGTTCTGTAAATGCACGGCTAATGCATGAGACATTTCCGTTCTGACCTACCGTCAGTGGTTACGACGAACTCCTATATTTTCAATCACAATTACCCTCCCCCCAAATGACACAAACAGACGATTCTCGCTGTAGCTGGGCAATCCTTGCCCGGCATTCAGTGTTTAGCCTTTCTCCCACAAACAATTCACTTTGGATTAAGCAAGCCAGATGCCAATTTTAAATCCCAGATGGTGTCGTTTAAAACCTAATGAACTTTTAATGGCGAGATAAAAAAGGCAGGAGATTTGGCGGATACCAGCAAGATCGATTTAGACCAAAGTGAAGGAAGAAAGTGCAGCCCAATCTTTCACCCGAATCACGACAAAAAGGGCAGCCGCAGGAATCGCGCTCCCATGGTGGAGATGATGGTTGTGCGCGACGCCGGGATCTGCGGAAATTATAACGTGGCTATGGCGAGCCACGTTTAGACGGTTAGTCCGGCATGCGCTTCGCGGATTGCCGCAGCAATCTGTTTCTCTATCTTAGCGGAAACAGGCTGCAATGGAAGCCGCGGAGTCCCACCATGGCCACCGAAGATATCCAGCGCAGCTTTGATACCCGGCACCCCATAAGGAGCAGCCACCTTCTGCGCCAGCGGCAGCAGGCGTTGTTGCAATTCACGAGCCTCTTTGTCTCGATCGTGCAGATAAGCTTCATAAAGGCCAACGCAGAGCGATGGCGCAAAATGGGCCTGACCCAATACTCCACCCACTGCACCAGAGCATAGCGCATCGTAGAAAATGGATACCGCCCCCACCAGCACACGGAAATCCTTGCGCACTTTCTTTAAAATCGCTTGCACGAATTCCAAACTGCCAGAGCTTTCTTTAAGCCCTACAATATTGGGAAGCCGGGAGATCTTAACAATTGTGTCCAAATCCACTTGAAGGCCTGTGTACTGCGGAATGTAGTAGAACAGCACGGGCCTTTTGACTCCCGCCGCCACAGCACGGTAGTGTGCCACAAGCACGGCGGAATTCATCTGCGGTTTGAAGTAGCTTGGCGTCAGCACCATCAGCGCGTCAGCCCCGCGCGCCACGGATTCACGGCTGAGCTTCAGCGTACTGCTGGTGCTTTCGAGGCCGGTGCCCACCAGGAGAATTTCCGGCGCTTTCACGACGTCGCGCGCCAATTCCACCAACCGGAGGCGTTCGCTTTCAGTGAGGTACGGCGCCTCACCCGTTGATCCCGCTACCAGAACACCCGCGAGCCCGATACCGCTGAGGCGGCTCAGGTTTTCTCGAAATCGTCCTTCATCCACATCGCCGCGTTTATTGAAGGGTGTAACGACGGGGCAGATTACACCTTCCAGATTCTGGATAATCTCACTTCTTGTCATGACTGCACCGACCTTTTCTGCTGGTGGATCTTTTGCAAGCTTGCCACGTGCGTTTCACCCCGCTGTAGGGCGCGGATTCCCTGAATCGCCGCACTCGCCGCAGAAAGCGTGGTGATGCAAGTCACGCCGTGTTGCACGGCCGCGCGCCGGATGGCCTTATCGTCAAACCGCGACGTTCGCCCCAAAGGCGTGTTGATAATCAGGTCGATTTCCGCACTCTTGATGCGGTCCACCACGTTGGGACGTGCCTCATTGACCTTGAAGACCTTTTCGACCTTCACGCCACCGGCGCGGAGAGCGTCGGCCGTGCCTCGCGTCGCCACCATCGTGAACCCCAGGCTTTCCAAATCGCGCGCAATGGGAATCACCGCGGGCTTGTCGTGATCGTTAACGGAAATGAAGACACGTCCCGCGATGGGAATTCGTTGCTTCGCCCCCAATTGTGCCTTGGCGAATGCCAACCCGAAGCTGTCTGCCACGCCCATGACTTCTCCGGTGGATTTCATTTCCGGCCCCAGGATTGTGTCAACGCCGGGGAATTTCTGGAATGGGAATACCGGCGATTTGACGAACGAGTGCCCAACGGACAGCTCCGACGGAAGGTCGAACTCCCTGATCTTGCGGCCCACCATCAGCCGCGATGCAATCTTGGCCAGGGGGTAACCCGTCGCTTTACTGACATAGGGCACCGTGCGTGAGGCGCGTGGGTTCACTTCCAGCACATAGACCTTCCCATGCTGAATGGCATACTGCACATTCATCAACCCCACCACATTCAGCGCTCGTGCCAGCCGCACGGTGTACTCGCGCAGGAGCTTTAGCTGATCCTCCGGAATGCTCACCGTGGGAAGCACGCAGGAACTGTCACCGGAGTGAATCCCAGCCTCTTCAATGTGCTGCATAATGCCCGCTACCACCACATGGGTACCGTCAGCAAGCGCATCCACATCAACTTCCGTGGCATTTTCCAGGAAGCGATCCACCAGAATCGGGAAGGCCCGCTGAAGTTCTTCCGCGCGCAATACGTATTCCCTCAGGGTGGCTTCATCGTAAGCGATTACCATGGCCCGGCCACCCAGGACGTAAGAAGGCCGCAGCAGGACCGGATACCCGATGCGCCCGGCAATCTCCAACGCTTCCTTTACGTTCATTGCCGCACCGTTCTCCGGCTGAGGGATTCCCAGTTCGCCCAGCAGTTTACCGAAATGTTTGCGGTCCTCCGCCAGGTCGATGGATTCCGGCGTTGTTCCCACAATGGGCACTCCCGCTGCCTTGAGTTGACGCGCCAAGTTCAGAGGTGTCTGCCCACCAAATTGCACGATGACGCCCGTGGGCTTTTCCTCTTCGACAATCGCCATGACGTCTTCAAAGGTCAATGGCTCAAAGTAGAGACGATCAGAAGTGTCGTAATCGGTGGAGACGGTCTCAGGATTGCAATTCACCATGATCGTCTCATAACCCTCTTCCTTGAGGGCGTATGCGGCATGGACGCAGCAATAATCAAACTCAATTCCTTGCCCGATGCGATTCGGCCCGCTCCCAAGAATCATGATTTTGCGGCGCGCGGTGGGCTCCGCTTCGTTCTCTTCTTCGTAAGTTGAATAGAGATAAGGCGTAAAGGACTCAAACTCCGCTGCGCAAGTATCCACACGTTTGAATACGGGCCGAATGTTTAGTCCCTTGCGGCGCTGGTGAACTTCCTCCGCGCTCTTTTCCCACAGTTCTCCCAGGTAGGGATCCGAGAATCCGTATTGCTTGGCCAGATACAGCACACTCGCGGGGATGTTTTCCAATGTGAAGCGTTTTAATTCACGGCGGAGGTCAAGTATTTGTTGAAACTGATTCAGGAACCATGGGTCAATGCGGGTGATTTCATGCAGCAACTCAGGGCTATAACCGATTTCAAAGGCGTGCAGCAGGTCCCAAAGGCGTTCCGGGTGCGGAATCGCCAAACGCCGCTCCAGTTCAGCGGGGTCGGACGGCGAGGTGGGTGTCTTGCGGCCGGTTTCCAGCGAGCGGATGCCCTTCATCAAGGCTTCCTTGAAGGTGCGCCCAATCGCCATCACTTCGCCCACCGACTTCATNNACGACGTAATCGATGGTGGGCTCAAAGCAGGATGGGGTCTTCTTGGTGATGTCGTTGGGAATTTCGTCGAGGGTATAGCCCACGGCGAGGCGTGCAGCGATCTTAGCGATGGGGAAGCCCGTGGCTTTTGATGCCAGCGCCGAGCTGCGGGAAACGCGCGGGTTCATTTCAATCACGATCATGCGGCCCGTTTCAGGGCTGATGGCGAATTGGATGTTGGAACCGCCTGTCTCCACCCCCACGACGCGAATTATCTTGAACGCCGCGTCGCGCATGATCTGATATTCCTTGTCCGTCAGTGTCTGTGCGGGCGCCACGGTGATGGAATCTCCGGTGTGCACGCCCATGGGATCAAGGTTTTCAATCGAGCAGACCACCACGGCGTTATCAGCGTGATCGCGCATGACCTCGAGCTCAAACTCCTTCCACCCCACCACGGATTCTTCCACCAGCGCTTCGTGCACGGGGCTTAGTTCGAGCCCATAGTGCACCTTCTCTTCCAGTTCCTCGCGGTTATAGGCCATGCCCGCCCCCGTGCCTCCTAAAGTGAACGAGGGACGGATGATCAGTGGGAATCCCACTTTGAGGGAGAATTTTAACGCGCCTTCCACCTTGTTCACCAGGACGCTCTTCGGCACCTCGAGGCCAATTTGCAACATGGCGTCCTTGAACCAAAGGCGGTCTTCGGCCATCTTGATGGCCTTCAGCGAGGCGCCGATTAATTGCACGTTGTATTTATCAAGGACGCCACTCTCCGCCAGCTCGACGGAAAGGTTCAGCGCCGTCTGCCCCCCAACGGTGGGCAGCAGCGCATCGGGCTTTTCGAGTGCGATGATGGCTTCAAGGTATTCGACCGTCAGCGGCTCGACATAAGTGGCGTCAGCAAATTCCGGGTCGGTCATGATGGTGGCGGGGTTGGAATTCACCAAAACCACCTCGTAGCCTTCGGCCTTCAGAGCCTTGCAGGCTTGAGTGCCGGAATAGTCAAATTCACAAGCCTGGCCAATGACAATGGGCCCGGAGCCGATGATTAGTATTTTGCGTAAATCTGTGCGTTTGGGCATGGATCCAATCTTGAGCTGCAAATTAAGAATTAGGAATTAAAATTAAAAAAAGCCACTCGTATTCCTTGTACCTTGCGCAGGAGTGTTCCCACAATTCTTAATTCTTCATTTCCTAAACTCTTCCATCATTGTCACAAACCGGTCAAACAGGTACGCCGAATCGTGGGGGCCCGGGGACGCCTCGGGGTGATACTGGACGCTGAACAAGGGCATGTTGCGATGCCGCAGGCCTTCCAGCGTATCGTCGTTCAGGTTGCGATGGGTCAGAATCACATCGCGCGCCTTCAGCGAATCCGGGTCAACGGCGAAACCGTGATTTTGCGACGTAATCTCCACCTTGCGGGTTTCCAGGTTCATGATGGGATGATTGCCGCCATGGTGGCCGAACTTAAGTTTGTAAGTCCTGCCGCCCAGGGCCAGGCCGATAATCTGGTGGCCCAGGCAAATCCCGAAGATAGGAACGCGGCCCAGCATATCGCATACAGCCTGTGCAGCGTAATCCACCGGTTCCGGGTCACCAGGGCCATTGGATAGAAACACTCCATCGGGCTTAAGGTCGATTACATCCGCCGCACTGGTCATGGCCGGAACCACGGTAACGCGGCACCCAACATCCACCAAACGGCGCAAAATGTTCTGCTTAATGCCGTAATCGTAGGCGACGACGTGAAATCTCGGCGGGATGGAGGGCGCGCTATCTCCCGCCAGAATATGGCGTGAAGGTTCGTTCCATTGATAGGACGAACTTGCCGTGACGTGGCTGGCGAGGTCGAGTCCCACCATAGTGGGAGAGGCCTTGGCTTTTGCCACCAACTCCGGCGCGTCGGCGGAAACCGTGGAGATGACTCCTCGCATGGCGCCATGCTTGCGCAAGTGCCGAACCAGCGCACGCGTATCAATGTTGGAAATAATGGGAATGCCGTAGCTCGAGAGGAAACTGGAAATATCCTCTTCTGAGCGCCAGTTGCTGGCCAAATCGGCGAGCTCGCGGACTACCAGTCCCTCCGCGTACGGCCGCGGCGATTCACAATCCAGAAGGTTGGTACCGTAGTTCCCGATGTGAGGATAGGTCAGAATGACGATCTGGCCCGAATACGAGGGGTCGGTGAGGATTTCCTGGTAGCCGGAAAGAGAAGTATTGAAGACGACCTCGCCATAGCGCTCGCTGGAGGCGCCAAAGCCACGCCCCCTGAATATCCTCCCGTCCTCTAAGGCGAGAATCGCGTCCATTCACCCTCCATGATCGGCAGATCGGGCGATCCGGCGATCAGGAGAACAAGAAGCGACACACGCGATGTTGGTCTTTTGCTCATCCGATCACCCGATTCCCCGATCACCCGATTAATTCACCCATCCGATCTGGCCCAGGGGCCAGTAAACCAAGACTGCCTTGCCGTAAATGTATTGCCGGTCAACAGTTCCCCACTCCCGGCTGTCATTCGATGAGGTACGATGATCTCCCAGAACAAAGTAGTGGTTCGGCTCAACATGTACCGGCGAGAAGTTCTGATCGTCGACGTAACCGGGCGGAACATACGGCTCGCGCAACTGATTACCATTTACCAGGACGCGCCCGTCCCGAATGCTGATGTCGTCCCCGGGAAGGCCGATCACCCGCTTGATATAGGACTTGGAGGTATCAAGCGGATAACGGAAAACCACCACGTCCCCCCGCTCGATGGGCCGAAAGCGGTAGAGAAACTTATTAATGAAGATCCTCTCGTGGTTTTCCAGGCGGGGCATCATGCTGGTGCCTTCAACCTGCACAGGCTGGTAAAGAAAGACAATGACAATAAAGGCCAAAAGCACCGATAAGATCAGATCGCGCAGCCAGTAGCGAGTCTCAAAAAACCACCTTTGCGCAGTGCTCGTGTCTTTTCCCTCGTCAGCCGCCGACAATTTGATCCGCTCCTGGCATCGCTGAAGCTCCGTCCTATTTTTATACCATAAACTCGCCGCGCCGTGCCAGACCTGAACCACCTTGTCGGGGGAATTTTGGTCGGACCCGGCGCTCGAATTGGGCACTGTCAACCTGACCACAAGGTATCCCTCGATTTCGCCTACGGAAATCTCTTGCAGATCACAGAGCCCTCTGTGGCCTCTGCCTCAATTGCCCAATCACTTATGAGGATGCGGCTTAAGTCTTCCCCGCCCTTGCTTTTCGGTTAGGGTGCAACCACAATAGGTGAGTAATGTCTCATTCGTTATAGGGTTCTGAACGCGCAAAGGGGGCCGGTTGATCCTGAACATTCATAAAAGCAAGCTTGCGGCATGCACCCTTTTTGCCGCTTGCTTCCTTTCGGCCGCAGCCCGGACTCCAGCGCAAACTCCACCGTCTATGGCGCACGCGGTTTTGCCCGCCGCCCCCCTCTCGCCTTCCTATTCCACCACCAGCAGCCGGTGGGATTTCGGCGCGCAAGTCGGATATTCCATGGAGTATGGGTTTGACCAGCACGAAGTTTCGCACATCCAGATGCTCATCGCCCAGCCCCAACTGGGTCTTATTGTGACGAACTTCCAAACCTCAGCGGTGCGGCGCTTTGAAATTATCGACGAGGGAATTCTGGGCGGGACAGTTCATCCCCACACGGCCTATCTGGCAGGCGACGCCTTGATCTTCCGGCTCGAAGGGAAGGAATTCGGCCGTTGGGTTCCCTTTTTTGATGCGGGTGCCGGAGCGCAGCATACCCCCCTGGCCCAACATGTTATTGAAGTCGATGGCTCGATCCAATTCACGCCGCAGGGTGGATTCGGGGTTGAGTACTTTGTAGCGCCCCAGCGCGCCCTGGTCTTCGAGTGGCGAACCGTTCACATGTCAAACGCTGGCCTCGTCCCCCCCAACATGGGATTCAACAGCAGCATGATTACCGTGGGTTTCCGCTGGTTCCGCAAACCCCGCTAATTTTGCATTTCCGAAGACCCCACACAACTGAGCTGTATTGACCAGACGCAAGCCCACGAGTGCGCGTTAATAGTCGTTGGGCGACCGCAGTGTGGACACGTGCCCTCCTCTCTGCGCATGGAGCCCGAAAAAGATCATCACGAATTACATCGGCCCAGGAGCGGAAGTAAAAAGAACTCAAGTGATATAGGGAGGTTCCAGATGAAAATTACACAAGTCTTTCGATCATCCAGCGATGGTCGGCTGATCAATGAAATCGAGCTTGGTGGAACTGGCCAGGCGGCCACGATTCCCATCACCGGAGACAACGTCCGATGGATTGTTGGAGATAAGGTCTACACAGGCCGTATCAAATCCCGCCTCATTTCCTTTAGTGCCGCGGATAAAGTCGGTATGGAAAGATTTGACCAGGTTGAAATCACCGCCGAGCTCACCGTGGAGTTGGCTACCGATTGAATTGCGCCGGGTAAAACAGAACAACCGTACGAGCAAGGTATCACAGACCGTGGTGGCGGCCTCGGTTCATAAAGGAATAGCTGATTAATGAGGTGGAGGAAAATAGATTTAGAAACCCCGGAGGCAAGAAACTATGGCAGCAGCTTGCACCAAATATGAATAATATCAACCCGGATTTCGAGGATTCGACCGACAGGATACAAACCGTTACCACCAATGGCTTCAATTCGCAGGTTCTGGACGCGGACGGCCGCATCGCGGTTGAGTTCATGTCCTACGGCTGTTCACATTGCCGGGCAATTGAGCCAGTTCTTCAACAAGTGGCAGAGACGATAGAGCCCACAGAGAAGATCTGCAGGGTTAATATTGCAGTGGAGCCGGAACTCGCCAGGAGTTACGAGATCCAAGGAACGCCAACGTTCATCATGTTTCTGAACGGAAGGCAAGTCGGTCGAATTGAGGGGCCAAACCCGACCGTCTCGAGCGTGCTGACGGCAGTTACGCGACCTTTCCAATCCTGAGATGAATACAACTCCCACACAAGTAAAGAGCAGACCGATCCTGTTATTCAATGACGAGTGCGGCGTTTGCCGGCATATCGCCAGGTGGGTGCAGAAGTCGGCTCAAGGCAAATCGGGCGACATGAGCATCGTCGAACAGCCCATCGGCGACGATCCCAAGGCGCTGCGGGCATTGAACCCGAAACTCGATATCTGGGAAGCCTATGCCACCATACATCTGCTGATGCCTGACGGCTCGATGAAACGCGGCGGTGAAGCCGTTGCCGAGGTACTGCGTTCCCTGCCCAACACAAAATGGTTTGCCGGATGTTTCGCCATCAGCATTTTCGGATTCCGGCCATTCCAGATGATCCTCAACCTGGCTTACGCAATCCTGGCGGACGTGCGTCCACTTTTCGGCTGTGAGAGTTGCGGAACGCCGAGCTTTTGGGTACGACCGGTTGCGCGCATCCTCAAATGGGCAGCCACCCTGTTCGGCCAGCTCCCTCACCCGAGCCCGACTCCGCATTTCACTCTCCGGCCTGCCATGGCACGCCCGCCTCTGCCAAATGCAGTAAAGAGTCCCCCTTGAAAGGGGCAGGATTAAGAGGATCAGAATTGCGCAGAAGCCGAGAATGCAAATCTAGAGTCAAAAATTTGAAACCCAAAATTAACCAAAGATGTCTTTGACTTTTTCTGCGGCGCGCCGTTCCAAGGGGTGATTATCGACTTTTACAAAGGGCGCGAGAATTTCCAGCCAGCGCTTATGATCGCGCGACAGGCGGGTGGGGGTTACAACGAAGACGGAGACGTAAAGGTCGCCATGGCCGCGGCCTTCCAGTGAGGGCATTCCCAAATTGCGCAGGCGAAAAACGGAGCCGCTCTGCGTCCCCTCGGGGATGCGCAGGCGCTCTTCTCCGCGCAGCGTCGGTACCGTTATATCCGCTCCCAGGGAGGCCTGGGAGATGGAAACCGGGATGGTATAGTAGAGGTCGTTGCCGCGGCGTTCAAAGAACTGGTGTTCGCGAATCTTGAGGATGACGTATAAATCCCCGGGAGCACTGCCGCGGGCGGCCACGCCACCTTCGCCCGCCACGCGCAGCCGGGTGCCATCATCCACGCCAGGCGGAATCCTCAAATCCAGCACCCGATCCGCATTGACGCGCCCTTCGCCCTTGCACTGGGGGCAGACATCGCGAATCATCTGGCCCAGACCCTGACATTGCGGGCAGGTACGGGTGACCGTAAAGAATCCCTGCTGATGCCGAAGTTGGCCGCGCCCGGCGCATGTGGTACAGGTCACAGGTTTGCTTCCGGCTTTGGCCCCGGTTCCCTCGCAAACTCCGCAGGCCTCCCACCGCGGGATCTTGATCTTGGTCTCCAGACCTTTGGCAGCTTCTTCCAGGCTGAGTTCCAGGTCATAGCGCAGATCGATGCCGCCCGCGCTGCGACTGCGTCCACGCCCGCCCCGGCCGAATACGTCGCCGAATCCAAACAAATCACCGAAGATATCTTCGAAGTCGGAAAAGATGGTGGAATTGAAGTCCGGCCCGCCGCCTCCGTTGCCGCTCACGCCTTGATGTCCGAAGCGGTCATACGCGGCGCGTTTCTGGGCATCTGCCAGCACACTATAGGCTTCCGTAATCTCCTTGAACTTCTCCTCGGATTCCGTCTTGCTGTCTGGATTACGATCGGGATGGTGCTGCATCGCAAGCCGCCGATAGGCGCTCTTGATCTCCTGGTCGGAGGCTTCCCGGGATACACCCAGGATCTCATAATAATCACGCTTCTGCTTCAATCCTCACCCTCAATTGTGGTTGAATTCAGGCCCAAGCCCGCCTGCTGCCTACTGTCTTACTTCTCCTGCTCCCCGCCCACTGCCACCTTAACAATTGCCGGGCGCAGGAGTTTATTCTTCAGTTTATAGCCTCGTTGCATTTCAGCCACAATCTCATGTTCGCGATGGCCCGGGGCATTCACGGTTTCAACGGCCTGATGCAAGTGGGGGTCAAACAACTCTCCTTCGGTTTCCACCGCCACCAGCCCGGCACGGCCCAGCACCTCGCGGAGTTCACGATATATGAGTTCCAGCCCCTTGAAAAATGGCTCCGGCACGCTTTCATCACGGTGCTGCAGGGCGCGCTCAAAGCCGTCAAGCGTTGGCAGAAGGGATCGAATCAAGTTCTCCGCCCCGTGCTGGCGGATCTCCTCTTTCTCCTTTTGCGTGCGTTTGCGGAAATTGTCCAACTCCGCCTGGCTGCGCAGCAATCGGTCTAAAAGCTCCCTCTTTTCCGCCTGGAGTTTTTCGTTCGCTTCCGCCAATCCAGTGATGGAAGTCCCTGCCCCCGATTCATCGGCGTGTGAAGCGGCTTGGTTCTCCCCGGCTTCATCGGATTGTGCTTTCATAGTTTGGTCTTTTTCGTTTTCGTTATTCATAGATTCCATATTTTGGCATTGTCCAGACCGCACCCGGCGGCGTGCGCGAAAAAATTCTGCGGGCGATGGAGCAGAATCAATTGGAGCTGAGGAGCCGGCTGCAGATACGGGCCACGCAACCGACGGTACTCATGGCACGATCGTATTCCATGCGGATGGGTCCCACCACGCCCAAAGCGCCCACGGCGCGGTTGCGATAGACCAGTGGCGCCACCACCAGCGTACAATGGTGCATCTGCTTGTCGGAAATCTCCCGCCCGATCAGGATGCGCACACCCGTTTCCGGGGTTTGCAGGCAGGCTTCCAGAATTGCCGCCAACTTAGCCTTTTCCTCCAAAGTCTTCACCAACTGCTTGATCTTCTGCACATCCTCGAACTCCGGGCGTTCCAGGATTTTCGCCGTGCCGTCCACGATCAGGCCGCCCGTCTCCTCTTCCGAAAGCGCGCCCCACATGAAGAGTGTCGCAACGTTCCTCAGCATGCGGTCGCAACGGATCTTGTCCGCTTCCATGCGCTGGAAAATCTCCAGGCGAATGGTCCCCAGTGACCAGCCATGGAATTCGCTGTTGAGGAAGTTTGCCGCCTGGTCGAGCTGATCCTGCGTAAAGGTGTCATCCAGCCGGATCACCCGGTTTTCCACCAGATCGGGCTTGGAGACAATCACCACCAGCACGCGTTGGTCGGGCAGGTTGATAAACTTGATATGCTCCAGCAGCTTCTCTTCCAGCGCCGGGGCCAGCACCAGTCCCACGTTGCGGGAAACTTCGGAGAGGGTGCGTGACGCCCTGACCATGAGGCGTTCCAGGCGGTCGCCGTCAGAACGTAGGGTCTGGTCGATATAACGCTCCGTGTCGGGGGAAAGGCGCAGGCCGGTGACAACACGATCCACGTAATAGCGATAGGCCTTTTCTGTGGGCACGCGGCCGGCCGAGATGTGCGGTTGCATCAGAAAACCGCCCTCTTCCAGCATCACCAGGATGGAGCGAATCGTGGCCGAGCTGACCGGTTCCGGCATCTGTGCTGCCAGCGCCTTGGAGCCTACCGGAGACCCGCTGGCAATGAACTGGCGAACGAGCGCCACCAGGGTTTCCCGACACCGGTTTGATAAGTCGCTCTGCCCTATCATGTTGGCCCTAACTGACAAGATTTCAGAAACTTCGCGGCTGATATCTCCTCAACCCATTCTATCGGCGCCGGTCCGCAGTGTCAAGAATGGTGAGGTCGGGGTAGTAGTGTCTTACTCTGTGCCATGGCCATGCTGTCCAGGCTCCGGCACGGGCGGGACGCCCGTGGCACTTCCAATGAAACCACAACCGATGCCGGATGGACGCACCATTTACATAAGTCTGAGTCACCGACTGGATGTACCCCCCCTCGTCAAATTCCTACCGCCCTGGCGGGACATGATTGCGCTAAACTACTTGTCGTGAACACACCGATGATCGACCCCACGAACACTACTTCAAAATCGCGCCGAAGATTTTTGCGTGGCGCCCTGGGTTTGGGCATGGCCGTCGCCGCGCAGCCGTCAAAGGCGGCCGCCCTGCGCGCTGCTCCCGAGGCGAAGCGCCGCATGATTGACTGGCGGCCCGAGGACGTGGCCAAGTTGCCCGGCGGTTATCAGGTTGCCGTTGCCGACGTGAATGGCGACGGGCGGCTGGACATCCTGGGTTTGAGCGGCGACAACAGCATTGTGGAGTGGTACGAAAACCCCACATGGAAAGCCCGGCCCGTGACTACTGCGACGCACAAGAATATCAGCCTGGCCCCACTGTTCCGCCCTGGATACGCGCCGCGAGGGATGGCACTTGCCTCCGAATTTGCCCTCAATGACAGCACCTACGGCGGTAACCTCTGGTGGGCTGAGCCGGCGGCAAATTGGGACGCGGAGTGGCGGCTGCATCCGATCGGAAAAATCCCCTCTTCCCATCGGCTTCGTTGGGCGAATCTGGATCGCTCCGGCCGTCTGGCTCTGGTGGATCTGCCGCTGCTGGGTCCGGGCGCGGTGGAGCCGGACTACAGGGTCCCTGCGCCGCTAACCTGGCTCGAAATGCCAGAAACGGTGTTCCAAGGGCAAGCCCTTGCCCAAGGTTCCGAACCGGCTGAGTGGCCGGCGCACCTGATTGATCAATCCCTTTCCGTTGCACATGGCATCTGCATCCGAGATTGGGACGGCGACGGCCGCGATGAGATTCTCACCGCCAGCTTCGAGGGCGTGCATCTGTTCCACAGCGGGGGCCGCGGCGCCGACATGACTTGGGTCCGGACCCAGCTTGCGGCAGGCGATCAGCAGTCCACGCCCAAGCGCGGTTCGAGCGAAATTGGAGTGGGCAAGGTGGGCGGAAAGCGTTTCCTTGCCACCATTGAACCCTGGCACGGCGACAAAGTGGTGGTCTACACCGAAGCCGCACCCGGAGAGTTGTGGAACCGGCACGTCATCGATCCGGACTTTCACGACGGTCACGCCTTGATCTGCGCGGACCTGGACGGCGATGGCAACGATGAGATTGTAGCGGGCTATCGCGGACCTGGAACCAGTCTTTATGCCTATTACGGCGCCGACGCTTCCGGGACGAACTGGCAGAAACAACTTTTGGATGCAGGAATGGCCGCCTCCTGTCTCGCCATTGCGGATGTGAATGGCGATGGGCGCCTCGACGTTGTTGCCATCGGGGCGTCAACCGGGAACGTGAAGTGGTACGAGAACAAGGGGACTCTATAAGTTCGGCCAAGCCTGAGGTTCGGCTAGGTCGGCAGCCGCCTGCCTAAGCTCTTTCTATACTGAGCGACGTCGGTGTTCGTGCATCCGGCTGTAGCGGCGGTCTTTGACCGCCGCCGTCGATTGGAGATCGACGCTAAAATTTACGTCGCCCTAGTATTCGCCGCCAAAGTAAAGCATTGCCGCTACGATTCCAATCAGGGCAACTCCGAATTGAACCAGGATGAATATTGGAACGGCTAGGTGCAGGACGGTCATTATAGCTTCTCCTTTTCTAACCTCGGCGCCCTCTTACAATGCAAGTTGCGGACCCTTCCCGTGGCGCTCAGATTAGTAATCGCCATTCGTGAACTAATATACTTAGAATCAGTCATTTATGGATGGGGATGGGAATGCCGTGGCGTGCCAATGGGCGGGTTCGCGGAAACAAACGGGATCGATTTGGGACCGAATCGGGACAACCGTCAACCGTTTCGTTCCCGTTTTGGGTATGAGGCGTGTAGCCGCACGCCCCTCAGGATTGATTGTGAATCATCCTCCTCGCTAAATACCGCAACCGAGGAGGCATCGCGGCTTTCATAACATCACGGTCAGCGATTTTATGACCGTGGGCTTTCGTCCCATGCACAACCACCCTCCGCGTACTTGACCCAATCTTTTCGCGACTGCTTTTTATCCGTTTAATCCAGGAAGAACCCACGGTTACAAATGCAGTGACCGTGGCTACTCCGCCAGGCAAAGGCGCCTCATACGGCAACAATAGAAGTGTCGCTTGCAAGCGCAGCAGAATGCCCTCAACCCATTTAGTGGAGTCCCGGAATCAATCGCGGGGTGCGGGCGCAGTACGCTTCATACTCGCTGCCAAAGTGGGCGCGCAGCAGTTTCTCCTCGGCGCGCATGCGCGCCAGCAGTGGTGGAATCAGAAGAGCCACCAGCAGCACACCGGCGCCGGAACGAAAAGCAAGCACCCAACCGAGCGAGCTGACCAGCATTCCCAGATAGCTGGGATTGCGCACGACGCTGTAAATCCCCTCCGTAACCAGTTCGTGTCCCGATTGGATGGCGACCAGCCCGCTGAACCGGCGGCCGAGCACAAAGACGGGCCACACGCGCAGCGTACCGCCGGCGGCGAAAAGCACAACCCCCAGCCAACGAGTCGAATCCCCACCCAATGTGAAGAGGTCCTTCCGATCCGTGTACGCCGGCAGGAAGGCGATCAGGATCGTGAGCACGCCGAAGACGATCAGAACCCAGCGATTGCCGCGGTCCTCCTCCTTGCCGGAGCTAAGGTTGCCGGGGCTGAGGACGGAAACAAAGGTCAGCACAGCGGTCACAATGGCAACGGCAACCAGGGGCGGGTGCGAGAAGAAAGCCGCCAATCCGCCCCACCCGAGAACTGCCAGCCAAATTTGGAAAGCGACGCCCGCCACGGTGAAAATCGCCATTTTGATGTTGATCTTCACGAATTCGCTCCTTGAAGACGACCCGCTTTGACAGTTCCAGCCGACATCGGTTCGAATTCTATCCCCATACCGTGGCTGCTATAAGCATACCGGGTTAAGGGTCGAACTCTTGGATAATCCACCTCATAATGCACTCAGGGTGTAGCCCGGAGTTGTGCTCATTCCAGCACTACTCCGGGGCGGTGAATGTGATCAGCTTCACCGGGTTATTTGCGCCATGGACCGAAAAACTGCAGACGAACGCAAACTGTGAGTGAGTCTGTGCTAAACCGCTAAGTCCCTGTATTATCATATATATCTTGGCAAGAATGCTTTAAGTCGTTTATTTTCATGAACATCTTGGCAAGGCAATTCTCGGGCATTTTTTCTACATGTGTTTTCAATAACATAGAGGCTTTGACCCCTCCAAATTTAACCTTTTTTTCCAGACCCCCATAAACGATGGATTCATATAACTTTTGTTTTTTCAATGACTTAATTTTTTTAAAATGAAAGGCCAGTTTCCGTAACTGCCTTTGTTTTCTAAGAAATCTTGGAAGGACATTGCAATTCCCAGGATTTTTTCGCTTTTTGACCCTGATTTTTCCGCTAACTACCTTTCGCATCTATAACATCTTGGCAAGACGGTTTTTGAAATTTCCCGCTTCTTGGGTGCAAACCGGCAGTTTCCACCGATTCCATCGATTCCTCAGATGCAATTCCGGCAGGCTCGGATACCCTATTCCGCCGCCGACTGAGCCCATCCAAGCTGTGCGGCATCGCCTCCGGGCCTGGAGCTTCCAAAATTGAAAGTTCAAGGCTCGTTCCCGAGCAATCGAATCCACAAATGTGGGGGTGACGAAAAGCAGTTAGGGTAAGGGTCATTGGGGAAGACGTAAGAGGCAGCATGGCGAATCAACCTCCAGCGCATTCATTATTTACTATAATGATACTCTTGTCAAGAATAAAATGCCAGAGCTAGAGGCTACGATTTTTCAATCCACGTGAAGGTGGCCGTGGTGCGGGGTAGCGCAGACTCCAACCGATTTGGCCAAGGTAGCCACGGTCAGTGATTTTCTGACCGTGGGCCTTTGTCCCGTGCACAACCACCCTCGGCGTTCTCGAACGAATCTTTTCGCTCCTGTTTTTGTCAGGTCATTCCAGGAAGAACCCACGGTCACAAAGGCGGTGACCGTGGCTACACGCGCCTAGACAGTCATCTTGGTAGCCCTGCGGCTTGCCCTGATTCAGCAGCATTGCTCCGTCCGGCAAGATCGAACAATCCCATTGCCAGCACGGTAAAAGACGACCACCAAAGGAAGTACCCAATCCCCAGGGCTGATATCCACCCATCGGGCCTAAGGTGAATATACCAATGTGCATTGAAGAGGAAGGCCGCAGCGGCAGCCCATGCGGACTCGCGTCGAAGCGAGCGAGTTCCGCGCAACACCACCCAAGGCGAGCCGACAATGAAGAACAGCGTCGTTAAAACGCTTAGAGTCGCAAGCACCGCTTCGTACGTTGTACCGAAGAATTGACCTGGGATAACCGCACTGGCCGCCATGAAGAAGGCGTTCGCACCATTGATAGGAGGGCCGATTTCCCCGCCGCCAACACTCGTAACAACCGGAAGGAACCAAGCTGCGCCGTTGAGCAGCCATGCTGCCGAAATCAGAAGATGCGGCCTTTTCATTGTCCCTCCTTTCTCTGCGCTACGCCGCTCCTTCCAAACGCGACCCTTCGCCCTTCGTCTGCATCACCCAAAAAGTACTGACACCATTTCCACCTGCGCACCCAACCAATATCACGCGGTGCCAGGCAATGGGGCTAGCCTGGAAAAGTTCCGGGTGAGAATCGGACGCTACTGGCGGCACGTCTTGCAACAGCGCAGCCAGTGCGGACGAGTCTCCGCGGAACGCATGGCTCGGTTGTACGACCGCTGGCTCGTCCAACCCCGGCTTGTGCATCCCACCCCCAGCGTACGCTTTGACGCCATGCATCCGAGGTAAGGCCGTATGCGTGAGTAGCGTCCGCACGGATCTGTGCGGGGGGCGGTCAGCAACGTCCGTCCCTACCGCGACCCTTGCCCTGCTGCCCACTCGGTCCCCCGCTGAAGCGTAGTAATGAACCCCGCGCTTGCCATGGCTTTCACATCGTGTCCGAGAGCGGTCTGAAAGACCCGGCCCGTACCGTAATTCAAAGTCCAGATTAGAGGTTCGTCCTTGCCTGTGCCGCATTCCCTGCCTGGTTTCACGCAGTTTGCAGGGTCGTCGAACGCCGTAGCGAGGATTCGAATATTCGGCTGAAGAGAAAGCCGATGATACAGCTCGTCGGTTTGCACGAACGAATCCGGCAGTCCGCGAGTAATCGGAGATCCGTGGTCAATAATTTTGACCGTATAAGTATGGTACGGGGAATGTCCGGCAGTATCCCGCCAAGTGCCGCCGATTAACTTGTCATATTCCTGCCAACCTGGGAAGGCGTTGTTGGAGGCGTGAAAAGAAACCAGCCTTTTGCCGTTTCTCACGAAGTCGAGCAAAGCCTGACGGGGGCGATTGTCCCACCAGGTCGGCGGGTCCCCATGGTTGTAGTTCAGCAGAAGCACATCATAGGGAGCAAAGGTCTCCAAGCCACAACCGTCCACCTCTTCATTGACCCGGACCTCAAAGCGTCCGGTCCGCTCAAGGATGTCGCGCAGCACGGGGGTGGTGGCGCGCCATTCATGGTTGTTCCTCCCCGTTAGAATGAGGATTTTGATCTTTCCTGTGCCCTGCGCGCCCACGAAATGAGCACACCACAGAATTGCGAGGAATGCTGATGCCCATCGACTCATCATTATGAAGTCTCCCCCTAGCTTACGACCCAGGGCTTTCGGTATTCCTTGGTCATAAGCTTGTTGGCCTCGGCATCGTCCACGAACTGTTCCTGTTCGCCGTTCCAGCGTAGTTTTCTCCCCAGCCGGTAGGAAATCACGGCGGTGTGTGACATGGTGGTGGACCGGTGGGCGGCTTCGATGTCGGAGTTTGTCATCTGCCGGGTTCGAATACACTCCAGGAAGTTAAGGGCGTGCGGCCAGTATTGGGGTGAACCGGCCCCATTGACCACACCGGAATCGGCTACATGTTCCCAAGCGCCGATGGGCTTCTCCTCGGGCCAGAGAGTGTACCCCTCGCGGTCAACGAACAGGGTGCCTTCTGTGCCGTAGAACTCCATTCCGTACACTTTTTTGTCGGGCGAATGGGCGTTGGTGCCCCGATAAGAGTAACGTACGATGAAATGCTTTCCACTCACCGGTGACTCCGGAAACTCCCAAACCGCTTCCACCGTATCAGGAGTCTCCCCGTTGTCCGTCATCAAGTATCTGCCCCCCATGACATTAACGGTGCTGGGGGCATTCACACCCATCGCCCACAACACGATGTCCACAAGATGGGTCGCCCAGTCGGTCATCATTCCGCCACCGTAATCCCAGAAACTCCGGAACGATCCAATGCATCGGTTGGGGTTGTACTTGTGGTAGGGGGCGGGGCCCAGCCACAGATCCCAATCCAGCCAGGAAGGGGGATCGCTGTCGGGAGGATTGCCCATGCCAACCGGCCAGTCATTCCCGTTATTCCACGTTTCCACAAAGCTTATTTTGCCAAGCTGGCCGCTGCGTATGATTTCGACGGCTTTCTTGAAGTGTTCCCCCGACCGCTGCTGGGTTCCGACCTGGACTACGCGTTTATACTGCGAAGCCGCCTCAACCATCTTGCGGCCCTCATAGATGGTGTGGGACAGAGGCTTCTCGACATAGACATCTTTCCCCGCCTGGCAGGCCATGATCATCGGGATGGCGTGCCAGTGTTCGGGGACCGCGATGACCACCGCATCGATATCTTTCCGATCCAATACGCTGCGAAAGTCCTTATACCCTTCTGCTTTACCCATGGTCTTTTCAATAGCCTGGTCGAGATACGGCTGATAAGGGTCAGCAATCGCCAGGACTTCCACCTGTCCGGTGCGAATGAAATTCCTCATAAGTTGCAGACCCATGTTGCCGACACCGATAAACCCCAATCCGATTCGGTCATTTGCGGCCACCAGTTCCCCGGGTTCAGATCCCTCCGCGAATCCCAGTGCGGCGGTCAAGGCGATGGACTTATTGAAATCTCTACGGTTCATCATTGAAAACCTCCGCTATTTCGTCAGTTGGAACGGCGAAGAGACATATCCTGATTGCTGTTCCTCAAGGCGGTGACAAACAACTTAAAGAAGTATTTTGTCTTCTCCAAGTCCAGGGGTTGCGCGGTTAATTCGCTTTGAGCATTACCACGCCATGCCTGGGCACATCAGTGCTGAAGCTCCCCACAAAGACCCCCAGGTCCTTCTTCGCCCACAGATCCCTTAACCTGACCGAATCAGGCAGGCTCGCGTCCTTAAAGCAAAGCTTCATCGGTAACATGGTGTCACCACGATTAAAAAGGCCGATGGCCTTGCTTCCATCCGCAAGCGGCTTCATCCAGATCTCCAGCGGGCCCTCTTCCGCAATGCGATGCCCCTGGATACCGGCGGGGTCCTGGTCAACCGCAATCACTTCGCTGCTGGTGAGAATTGCCAGGCTATCCGATGAGATTTTCCGAAGGTCGGCGGTGGTCAGGAGCGGCGCCGCCAAGATGCACCACAAGCCCATGTGGGTTCTGTTTTCATTGGCGTCCAGATCTCCCAAGCCCACCATCAGGCAGTCCGGATCATTCCAGTGGCCGGGACCGGCAAATCGCTCCAGCCCATTTTGCTGGAAACCCACCATGGTGATCTTCTCCCACGTGGGTTGCAGGTCCCCCTCCGTCCGCCACATACTGCCCCCCGCGGAAGGCCCCCACCTCCAGGGGCGCACCAGGCCGATGCACAGGCTGAAGAGAATCGGCCGCCCCGTGCTCAGCAAGGCATCGTGCATTTTCTTCGAGACCGCAGGCGCTTCCTCAAATTTGTAGACCTCGGTGGCGCTACACCAGTCGTACTTCAATAAATCGACGCCCCAGTCAGCGAAGGTCCGGGCATCCTGCTCCTCGTGTCCGTAGCTGCCCTCCAGTTGGTCGCACGTTTTGGGGCCGGGCGAGGAGTAAATGCCGAACTTAAAACCCCGGCTGTGGACGTAATCAGCCAGAGCCTTCATGTCGGGGAACTTGGAGTTGGGATGGAGAACGCCCTGCCCGTCGCGAGAGCCCTCCCAGCAACCATCGATGTCCACGTAGGTGTAACCAAGATCCCTCATGCCATTGCGCAACATAATGTCAGCATGGGCACGGACGTCCGCGTCGTTCACCTTACATCCCACCCCGTACCAACTGTTCCAGCCCATGGGCGGGACGGGAGCGAGGAGAGGCTGTTGCCCCCCGGTAACTTGCCCCAGGCAGCGGACGCCCCAAAACATGAAAATCATCCATACGGCCCGGCGAGTTACCTTTCGCATAGATCCTTCTTCCCTTTGGCGCAGCCACTGGTTACAGGCCGCGTTGCAGATTGTCGAAAAGCATTTCAAAATATATGAAGACCATTCCCTTCATCAGAAACGACTGTTGTTTTTACCCTGGGCCGAAACATCGTGAATACCGATGATCCGTCGCCATGACCAAGCCTCCCGGATAATTTCCCGCTCATCCCCGCGACAACTCCGGGTAGATCGTCAAGATTCGTTTCTGGTCCTCGGCGGGGAGATCCTGGAAAGGGCGAGGCTTGTCTCGCGGGCGGATTTGTTTCTGGTTGATCTCTCCCATCAAACTCCACTTTCTTGTCATATCCTTCGGTTCTTGGGCGGGGACGTCATAGCGGGTGAAGTCAATCACCTTCTCCGGAGAGGGGCCCGGCAGGTCACTCAGCAGGGCCAGGCGGAACTTTTGGTTCATATACCAGCGGATTTCCTTGTCGGCGTCGGACCCGCCGATGCCGGAGCCTCGCTCAACAAACCGATAATTGAGGGGCGAGTTATCCTTAAATTGATTGCGCCAGCGTGAGCCAAACTCACCATGCGGAATGCAAAGGGCGTCAGGCCAACGCTGCCGCACCGCGCGGAGCCAATCTGCCAGGCCTCGCGGACCCAGCACGATCTCCCAAATGTTCGTGACCCAGGCGAAGCCGTTCAGCTCAAATCCTTTGTCAAAGTGGATGGCTGTCGTGTGGAGCATTTCTTCCAGGCCGCGCTGCTTCCAAGGCCCCAGGATAGTCTCAATGGGCCCAACCCCCATGCGGCTGTTGAATCCTCCGGCCCCACCCGCGCGGCGTGCCGCAAGAAAATCGCAGGTCCATCCGTCCAGGTTCACGCAGTCGATGAAATCGCTCCGGCCCTGCGCGGGCTTGCAAAAATGTTCGGTCGAGGGATAGTAAGGATAGCAGATCGATCCGTCGCCATCCTGGTTATCCACCGAGTATTGGCTCCAGACGTTGCCCTGGCAAACGTGTATACCCTCATAATCAGCGAGGAACCGCTGGTTCGCTGCGGCCAGGAATCCGGCAATGACGCCCTGGGGCCTGTAGCCCCCGCCCACCACGGCCGAGGCGAGCGCGATGCCTTCATGCAGGTCTCGATTGACCTGCTCCTGCGTGTTGTAGGCGTTGGCGAAGTACCCGCCGGGGATGAAGGTGACCTCGTCACCGTAGCGCCCGTGATATTCCGCCACCAGTTTGCGGATGCCTTTGAACTGTTCCGTCGTGTTGGTGAGCGCCAGCCAACTCAAAGCCCAGGTGATACGGCCGCCGGGCCAGCCATGGGCAAAGGCTTCTCGAAAGGCCGCGATGGTTTCCGGAGTATGAAATGCTGTCTCGTCGTGGCCAATCCCCTCGCCTCGTCGAGCTTCAATTTGATTGACGCGGACAATCGTGGCGAAGGTGAGGAAACGGTTGCTCAAAAGCGCGTGGTCCTTATTCCCAGGGGCGCTGCCAATATCGCTGTTCCCAACCGCAGCGCTCGTTTGCCTCCCGGCCTTGGGAGTCTTTCCCCCAAGTGTGAGGAATGGGAAGGCCGCGGTAACCGTTGAAAGGAATTCCCGCCGCGATTTTTGCTTTGCCTCCCATTTGTACATGCCTGCCTCCACTCAAATGGGGATCATGTGCAGTCCAGTACCATCCCAGCCGGGGCACAGTATACAACAGCCGGCAGGAGCCCGATGATGCCTCCTTCCCGTTGATTCTCTTCGAATCGCCATAGCATCGAGGGTTTGGAGGACGGAGGATCGTTCAGTTGTTTCTCATGTTTGGAGCGAGAGTGCCCGATGGTCTCCTTGCGCCGGCGGTTTCAGTCACTGGCCGGCCTCGCCGAAAGCGATCCAATCCATGTCCTTTCGTTTCCTCATCCATGTCTTTCACATTCCCACTTCACAATCAGGGCAAGTCACACGCCGGGCGGGCTACGCTTTCAAGTGAACAGATAGCCGAATGGTAAACATGTCTGAGAATTCGGGACGAATTGGAAGGATTGGAGACCTTTGGCCACGGGCAAACCGGGTGGGGACAATTTGACCGCTGCAATGTGCCTGATGTTTATGAGCTGATCTTAACCGACATCTTCGGCTGGGCACGGGGCGGGTTCTGTAGCTCCAACTGGGCTCAGATCGTCGCCAGCACCTCCCGTGTCCAGCAAAAGATGTGGGACACGCTCAGGTTTAAGAGAAAGGGCAAGAATCAGGATATGACGCGACGCGGTCCCCCAATTGCCTTCGGTTCCTACCGAGATCGTGTTTCGCGTCAAAAAGTCCCACATCAAACTTTTTATCATACTTCACGTACGGCTACTTGCTGGCTTGAAGGGGGATTGTTGGACTATCCACAATGCACCCGCCCATTTGCCCTATTTTGGAAGCATTATGCAGTTTGAAATTCTCCCCATTCTTAATTCCTAATTCTTAATTCGTAATTCATCAGTTCCTCGATCGCGGCACCCTGCAAGCCCTCGCTGGTCACCCTGAACTCTTGACGAAATGACACAGCCACTCCTGGCTGTTTCAAGCGGCGCGGCCAGTGGCCGCGCTATGAGACCGGCACCCGGCGCAGGCAAGAGTGCCTGCGCCCAACTTTCCACGCGACACACTTCAGCGCTCCACCCATCGGCAGAAATGACCAGCGACTTGAGGGGGCACGCGATCGCGTGCCCAAGAATCGCGCCGCGGACAACTTGTCACGATCTACCGGGGTCGTGCTCGAGCATGGCCAGGACCTGTCCCGATGCCCTTGGTCGGGATGGCCATGGCACCATTCCCGGCGCGGCGATCGCCGCGCCTCCAAAATTGCGCCGGCCACCTACCAACCACTGCCTACCGCATTCTGATTGTCCTTCCCCCTCGCCGGTCTCCCCCCACTCCCCCAAATCGTTTATCGGCTGATTGTCTTGACAGGATGAACTTAATTTGGTGGTTGGTGCGGAGTGAACACGCAATCGCATGCCCCCGCAACGCAGTGTCCCGAATCTCTCGGGACAGGTTTCGCCGCGCTTGGGCGCGACGCCCTGTGGCATGGCATCTGTTTAATGACCGAAGGCCATGCCTCTTCACAGGCAGGAGTGCCTGCGCCCACCCTCCCCCGTGACACACTCCCCCGCTTCGCGTATCGGCAGTTTCATGTAGATTCATAAGTCCATCTCCGATGAATCGCCTCCAATCCAGCCGAACGGAGCCACCCGCATACTTCATTCTGCATCAGTACTGTCATGGGGTTTGCTTGACCA
Source organism: Acidobacteriota bacterium (assembly GCA_003165315.1). Classification (GTDB taxonomy): domain Bacteria; phylum Acidobacteriota; class Terriglobia; order UBA7540; family UBA7540; genus Bog-366. The sequence goes on from PLSX01000058.1 coordinate 24,590, forward strand.
ATCCCGCGATTGTCCTTAGACTAGAATTTTGTCCAGAGCTTATGAGTCTTTGCCAGCTATGATGCTACGGAAGCGACTGTTTACCAGCCTCGCGTTGGTCCTGTTGTTTGCAAGCTGCCTGCTGGGCCAGGCCAGCACTCCCGTTTTCCCGCTCGACGACATCCATCCCGGCCTCAAAGGTGCGGGGCGAACCATCTTCGAAGGCGACAGGATTGAGGAATTCCAGGTGGAATTCCTCGGCGTACTGAAAAACGCCCTGGCCCCCAAGCGCGACTTGATCCTGGCGCGGCTCACCGGCGGACCTCTTGCCACCACCGGGGTTATCTCCGGGATGAGCGGCAGCCCCGTCTACGTGGACGGCAGGCTGGTGGGAGCTGTCTCCCGCGCTTTCCCCCTCTCCAAGGGCGCCATTGCGGGAATCACTCCCATCGAGGAGATGCTGACTGTATCGACCGCGCAGCCCACTACCATCGCCAATTCGTCTCCAAGCGAGAATATTCACATCGCCAACGTTTCGGGCGGATTGCCGGAGCTCGGACGGGTCATTATCAACGATGGAGGCATAATTCCGGGCGCCTTCAACACGCCAGCCGGTGAGCAAGCGGCGCCCCCCACCCTTCCCAATTTGCTGCTTCCGGTACACTTCGGCGGGTTTTCTCCGGCTTCTGTCGAGCTATTCGCCCAAGAATTTCGCAATCTAGGCCTGGAGCCCACCGCAGGCGGAGTCGTCGCCGGAAGCGCTCAGGATCTGCCCTCCAGCCCGAGCGATCTGCAACCCGGTTCGATGATCAGCCTGCTGCTGGTTCGTGGCGACCTTAACATGAACATCGATTGCACCGTCACCCTGCGGCAAGGGAATAATCTCTATGCGTGCGGACACCAGGTTCTGGCACAGGGCCCGGCGCAGTTCCCCTTCGCCCCCGCGCATGTTATCGTCACCGTCCCCAGCATTGCTTCCTCCTTTAAGGTGGATGCCCCAGGCGCCATCGTCGGAACCATCCAGCAGGACCGCTTCGATGCTATTTACGGGCGCGTGGGCGACAAGACCCCACCGATGATCCCAATCCATGTGCGGCTGGAATCGACGCTCAACCGGAAGTCCGACTACAATTTCGAGATGATTGATGACTCGTTCCTCTCTCCAATCTTGCTCAATCTTGCCACCACCTCCGCACTCACCACCACAGAACGCTCGCTGGGGGCTTCAACGCTGAATGTGAAAGCCAGCATCCACTTGTCAGACGGCAGGTCGGTGGACCTTGAGGATATTCTCTCCAGCGATGCCGGAACGGTGAACGGGGCTGGAGCCACAGTGGCCGCGCCTCTGGCTATGATGATGGCAAGCGGATTTCCTGACTTGAAGGTTCATGATATCAACCTCAGCATCCAGTCGCTGGAAGAGAAACGTACCGCCAGCATCGAAGAGGTGTGGTGCAGCAGGTCGGAAGTGCACCCCGGAGATCACATGGAGGTGACAGCGTTGCTCCACCTGCCTAACGGTGCAACCATGGCGGAAAAGATTCCAGTGGATGTCCCCGCCAGTGTCACAGAGAAGATGTTGCAATTGGTGGTGGGGGGTGGCGCCGCCATCAACGCCATGGAATTCCGCTTCTCGGCCTTGGGAGGGACGCCGCGCGACTCGCAACAACTGGTGCGCGCCTTAAATCGCATGCGCCGGAATAATCGCGTCTATGCCCTTCTGATGGCGCCCGAGCGGTCGTTCGTAATGCAGGGTGACGAGTATCCTTCGCCGCCACCTTCCCTGGTGCAGACGTTTATGGCGGACCCGGCATCGTCAAGCGTGCTCTTCAACGGAACATCGATGATCGGCGACTTTGAAACCAAGCCAATCACCTATGCCATCACAGGACAAAAGACGCTAATCCTCAAAGTGGCAGGCCCGGGGATGTGAAAAGAATTGACGAGTGGACACTGGTTAGTTGCTGGTGATCAGCGGTGAAAACCTGGGGAATTCCATTAAGAAATCGCAGGCCAGCCTTGCTGACCACTGCACTAGCGACTAACCACTTTCAACTAGCAAGTGTTTCCAGAAAGGTCAGGGAATGAAACGCGGCAGAATCCTTTACATGCTGTTGCTGCTTGTCGTCATTGCTTCAACGGCGTTCGGTGTCGAGACCACATTTTGGCAAGTCGGATCCTACGACGAGTTCCTGCAGGGGACACTTACCGGACTATCCTTGAGCCGGCAGGGGGATCTGACACTGGCGCCCGATGCACAAGCCATCTTCAGCCCTGACGAGGCTTTGGCCCTCTCACTGGCGCGGGACTCCCACGGCAACATCTACATTGGCACTGGGCACCAGGGCAAAGTTTTCCGAGTTGGCCCCGATCTGAAGTCCGCGCTTGTCCTCACGGCGCATGAACCAGATATTTTTGCCCTTGCGGTCGGGCCCGATGGGAACCTCTACGCCGGCAGCTCTCCCGATGGGAAAGTTTACAAAATCACGGCCGACGGCAAATCCAGCATATTCTATGACCCTAAATCCAAGTATATATGGGCGCTGCAATTCGACGCGCAGGGCCGGCTCTATGTGGCCACCGGGGATATAGGTCAGATCTTTCGCGTCGACGCCACGGGCAAGGGCGAACTTTTTTATGATTCCAAGCAGACGCACATCATGTGCCTGCGGTTTGACCTGAATGGCAACTTGCTGGCCGGAAGCGTGCCCAATGGACTGATCTACCGCATCTCTCCGCAGGGGAAAGTTTTCGTCATCTATCAGGCGGCCTTTCCGGAAGTCCATGACCTGGCAGTCGACTCCCAGGGGCGCATTTTTGCCGCCGCATTGGGTGGAGCGGGTAGCAAAGGTTCACCCGACATGCTTCTGGCTCCACCGGCAAACGGCACGGGGAGGGGTGTCACCACAATAACCGTTACCGCCTCTGCGGACTCAGTGGCCGCAGCTCGAGGGCAAATTAACCCGCCTAACTCGAAGAATCCCAGCTTTAATCGGCCGAACCCGCAGCCTTTCCCCATGCCTCCCCTGCAATTGGGGACTGGCCGAGGGGCTTTGATTGAGATCTTCCCCGACTCCACCGTCGATACCCTATGGAGCTCCAACAGTGAGAGCATTTTCGGACTTGCTGTCCGTAAAGGCCATGTGCTTTTCACGACGGACAGCAACGGGAGGATCTTCGACCTCGATGCGGCGCCCAACAGTGACAACTTGACCATTTTGACCGAAACCCACGAGTCCCTTGCCACTCGCCTTTTGGTTGCCGGAGATGACCTCTACGCCGCAACCAGCAATGTGGCCAAATTATTCCATATTGGTGGTGCGCCAACCCACGAAGGGACCTACGAATCGCAGGTTAAGGACACAAAGTTCGTTTCCCGCTGGGGAGTTCTAGCCTTTCGCGCCAATATTCCGGCGGGCTGCACCCTGCAGTTTTTCACTCGCTCAGGGAATTCTGACCATCCTGACTCCACCTGGAGCGATTGGGCCGGACCTTACAGCAATCCCACAGGCGATGCCGTTCTAAACGCACCAAGCCGCTATATGCAGTGGAAAGCAGTCCTTCGCAATTCCGGCACCGGATCCCCCACACTGGATGAGGCGACGCTTTCCTACCTGAACCAGAACCTGCCGCCACAAATCCATTCGCTGAACGTCAGCGCCTCAAGTGAACGGACGGGCGCGGCGGGAGCAGCGAACTCCCAATTGGGAGCTGGTATAACCGTGAATGCCGTGCAAGGCATCAGTTACGGACTTGCGCCAACGACGGCCGCCCCTGGCAAGACTCCCATAACCCTGACGTGGCAGGCCGACGACCCCAACAATGACCAACTGATCTATTCCCTCTACTTGAAATCCACGGACGAGCAGGAATGGCATCTGCTTAAGGACAAGATCCTCCAAACAAGCTATACGATCGACCCCGCCGCCCTGGCCGATGGCAAGTATGTGGCGCGTTTGGTGGCTTCCGACGAGGATTCCAACCCCCCGGATTTGGCAAGAAAAGCCGAGTTGTTGAGCGCTCCTTTCTGGGTGGACAATACCCCGCCTGATGTCGACGTTCTAAGACAGAAAGTCACCGGCACAACGGCTGAAATACGGTTCGCTGCAGAGGACGAAACGTCTCCCCTGCGGAGTGCGGAGACTTCTGTAGACGGCAAGGATTGGCAAAGCGTTTTGTCCGATGACGGCGTTGTGGATTCGCGCCGCGAGACGTTTACGATTAAGCTGACCCAGCTGGCTCCGGGCGAGCACATCCTGGCTTTGCGCGCGTCCGACACCTCAGGTAACATAGGCGTGGGAAAGGTGGTTCTCCACATCCCCGGCGGGGGAAGCCAATAGGGGCTGGATGTGCCACGGGCAACTTACCCGTGAAGGGCGGCACGGCCAAGACCTGTCCCAATGCTCTTAATCGGGATGGCTATGGCACGAAAATTCCGGCGGTTACTTTGGGGTAGTACCGATGGTTAACCTGGGTAACCTCAAACGCGAAGCAATCGTCACGAATTAATACAACTCGAAAATCTTGCCCCGCATCTCACCAAACGAGTTGAGGTGCGGCCGGTAGCGAGACCACTTGAATACAACCAAGACACCGGCGACTAAAGCGGTATCTGATGCTCAGCTCATAGCGCGGGCGCAGCGTGGCGATGAAGAATCATTTGCCGCGTTGTTTGAGGCACACAAGCGGCGAGTCTATTCCTTGTGTCTGCGCATGACGGGCAACACGGCGGAAGCGGAAGATCTAACGCAGGAGGCTTTCCTCCAGCTCTATCGTAAGATTTCCACCTTCCGCGGTGAGTCAGCCTTTTCCACATGGCTTCACCGCCTGGCGGTGAATGTGGTCCTGATGCACTTGCGCAAGAAGGGGCTGCAGCAGATCTCGCTGGATGAAGTGGATTCATCGCAAGACGAACCGGTAAAACGCGATTACGGCGGTGATGACCGCAGGCTGACGGGCTCGGTTGACCGCATCGGCCTGCAAAGCGCGATTGCGGATTTGCCGCCCGGTTACCGGACAGTGTTTGTGCTGCATGATGTGGAAGGTTATGAGCACAATGAGATCGCTGAAATCATGAACTGCTCGGTGGGAAATTCCAAGTCGCAGTTACACAAGGCCCGCATGAAGCTGCGCGAACGGCTCCACCACTACCGGGATGCCAAGCCTGCGGGTGATTCAATTCCAGCCGGAGAACCGGTGGAAGAAGCATAGAAGGCAGTATGGACCAGAACCGATACCAAGCGATTGCCGCCTGCTCGCGATTTAGCGCCGAGTTGGAGGCCCATCTGGATGGGGAAGCAAGTCCCTTCATCGCTTCCCACGCCCACGATTGCCCCTCCTGCAGTTCCCTGCTGGCGGACCTGCAATCAATCCAACGGGCAGCACGAGATCTGCCGCTGGAAGAGCCATCGCCTGCTGTGTGGTCCAACATTCGAAAGAGCCTTGAGTCTCTGCACACACTTGGCGCGCCCCTTTGTTCGCAATTTTCAACCGAATTGGAAGCCTTTCTGGAGGGCGAAGAGCGCCCCTTTGTCGTCTCCCATGCGCAGGAGTGCCAGCACTGCAGCGCCATGCTGGCAGACATGCAATTAATTCAAGTGGCAGCACGCGATCTGCCGCAAGAAGAGCCAGCGGCCGCAGTTTGGGCCAATATTCGCCAGACCCTTGCATCACAGGGAGCCTTCAACGTGGCCCCCTGCGCGCAATTTTCGACAGAATTGGAAGCCTACCTGGAGGGCGAAGCGCGCCCCTTTATTGTTTCCCATGCGCAGGAGTGCCAGCCTTGCGGCGCCATGCTGGCGGATCTGGAATCGATTCGTGAGGCAGCGCGCTCATTGCCGCAAGAAGAACCGTCGCGAGTTGTCTGGGCCAATGTCCGGGCGCAACTTGAGGCAGAAGGCGCCTTTGGAACACCGGTCCGCGGCTGGCGGCAGATTCTCGCTTGGCGTCTTTTTCCCCAACCGGTTCCCCTCGGCGTGCTGGCGGGGCTGGTGGTTCTGGGGGCAGTGCTCAGCATGCCCTCGCGCGGTGTTCAAACCTTGGGCGGCCCGCAAGAGACAGTATCGGCACCTGCCGCCGCCGAGGTGGCCGGGATGATTCCTCCCCCTGAGGACATTTCGCTGGCCCATGTGGTTTCTGACCTGGAAAGTAACTTTAGAGCGAACGAAGCATCCATGACCCCGGACCTTAAGGCCACTTACGAAAAGAGTCTGGTCTCACTGGATGGTTCAATTCGGGAATGCCTGGACTCCCTGCACCATGAGCCCAGGAACACGCTGGCACACGATTATCTGCTGACAGCGTATACACGTAAGGCTGAAGTCTTGTCTTCTGCGTTGGAGTTCGAAGGGCGTTAGAAAGAGGACACGGGGTTGATGAACCGTAATTTCGCAAGCTCGAAGCCGGCCCGGCCAATGGGCCGGCTGCTGGCGGCCATTCTCCTCTCTGCTGCCACGATGTGGGCCGCGGGCGAAGGAAGAATCGAAAAGACATTTGATTGCACACGTGAGCCGCGCATCAGCCTGAATAATTTGAAGGGCCACGTTTTGGTGCGTGGCTGGGAGAAAGCTGAGGTCCACCTGGTTTATTCGGTGGCTTCCCCTCGTGTTGAGGTTGACAGCGAAATCCTTCCCAGCACCGGCGCCGCGGACAAAATCCGCCTGGAAACCCACGTGCTGGATTCGACCCTTCCTGCGGAAGAGCAGGTGGCCGATTACACCCTGGATGTGCCGCTGGGCGCCAGCCTGGAAATCCGCAACCCTCAGGGCAAAATCATTGTGCAGGGCATGCAAGCGGATGCTTCCGTGCAGTCGGTGGGCGCAGACATCTCCATTCGCGACTATTCCGGCCGCCTTCTGGTGCACTCCGTAGCCGGCGACATTGAAGTCATCCGCCCCACCGGCAGTGTCGAAGCCTATTCCATTACCGGCAACCTGCACTTTGTTTCCCCTTCAACCTCACGCCTTCATGGCAGCACCACCTCCGGAAGCATCCTCTTTGAGGGCGACTTCATGGAAAGTGGCGACTACATTCTCTCCGCCTACAGCGGCGACGTGAACATCATCTGCCCACCGGCCGCATCTTTTGAACTCACGGCAAAGACCCTGAAGGGAAAAGTCATCAATACCCTGCCCATGACCCGTCGGCGGGAATCCGCTTCCCCACTGGGATCTGCGAATAGCCTGCTGGGAACACGCAACACAGGGAAAGCCAACGTCGATCTAACATCCTTCAGCGGCAATATCCATATTCGGCCGCAGTACTGATTTGCTTTCAGCTATTCGATCTTTTTTCATTTCGAGCGATTCAGGGCGGCGCAAACACGTCTTGGAAGGAAGAATGATCAGGGGTTGCCCATAACGATACACGCAGGCCGGGCAGCCCAGCATTTATGCCGGTTCCGGCAGGTCCTACTCGTCAAACTTTTCAAAATGACCGTGACTATGAACCTCACGGTGGTCTTCCAATGTCTCCAAGTGGCTGATCACTTCGGTTCGCATCGCGGATTCGTGTTGAATCCTTTCTTCAATGTGAGTGGCCAGGGAGTGAGCAGCTTCCAAGGAAGTGTCTTTGGGAAAGAGCAGATGGAATTCCACCCAGGTGGTATTGCCCGCATTGCGATGCCGCAACCCGTGAAACTCCACCCCGGCGTCGGAAGTCATCTCAGTGAGCAGTTGACGGATTTGAGCCTGGGTCGCTGGATCGACTTCATCCATCAACCCACTGATCGACTGGCGAATCAATTTGCTCCCCATCCAGAGAATCTGCAGGGCGACGAGAATGGCAACAATCGGATCCAATCGCCGCCAGCCCGTCAGTATGGTCAATCCCAAGCCAACAATCACGGCAAAGCTGGTCAGGCAGTCGGCGAGCACGTGTCTGCCGTCAGCCTTCAGGATCAATGACCCATACTTTTTCCCGATCCACACCAGATAGCCGCCCAGCGCCCCATTGATGAAGCCCGCGGCCAAAACCAGCAGAGCCCCCATGCCCAGATTGTCCAGTTTAGGCCCGGCAATCAGCCTCCGGATGGACTCATTGAAGATATAGAAGGCCGCGAGAGCAATCATGGCGCCTTCGAACCCGGCGGAGAAGAAGGCAATCTTGTCATGCCCGTAAAGATGGGTGGGATCTGGAGGTTTACTGCTCAGCCACAGGCTATAGGCGGCAAAGGAAACCGCCACCACGTGAACCACCGATTCGGCAGCATCAGCAAGGATGGCTGCGGATCCCGTCATCCAGTAGGCCACCACTTTCGTCCCAAGCATGAAGAACCCGGCCGCGAGAGAAAGCCGCATGGCAAATTGGAGTGCTTGCGACTCACGCGAGCTTGAAATATCGGATGCAGCCATGAGTTTTGTCCGATTCGAAGGTTCAGTTGGTCTTCATGTTCCGACTTTTTGATCCACCTTCAGATTATATCCCCGGTTATACGGAACCAGGAGTGCAAGCTTCCTCCTGACATATACCTCCGCCCACAAAGCGCGCGCCTTAGCTGTGGGCGCCTGAATCAGTCGTTATCTCAGCTTCTTCAGTATCAATCATCGAGGCAACATGCCAACTGATGGAGGTGACGGCCGCCTCCAGAGAGAGCCGGGTCACAATCTGTTCCAGAACGTCGTCTTTCCTGCCAATCGTCTTTAATTTCGCGGACACGTCAACGTAATCACCGCCCTCCTGATCCTTGCTTTGCAGCGTGAGAAGTTGCAGCGGAGTGGGCCCCACGGCCTGCAGGAGCAATGCACGGATGTGCGCCTCCCGGGGCGTGCGACAGCTACAATGCACGTGATAAATAATCTCTGACCCTTCCGTCGAAACGGGTGTTTGGTTGATGAGCCGCGCGATCGGGCGCAGGATCAGATTTGCCACAAGCACGCCAGCCGTGCCCAGAGCTGCAAACAGGATATGGCCGGAACCCACGAGAGTGCCAATGGCAGCCGTGCACCAGAGTGTGGCGGCCGTGTTTACGCCCCGGACGTTGGCACCCTCTTTGAGGATGACCCCACCCCCAAGAAAGCCAATCCCGGAAACCACGTAGGCGGCGACGTGGACCTGGCCGTCATGCCCCCCCAACAGCCCGCCCATAATGACAAACATGGCGGCGCCGACGGCAACCAGCCCGTTGGTCCTCAGTCCCGTGCTCCGTTGACGCCATTGTCTTTCGAGTCCAATCAGGCCTCCAAAGAATAATGCCAGGCCGACCTGGGCAGAAAAATTCATCCAACTCATGATCATTTCCCTTCAGCGGCCAAATCAAAACTCGCTGTGCAGGCGCAGGGCGAAGATATCAACAGGGCCGCGCACATGGTTGTAAGCTGGATTCTGGGCAAATTGATAATCCGGCGTCAAGTGGAAGTGCCTTGAGACCTTCCAATTGTAATAGGCCTCAACCATCCGCTCCGCGCGGTAGTCGAGAGCCCCATCGCCGACCGTGATTCCCAAACCTCCAGCCGCAAGGTACTCCCGATGGACGCCGCTGATGCCGTTCGCAACCGCGGCAAGGCCCACGGTGTCTTGCGGGCGGCCCCACCGTGACCCTCTCAGGCTAAGCCCTGCTGTGGCGGTGCGGTCCACGTCGGTAAACTCATATGTTTGGTTTTTGCCATCGTTCCAGCCCACGCGCGCGAAGACACCAAGATCATTTCGGATTTCCTGCTCCAGATTGATGCCAAACCCGTATTTGTAGCGGTAGGCAGCGGTGAGCGTAATATTCCCGCCAAGATTCGGACTATCGATTGTCTCCTGATAGCTTCCCATATGCGACCGCGTATCGAAGGCGAGCAGGCGCACCGCCCCCGCGTGTCCTCTGAGTGTGTATCGCCTCTCCACTTCCGCCACAGAAGACCAGGCATGAGTCAAGTTCCAGTCCATGCGAATTCCGTTGGCAACTTTGGAAACTTGAAAGATGCCCACCCGCCCGGACCATGCCCGGGTATTCAATTCCGCTGCCAGGCCATTGGTAAACCCCAGCGTGTCAGCCGGGTAGTCCCAGGCGCCATTGGCCACCAGGGCCCAGTTCATGAATTGGGACCGGCCGTCGTTCGAGTAGGCATTGGCGTCAAAGATGTCTTTGGCGCTAAGGTGGCCCACCGTCAGCGTCAGATTCCGATCGTCCCTTTTGCCGCCCAATCCATCATCCGCCGCCACCTTTCCTCCACCGAAACCGATTGTCTGGCGAAGATACGAGCGGCAGAGGTAAACATCCGGATACGTCTTGCCGACGCGATACGCCTCGGCATTGGGGAAACCCGCGAGACCGAGGGCGTTGTTCAGGCCATATCCCTGCCACATGAGGATGTCCCCGAAAAATTCTCCCCCGTGCCACAATCGCGCGCCGCCCGTCATGTCAAGGGAAACGGTCTCTCTGACTGCGGCGCCCGTAGTAAGACTGTTCGACCCGGTATATGCAGCGGGGAAAGAGGGGTGGCCCTGACCCACCACCGTGGACTGGAATTGCACGTCCCAGGACTTTTCATCAGAAGGGACCGTGGTGCTCGCTTCCTGTGCCAGCGCCAAACTTGAAGCCACCATCAGAATCCAAACCAACAAGAAAATTGCCCTCTTGAAAATGCTCCAGAGAACTTCTCGATCCCCTTGCATCCCTGCGGGCATGGTTTCGCCGGACTGGGCCGGGGTTCGGGCGAGCCGGCCATCCCGGTCCATGGTCCATTTCAACTTGACCATGATCGCCGCCTCGCAACAACCTGCGCATCCTGATTCCGCGGACTGGATCCAGGTTGCCACGAGGCGCCCATCATGGGCTGTCATCCATTTCATGATGAGCATTTCCCTTTCCTCCTTTCGCCGTTTTGGTGTCCCCACCGCTTTTTCAGGCAGCCTTCGCGGAGCTGAAACTCCGCTCGAACCTCGCGCACAGAGTTCTCCTGCGGCACGGACGGCGGAACTCCGATTCAATGAAGATCCCTCGTGTCTGAGTGGATTACGGCGCGGGCTGCGCGTGTCGTTTTTGGGTAGGAAGAAGTGTGCTTGACAGCGCCCACCTCAATCCCTCATGTTCTTCAGTTGCCGGGGAGAAGAAGCAGAGGTGAGGCGACAGGCGGGATTCGCTGCATATCGGGACACCAGGAAGTTTCTTCCGCACCGGAAAGCCGCGGCTGTTCGCGGAGGCTCGAATTGACTGCTGGTTTTCATACGTCCTTTCCTAATCTCAGCGGGAGGCATCGCTTTCCCGCCTGGAATGTAATATCATACCCCCCTAGGGTATATGTCAAGTGAAAATTGCCGGAGTAATGCAAAAACAACTTATGAAAGACAAACTCCCCAAAATATCCAAGGAAAAACAGAAGCTGCTTTCCAGGATTAAGCGCCTTGGCGGGCAAATCAATGCCATCGAACGCGCCGTGGCAGATGGCGATGAGTGCGCGGACATCCTGATGCTTTTGGCGGCGATTCGGGGCGGCGTCAACAGCCTGATGGCGGAAATCATGGAAGACCACATCCGGCTGCACCTTACGCATCCGGAGCGCCGAACCGAATCCACTGAAGAACTGACCGAAGATTTGATTGAGCTCGTCCGCGCGTACCTAAAATGAGACGCGCAAGTCGACGACGGGTTTCTCGCGCCGAGGTCTGAAAGGGCGACATGAGCATAGAACCATGGGAGTGGCCGGAAGCACTGGATGCCTTAAGCGCCGCGCCCGAATATCACATTTTGCTGCTTGAAGACGAGCGGGTTCGAGTGCTGGACACAATCGTTCCGCCGGGGCATACCGTGCCGCTCCACACTCACCGATGGCCAAGCGTCTTATATATCCTGGGCTGGAGCGATTTCGTGCGGCGGGATGCCGATGGGAAGGTCTTGGCCGATAGCCGCGAATCCCCAAAGCCCAGCGGCGAGACCGCGATTGGGTCAGGGCCACTCCCGCCGCATACGATTGAAAATGTGGGTGAATCGGAGCTTCGTGCAATCAGCGTGGAGATGAAGAATAGGCGGTCTGACCGCGACGCGCACATTCTCCCGATGGATTCAATTCCAGGTGGGGTGTAGCCGCCAAACCACGGCGGCCACCCCTCCCAATCATCGAGCCTTACTTAATGCCGACCACCATGGAGTCCGGCCCCGCCAGGTGTTCAACTCGCGTCTCGCGGAAGCCCGCTTCTTTCATCCAACCCTGGCAATCCGCGCCCGTGTAGTCAAATCCGCCCGGCGTTTCAATGAGCATATTCAAACTCATCAGGAGGCCAAAAGCGTTGCGGGAACGATCGTCATCGATCACCGCGTCGTAGGCCACCAGCGCCCCACCGTCAGGGATGGCTTCATAGGCCTTCCGGATCAACATCTTTTTTTCTTCAAGGTTCCAGTCATGAAGAATATGGCCCATGGTGATGACGTCGGCTCTCGGCAGCGGGTTTTCAAAAAAACTCCCCGCGACAAACCGGACGCGTCCGGCGAGCCCGTGGTGCTCGACATATTCTTCAAAAATCGGGCCGACCTCGGCCAGATCGAAGCCGATACCACTCAGGTGCGGATTCGCCAGCGCGATCTGGACGGCCAGGTCGCCTTGCGCCGCTCCCACGTCGGCGAAGGTGCGGTATTGGTTCCAGGCAACCTTGCGGGCGATGGCCATGTTCGCTCCGCGGCTGATCCCAGTCATAGCCGCGAGGAATTCCTTCAGCCGCGCCGGGTCAGCGTAGAGAGCTTCAAAGGGGGAGCTTCCCCCATCCTGATCTCTCGCCTCATTCTGAAGCTTCCCCGTGCGCAACCCCGCGGTCAAGTGGTTCCAATGCCCGTACAGGCGGTGGTTGGCCATTTGCAGAATTCCGCCAATGTAGGAGGGCTTGTGCTTGTCCAGGTAAAAATCCGCAGCCGGTGAATTGGCGTATTTCCCGTCGATTCGGGACAGGAATCCCAACGCCGCGAGTGCATCAAGAAAATCCCGTGCCGCTCGCGGATGAAGGCCCAGGCGGCCGCGCAGGGTCTCAAGATCCTCCGGTTGCCTGGCCAGCTCGGTGAAGACTTCCATTTCCACGGCGCTCAACAGCGTCTTGGAAGCCCAGAATCCCATACCGACCTGCAGGATGTGGTCAGGGCTTACATTCGTCGTCATTTCATTTTCTCCATTTTCAACACTATGGGTTGAGGCTTCCCCGCCCCTCGCGGCCTTGGGGATATCCCTGACACGCCACACTGATCGGAGTGGCGATGGGCATAGGCCCAGTAGTGTTGATTCAGAATTGTTTTGTTTCAGTTTTAACCCGGGAAGTAATGTACACCGGCCGGCGCTTGAATTCAAGGTATAGCGGGACGCTTGGCGGAATGGCAGGCTATCTCAGCCCTTTGGGGGGATGCTCGACTAGATTTTCTTCATAATGTCGCTCAGGATCTGCTTGCCGTGAAAGCGGCCGTTTTCAATGAAGATTTCATTGGTGTCCCTGCCGGCGATGATGACCCCGGCAAGATAAATTCCGGGCACATTGCTTTCCAGGGTTTCAGTATTACATTGGGGACGTTGGGTTGTGGGATCAATTTCCACGCCGATATCACGGAGAAAGCCAAAGTCCGGATGGTATCCGGTGAGTGCGAACACATAATCGTTCTCAATTCGCACTGTTTCACCGTTGTTTTGCTCGACGCAAATGGACCGCAGAGCAATCTCCGTTACCGAAGACTGGGCGAAGGGGCGAATCGAGCCCTCGTTGATACGATTCTCGATGTCGGGCCGAATCCAGTATTTTATGTGAGAGCTGAGTTCCGGTTCGCGATAAATCATGGTGACCTCCGCCCCATGCCGCCAGAGATCGAGGCAGGCAACGGCGGCAGAATTCGCCCCGCCAATCACGGCAACTTTACGCCGGTAGTAGGGATGCGGATCAGTGTAATAGTGGGAGACTTTGGGAAGGTCCTCACCCGGAATACCCATCAGGTTGGGCAAATCATAGTAACCCGTGGCGATGATAGCGGTCTTGGTGATGTATTCACTCGCGTGGCCGTCGGTGGTTTGGGTCCGAACATGGTAACCGCCGCCATGCCCGCGAATCCCCACCACCCGCTCCTGAAAATGGATGGGCAGGCGGTAGAAGTCCGCAACGCGGCGGTAATATTCCAAAGCCTCGGCGCGATGGGGCTTGGTGTTCAGGCTGGGAAGCGGCAAGTCGCCAATCTCGAGGCGCTCGCGTGAAGTGAAAAAAGTCATGGTGCTCGGGTAGTTGTAGATCGAATTCACCAGCACACCTTTTTCCACAACAAGAAACTTCAGGTTGTTGGCAGCCGCTTCAATGGCACATGCCAGTCCCGTTGGTCCCGCGCCGACAATCAGGATATCCAGAGATTCCATCACTGTTTCGCACTCTCCACCAGCAGTTCACCCAGTTCCTTTTTTATGCTTTCGTAGCTGGCCAGCAGCTCGGGCGTTGCGGACACCCGCTCATTCTTCCAGACAAACGCTTTGCCGCCCTGGCGCTCAATCAGGACGCCAACTCCGCTGCCCAGGTGGTATCCCAAGCTTCCAAATTGCTGCACCCTGCCGCGGGAAATGTCGAGCAAGGCTACGAATCCTGCCTTTTCCACCGCAGGGTAACGCGCAAACTGCTCAAAGGTAATGAATTGAAAACCAGCTTTCAGCAGACGTTCCAGACAGGCAACCTGCGTTACCGTCAATGAACAAGGTGTGGGGTCAGGCACGCTCCTCACCTTTGGTCCTCGCGGCGTTGAAAATCTCACGCGTGATGGCGTAGACCACAACACGGATTCCTTTATGCACCGCCTCATTTTCAAAGCGCATGCCGAGCTTCTCCATCACATGCAGGGAATCACGGTTGGCCGATTGGGCGATGGCCACGATGCGTTCGAAATTGCTGACGTCGAATCCGTAAGCCAGCGCTTGGCGGGCGGCATCCGTGGCCAGTCCCTGCCCCCAGTGTGAAGGCGCCAACCACCAGCCGATTTCCACATCAGGCCCTTCGGGCAAGCGTTGCAGGCCGCAGATTCCAATCAGCATGTCGCTGTCTTTCGGCATCAGCTTCCAAAGGCAAATCCCGTGCTTCTCCCAGTTTTCAATCTGGCGGTTCACAAATTCTTTAATGCGCCCTTCCGGCCAAGGAACACCTGTCCCCAGATAACGCACCACCAGGGGGTCCGAGGTAAGCTTGCGAAACTCCTCCCAGTCCTCCTTCACCCAGGTTGCGAAACGCAGGCGGTTCGTTTCCAGAATAATTTGTTGAGTCCGGTCTTCCAAACCATCCATGTGAATCCTCCCTTGGACTTGCACTAACCTTCGCCCTCCCCCAAAGAGTGAAACTCAAACCGTCCCGTTGCGCGCCTGCCACTCGGCATAATCACCAGAAGCAATTCTCCGATGGCCAGCCCTCGAGGGGGCCGACAACCAGTAAATCCACGCTTCCTTACAGGAACCATTTGGCAGAAATACTGGCGTGAGCGCCCGAACAAATTCGCTTCGATCCGGCGCTTCAGGAATGAAGCCTTCCACTTGGTCCAGAACTTTCAAGTCATGGAAGGTGCGGCGCAATTGGAACAACTCGCCGCACACCCACTTCCCTTTTCCTATGACGGGCCTCGCGCCGGGATAGCTTCCCAAATCGAAAAGCTCCGCGGCAACCTCCGCTTCCGACAGAAAAAGCGCGCCCAGACGTTCCAAATGGTGATGCAGCCTCAAGCCGCGGCGCAGCGTGCCATAAACAAGCAACCGTTGGCAGTCCCCCGCCCCATCCGGCTCCGGAATCATGCCGCGCAACCCCTGGCCGGCGCTTGTGAATTCTGGCGCAAGAGCATCATGTCCTGATTCAGCCCCCACCGAATCCCGCTATTCCATTGACAAGCTGTAACCGGAAATCAAGTTTCAGTTTCCAGCGATTCGATGATGCGGCGCAGGGCGGATACAATTTCCTCCCGCTCCACACTACCCTTGCGGAATTTCAGAGTCAGCTTGAATTCCTTGGCGGGAGGGACGTAGTTAAAGACCGCATTGCGGGTCTTCTTCTCCGGGTTCCGTTCCGCGCGCGCCTGTTCGCGGTTCACCAGACCCAGGGCAAAGCGGCGAACGAGGTCGCGCATTTTGACTTCGCTCGGCTGCCGCGCCACTTGCAGCAATTGGGATTTGGATAGCACGCCCGCTTCAATGCACTGCGCCTTTACCCCATCCGGAATGCTGCGCAGGCTCAAGGTTTCCGTTATTGAGGAGCGCGATTTGGCAATGCGGCCGGCAATCTCCTCGTGGGTCAGTTGAAATCGGTCCGCCAGTGCCTGCACTCCATCTGCCTCTTCAAAGGGGGTCAGATCTTTCCGTTGCAGGTTCTCTATGAGGGCGATCTCCATCGTCTCGCCGTCGTCCACATCTTTTTCAATGCAGGGCAACTCGCGCAAGCCTGCGGCGCGAGAAGCGTGGAAGCGGCGCTCACCGGAGATAATCATGAACTTGTCGGATTCAGGCAAGTACCGCACCAGCAACGGTTCCAGAACACCCTTGTCACGCACGGAATCCGTAAGGCTTTGCAGGTCACCCAACTGCTTACGGGGCTGATCGGCATTGGGCTGAATTTGTTCAATGGGGATCATGCGGCCGATGGCGGCACCGCTACGCGAGATGATGTCTTCAACGTAGTGCGAGTTGTGCCGCATCGTGACGGTGACGGGTAAACCAGCACGTCTAACTGACACGTTGCATAACCTCCTTGGCAAGTTGCGCGTACTCGATCGCCCCGCTGGAGTCGGGAGCAAAGCTGAAGATCGTCTCCTTGTAAGCCGGACTCTCCTCCAGACGCACGTTCTTGCCAATCACAGTCTTAAAAACTTTGTCCCCAAAGACTTGCCGCACCTGCTTGTAAATGTCTCTCGCCAGGTTGGTGCGTTTATCGTAGAGGGTCACAATAACACCCAGCAGCTGTAACTCCGGATTGGGACGGGCGCGAATGCGTTCCAAAGTCTCCAGCAAATCGTCGGTCCCTTCCAACGAATAATAGGAAGCCTGAATGGGTACCAGCAGATAATTTGCCGCCACCAGGGCATTAACGGTAATAATTCCCAGGGCGGGCGGAGTATCAATTACGATCAAGTCAAAGTCCTCGCGGGCTCCCGCCAAGGCGTCCTTCAAACGGAAAGGGGCGTCAAACTGCCCCACCAGGTTCGCCTCCAACTTGGCCAGTGAAATTTTGGCAGGCACCAGGCAAAGATTTGCGACTTTCGTGGGATGCACAACGTCTCGAACCGTCACCTTGGGATCCGAAAGCACATCGTAAATTGAGCCTCTGATCTCTTCTGGAGAGAAAAAAGTGAGCGTCGTGTTGGACTGGGGATCGAGGTCAATCAGCAGGGTGCGCCGATCCTTTAAGGCAAAGGCGGCGGCGAGATTTACCGACGTCGTGGTCTTTCCCACGCCGCCCTTCTGGTTCGCAATAGCGATTACGGTAGCAGCCATTTTTCGAGACTCGTTAAACAGGACACGGGAATCGGAGCACAGAACTGGCAAAACAATTCCTGGAGATGAGGACTTTAATGCTCAATTCGTAATTCTTGATTGAGGACGCTACATTTTATACCTTCCCATGTCTTCGTCATTCAAATTCTCAAGCCACTTGCGCAATTCTTCGTTACTGACTTTATCGGCCGAGTTGCCGGAGTTTTTGGAGATCTTCAAGACTTCGTCGTCAACAAAGATCGGGCAATCCACGCGCAAAGCGAGCGCCAGGGCATCGCTGGGCCGGGAGTCGATCGACATCATCTCCCCATTCCGCTCCAACCAGATCAAGGCGTAGAAGGTATCATCGCGAAGTTCACTCACAACAACCTTTTGCACGTGCGTTTCGAGCCCCAGCAGGAGGTTTCTCAGCAGGTCATGTGTCATGGGGCGCGGCGTAGTGACCTTTTCAATTTCCAAGGCAATGGCATTCGCTTCATAAATGCCCACCCAAATCGGCAGCACTGATTGTCCGCCTACGTCCTTCAAGATCACAATCGGCATGTTAGTGACAGGGTCCATCACCAGACCGCGGATTTTCATTTCCACTTCCATGCAACCCTCCCCCGAAAATCGGGTCATTGACTCTTCGAATCAACTCTCTCGCCTACCAGGCTATTTGCCCCCGCCGAGATCACTCTGAGCCGACGGTAACACCCCACGTCAGACAATTCACCAGCGAAGTTGAGAACCTTGTTGCTGGTGGTCCTTCCAACAGCCTGCGCCAGGCGAGGCTGATAACCTTCCACCAGAACTTCGAAGGTCTGCCCCACCTGGGCCTGATTGCGCCGCAATTGAATCTGGCGCTGCACTTCCTGCAAGAATGCCAGACGTCGGCTTTTTTCTTCTTCCGCCACGGTATCTGCATATCCCAAAGCAACAGTATTGGGGCGCGGGGAAAAGGTGAAGGCGAAGACCTGATCGTACTCAACTTCCTTGAGTAAAGAAATCGTCTGTTCAAAATCGTCTTCGGTTTCGCCGCAAAATCCTGCGATGATATCCGTAGAGAGGCTGATGGGACGCCGCGCCTTGCGGACGTAATGAATCTTTTCCAGATATTCTTCGCGGGTATAGCCGCGCAACATTCGCGCCAGAAGGGGTGTTGAGCCTGCCTGCACTGGCAGGTGAATCTGATCGCAAAGCGCAGGGTGGGAATCGATGGCCTGCACAATGTCAGGGGTAAAGTATCGCGGGTGAGAAGTCGTAAAGCGCACACGCCGCACGCCGGCAACCTCTGCCGCGCGAGCAAGCAACTCAGCAAAGCTCCAACCGGCCGCTGCGGGATCCCGCCAGGCATTCACGATCTGGCCCAGAATCTGGATCTCCGTGTAGCCCGCATCCACCAGGCGGCGGCACTCCTCAATGATCTTAGCGCCTGCACGGCTCCGCTCCGGCCCACGCGTCATTGGCACAACGCAGAAAGCGCACCGCTGGTCGCAGCCTTCAATGATAGTCAGATAGGCGCGGAAGCGGTTGTCGCGGCGGGTCAGTTCGGTCTCAAAGCAATCCTCCGTATCCAGATCCAGTCCGGTCACGCGCCGCTTTCCCGATTCGACCTGTTCCAACAGCTCTGGCAATTGTGTATAGCTGGCCGACCCGCAAACCAGACTGACCTCCGGGGCGCGCTCAAAAAAACGCTCGCCCTCCTGCTGTGCCAGGCAACCCAGCACACCAATGATCTTGTTCTTGCTCCAACCCGCCTTGCGGAAGGCTCCCAAGCGCGAATAGACCTTATGCGCAGCCTTCTCACGAATGCTGCAGGTGTTGTAAAGAATGATATCTGCTTCCTGGTGGGTATCAACCGCGCGGTAACCTCTCGCCATCAACGCGCCCGCGACCTTCTCCGAATCGTGCACATTCATCTGGCAGCCGAAGGTTTCAACATAGAAAGTTCTGCCCTCACCCGCCGTTGCGGGGGCAGGCGCGAAATCCGCCGCGGAGAGCAACTCCGGCGTGACGCATCCCAGCGACGGAGCACTGCCGATTTGGACCAATTCATTTCCCATTGAGCTTCGCTAAGCCAGCAAAAACAGTATAGCTTGAATCCCCAACTTTGAGTAGCAAGAGGGAGAAAGCCATCGGTCCATCTCTTCAACGGACCATCGTGCCATCGAATCATTTAGATTTTTGTGTATTGAATTTCGAATCTGGAATTTAAATCTGGATTTTGGATTGGGGGTCAACGGAAGGTGCTTCTCCAGATTGGCAGACTAATTTCCGACCTCATCCGAAGCCTTCGAATACGGATACGGGCACGGTAGTGCCACGGGTCGGGCGGTGACTGGCAATTTGCGCGAATACTTCAAGAGCCACTCCGTCACTCTATTTTCAAACTCCACAGGATCGGTTGCGAATGCTCCAGTGTGACCGGCGCCGGGAACCTGCCAGAATTCCATCACGCCTGAATGGTGGCTTAAAATTTTCTGGCAATGACGGACGGGGATGTTAAGGTCTTCCATGCCGTGAATCAGCAGGATTGGGACGCGGGTTGAGGACACAGCGGTGACGGGTGAGGCCCGGTCGAAATCAATCCCGTAACGCAGTCGCGCATAAAGAAAGGCTTCACTGACCAGAGGAGGAACGAGCATTCGGCCCACCCACGAATTGGCTCCCATCTTCTCCGCCAAGCGATCGTACGCGACCTCACGAAAACTGGAGTAGGGTGATTCCGCCACCACAGCACAGAATCGCGAATCCGTTGACAAAGATTGCAACAGAATTGCCGCCCCCATCGATTCACCGAGCCCATATACACAACCTCGACCGTTCGACGTGGTCAACCAATCGACCCAGCGGCTGAGGTCGCGCGCTTCGTCAATGCCAAACGTTGCGATGTTGCCGCCGCTTTCCCCGTGGGCTCGCGCGTCAGGGTCAAGCACCGCATAGTGGTGCTGGAGAAGCATGGGAATAAATCCTGCCATGCCGGCACGGTTGTCTCCATGCCCATGCAGGACAATAACCGCGTCACCGTTTCCCTGCTCCGGTCGGAATTCCCATGCCCGGAGAATCGTGCCGTCATAGGACGTTATCTGAACATCATCCAGCTTCGCATCCAAGTCCCGCGCGCCTTTTTCCGCAATCGTACGGGTCTTTGCCGTCAACTGTTTGTGCGTGAGGTGCAGGATTCCTTCACAAAGCAAAGTCGCGGCTATGGTCTGGAGCGCCAGCACGCAAAAGAGTACCGCCGTTAGAATTTTGGAGACCTTTCGCATTGTCATAGTGTCATACGGAAGTAGCGACCAGCTTGTTCATTCAAACTTTGAAGTATATAGTTGCCGTGAATTGAACCCGAATTTGAATCCCTACAGAGAACCTATCCCATGACCCGACGAGTTACCCGAAGAGAAATGTTAATTGAGAGTGCGGCGCTTAGCCTGGCCGCACGCAAACTCTCCGCCTGGAGCGGAGGGCAATCACCTGTGCGCGTCTGCCTGCTGGTGGAACCAAGCCTTCTGCGTGAAGGCGCTCCCACAAACCTCACTGCATTGCTCAATGTTGCTGCCCAAGCAGAAGTCACGGTACGCGATGCCGCCTCCATCGTGAGACATGGTATCGAAGCGGACATCTTCTGCAACAGCCACGGAAGCATCTACCCCGCAGAACTCGGCGACAAGATTTATGAATTCATCGCGGGCGGCGGATCCCTTCTGCATGCCGGTGGAATCCCTTTTGGGCGCGCGATGACGCGTAAGGAAAGCGGTTGGATTTCCGATGAAAAGGCCGCCACGACTCTGCGCGAAAAGCTGGGAATTCACGTCTATGAACCGGCCTTTCCGTTGGCCGGAGCTCCAGGGTTGCGCCAAACGTTCGACCCGTTCCTGGTGCGTCTCGAGCCAAGCGCGAATAACTTGCCCCAAGCCAGTGTGAATATCACCACCACCCTGCCGCTTCATGTGGAAGATCCCGCGCTGTTTGGCGTGTATTCGATAACCTATCTTGCCAAGCCGGTGTGCCGCCACACACACATCGCAGGTCAGCTCGAAGATCCGGCGGGAAGATCGATTCTCTCCTCCGTCATGCTCACCAAGACTTGGCGCAATCCCTACGACGTGCAGCGCGATGGGCCGTCCGGCCCCTGGGCAATCTCTACGGCGACTTTTGCCGGCTCCATGCCAACGGAGCTCTTCGCGCGGCTATGGGATTGGGTCACCTGCCCTGCCTTCCTGGGCGCCACCGAGCTTGAAATGGCAACACTGCGCCCGGGTGAGCAGACCACCGTTACCGCGCCTCTTCACGGCCAGCTCCCGGCCGGGTGGAAAGTCTCCGCTCAGACATCCACCGTAACCTTCGACGAGTGGAAGAGCGAAAAGCCCCCGCAGTGGTCTCCCGCCGCTGCCTTGCTCAACGAATCCAGGGCTGCCGTGTGGGTAAGGGACGATGGAGAACCGGATGCATTCCTTTTCTGCGTTCGTTTTCTCCTCGAGGATGAAACCGGCAGGATTCGTGACTATTCCGAGTCAGCAGTGGTGGCATGGCGGCCGGAATCGCTAACGTCCGGACCCAGTTTGCGCCGCGATCGCACCTATCTTGACTACACAATGGATGGGAAAGACCATAAGGCATCATTTCAGATCGGAACCAATTGGCAGGATAGCGAAGTTTATGGATTGACTTGGCATAACCCCAATCCTCTGCGAGTAGCGTCCGACGCGCGTTCCATGGCGGAGCAGGGGCTGCGGATCATGCGTGTCCATTATGTAATGCCAGAGTTTCTGCGCGTGCTTGCCGGCGACGTTTTCCGCAAAACGCACGCTGACTTCTATCACAGCTTTGAAGCCGGCCCCGAATTGACCGAGCGGCACGCGCGCGCCCTGGAAGCACACGCCATGGTTTTCGGACGTTCGGGGATCATCCTGATGCCCTCGGTTTACACCTGTGTAGGCCCCAGAATGGGCAACTGCCAATCGTGGATTGGCACTTCCGAGCGCTATGAAATCCCCGATATGGTCGAGGCGCAAAAGGTCTTCGCGGGTCAGGTCATGGACCGGGTGGGTAAGCTGCCTTGTGTCTCGTGGGATCTGGTGAATGAACCTGATGTGGCGCTGCCCACCGTGTGCAGATGGTTCGACAGTATGCGTCCAATCTGGGCAGGCACGGGGCAACTCGCGGGCATTGGAACCTCCGGCCTGGAGCAAAATCTCTCCCTGGGCGAGTCTGCCGACTGGCATTCCGTGCACGCCAACTGCTCCCACATGTTGGATGCTCAAGTTTTCAGCACCGGCAAGCCGCACTTCTTTCATGAGGCATGGGTGCACACTGAATCCACTGCGGCGGGCGAAGTTGACGTCGAACAGACGCTCTGCCAGACCATCGCTCGCACCGTTGTCCGCGGCGCGTGTGGCTTTATGCCCTGGAATTGGAATAAGCTGCTTGCCTATTGGCGCTACGGGGCTTCGGAAACGGAACTGGGCGACCTCACGCTCGGAGCATGCGCGAATGGCGAAGGTGTGCGGCGGCGCGGCTGGTTTGCCCTGCGAAACTGGGCCGCGCTGCTGGACGGCGTCAGCTTTGATCAGACCCTGGAAGGACAGGTTGTTCATCTTTATCCCCGGCTCACCATCACGGGTGACCGCCCACAACTGTGGTTGGAAGCCTTGCGCGCAGAGAATCTGCCCTGCGTAGGAATTAACGATCGCGAGTTCGCAGATGCTGACCTTTCTGAAACCTGCCTGATCGTCGTTCCGCACTACGGCAAGGGTTATCGGCATTCGACCTTTGAAAAATTAATGGCCTTTGCCACTCAGGGAGGTGTGGTTTGGGCGCATGCTGACAGCCTGCGGCGCGATGAGAACGGCAAGCTCGATCCCAGCCGATCGGTGCAATTCACCAATGCCCGCATTGCATCAGGCCAAGGCGCCATCGAATGGTATTTTGGATGGTCGATCCCAACTAAATGGGAACCCGGCACGAGCAGCCACCGCTTTGAGCAGCTCCTCCGGGGCATGAACTGGGTGCGCCGCGCCGAGGGCGTGATGTCACTGATCAAGGGCGAGGTTCGCTTCAAAGCGGATAAGGACCTGACCGCCGTCCGCACTGTGCAAATTGCCGATGGCACAGGCACTGTGACACGAGCGTGGTCCGGTTACAGCGATCCGCTATCGTTGCCGGGGATTACACTGAGCAGCCCAGGCCAGTTGTTCGTGACGCGGGTTGATGCCAGCACATTCCGGGTCTACGGCGAGAAGGTTCGGGTCACATCATCGGCGGCGGTTTCAGCAATGATTCCAGGCCATCCCCAATATCGATTGACGAAGCGGGTGGATGCCGGCGCGACCGTCATCGAGCCGCAAGGCTGGCAGCGCGGATACTGGTTTGAGCTTCACCTGGGATGAACACGGATCGCCGGGCCTTAATAGGAAGCGTCCCTAGCGACCAAACGCCGTTCTGCGCCGCTGCACCAAATCCACAGAGGTCGTTACCCACGCTCCTCAGGGACCCGCCGTCTTCAATATTCCAGCCATGCCTCAGGCAAATCGACTAGCAATAACTTGATCAAGACTTTACGTACCCCCATTGGCAGTTGTAACCTTATACGCAACTGGCTCGTATTAAATGCCACATCGGACAGAGTGTCTAATTCATTTCTTACGTTGGGGAGACATCCAGAATGCTGCTGAGCCTACCAAGCCCTTTCCTGTGTTTCCAATCGGATCGAACTCGTGGCAAATCTCGTGGCCGCAATACATTAAGCTTCGGGGCAAAAGCGCGGACCATTGGCGCACTTTTGGCGTTAGCAAGTGGAGTGGCTTGTGGGGGAGGCGGGGGTTCCGCCTCCAAGATGGCGCTAGTGGCAGAGCTGGTTTCCCCTGGCAGCTTAGCGTTTGCGGATCAGGCTGCGGGCACCACCAGCTCCGCCCAAATGGTAACGGTAACAAACTCGGGCATCCTGGACCTTTCGCTCTCGGCAGTTTCAATCGTGGGCGCAAATGCCGGCGACTTTGCCAAGAGCTCCGACACCTGTAGTGGAGCTGCAATCCTCCCCAACACGACTTGCACAATCGGCGTAACGTTCACTCCGACGGCGGGCGGGGCACGCACCGCCACATTGAATATTGCTGACAACGCTCCCAGCAGCCCCCAGACCGTGCGCTTGAGCGGAACCGGAACGCAGGCCTTGGCAAGCTTATCGAGCCCGGGATTCACTTTTGGCACTCAACTCCTTAATGCACCGACGGCCGCCCAAACCGAAACCATCACCAATTCCGGAAATGCCAATCTGACTATTTCAACGGTTACGGTTGAAGGTTCAAATGCGGGGAACTTCATCAAAACTACCGATACCTGCACGGGAGCGACGGTGGCACCCAACGGCACGTGCGCGGTCAGCATGACGTTCGAGCCGACCGTAGGAGGGAGCCTGAGTGCCACGCTTAGTTTTACTGACAACGCTCCCAACAGCCCTCAGGTGGTGAACCTGGCTGGAACGGGCCTCATTCCCCCTATCACCTTCTCCCCCGCCAATCTGACGTTCAGCCATCAGAACCAGGGGACGACGAGCACGCCTCAGTTGTTGACCGTAACTAATACCGGGACCGAGACTGTTACCCTTTCAACCGTCACAATTGACTGTACAGCGGCGGCGGATTTTGCCAAAGTCACCGACTCTTGCACAGGAGCCACGATCACGCCTGGAAATGCTTGCAGCGTCAGCATCACGTTCACACCTCTGGCGACAGCGACGTATAACGCCTCCTTGAATTTTACCGACAGCGCCTATACCAGCCCTCAGGCCGTGAGCTTGAGCGGGACGGGCACGGCTGCCGCAGCCGGAATCTCCCCGCCCGGCTTGGCTTTCGCCTCCCAGAACGTGGGAACGACAAGCGCTCCCCAGACGCTGACGATTACCGACACAGGAATGGCAGACCTTATCCTCATGACGGCGGTGATTGGCGGCGCGAATGCCGGGGACTTTGCCAAGACCTCTGACACTTGCACGGGGGCAGTCATCATGCCCAACGGCACTTGCACGGTCAGCGTGATTTTCACGCCGTCGGCATCGGGGAGCCGAAGCGCATCACTGACCTTTACGGACAATGCTGCAAACAGCCCTCAGGCGGTCGTATTGGGTGGGACCAGCGCCGTGCCCGCAATCGCACTCACGCCGAATTCCGGGGCTCTGGCTCCGGGCGGCACACTGCAGTTTGGCGCGGCTGCGAATGGTGTTTCCACTAACGCCGTAACCTGGTCCGTGAATGGGACGACCGGCGGGTCCGCTGCAGTGGGATTGATTACTGCGGGCGGGCTTTACACAGCTCCTCTAACCTCGTCGCCGCAGACTGTGACCATTCAGGCGGCGCTGAATTCAAATGCCAATTTAGTGGCGAGTTCTTCTGTCGCCATCATTCCGTCGGGAACAGTGACCACCACAAATAATGCTCAAGTGGCGTTGTATTCAATCAATGTGCCCGAGGACAGTAATGTTTCAATCCAGTTTGGCCCAGACACAAACTATGGGCTGAGCACGTGGACCAAGTCTTCGCCATCCGGTGGGGGCCAAGTGCAAATCCTTGTCGCCGGAATGCCTGCCTTCACGACCTATCACATGCGCGCCGTGGTGCAGTTTCCGGATGGGACTCAGTTCTCTGACGCCGACCAGGTGTTTACCACCGGGGGGCTTGCGCCGGACCAAATTCCGGCCATCACCACCACGACTACGCCGGGAATGACACCGAACAGCGGCATCGAGTTGCTGGATCTCCTCTTCACGAACGGCACCCAACCCACTGACAATGTGGTGGCGACCGATTTGAGCGGCAAGGTAATTTGGTATTACAACCCTGGATTCGTCGGCATTATCCCTAACCCGATCAAGCTCCTGCCGGATGGAAATATGTTGATCAATTTTAGCTCCGGCAGTGCCGACGGAGGGAATTCGATCCTGGAAGAGATAGATTTAGCGGGGAATGTGGTGTGGAAAATGACGGGGACGGACCTCAATGCCGCGCTGGCGGCGGCGGGCTACAATCTAACCATCGTCGGGACCCACCATGACGTGGCCATTCTCCCCAACGGCCACCTGGTTGTGATCGCGAGCCAGATTCAAAACTTCACCGGCCTCCCCGGATATCCGGGGACTACGGCGGTCACGGGCGATGTCTTGATTGACCTCGACACCACTCGTAAGCCCGTGTGGGTGTGGTCTGAATTTGATCATCTGGACGTCAACCGCCATCCCATGAGCTTCCCCGATTGGACCCATACCAACGCCATCCTCTATTCGCCCTCGGATGGAAGCTTGATCATTTCCATACGCCACCAGTATTGGCTGGTCAAAATTGATTACAACAACGGCCAAGGCGCGGGCGACATCATTTGGAAGCTGGGATGGCAGGGAGATTTCACCCTGGAAGGCGGGACCGATCCGGTGGACTGGTTCTACGCCCAGCATGGGCCCAGCTTTGTCTCCAGCAATACCAGTGGCATTTTTGATATGATCATTTTTGACAATGGTGATAATCGCCCGAATGTGTCGAATGATGGACTGCCCTGCGGAACAACTCCCGGGTCACCTTGCTATAGCCGCGTGCCCCAGATTGAGCTTAATGAGCCGGCGCTGACTGCAACCCTCGGATGGCTGGACACATTAAACTTCTTCTCCTTCTTCGGCGGCAATGCCGAAATTTTGCCCAACGGAAATACCGAATACGCTGAATGTGACTCAAGTATCGCTTCAGTCGCCGGTTCAGTCTATGAGGTCACGCACGATACTACTCCCCAGATCGTTTGGGAGTTGAACGTAGCGGGGCAATACGTTTACCGCGGTAAGCGGATGCCCAGCCTCTACCCAGGCATCCAATGGTGAGCGGGTAACAGGAAAGAGTTGCAGATAGAATGGGCAGTCGCGATCACTCAGCAGGCAGCTCTACAGTGGGATGCCTGTCGTCCAATGTGACGGCATCCCCTCAACTGCTTCGGACCACTGGAAGGCGAGAACCAAGATCGTGGAGTAATCTCGTTCCTATTTCCTTACCCCCTCTGGCGCCTGGCTGTGGAAGCGGAGACGACTCAGCAAACTCCGGATAAAGTCATGAACCCCTGGAAAGGCCGCCTCGTCGTGCTTACATTGACGCTCCTGAGCGTCTCTTTTCCAATCCTTTTTTGTCACGGCCTATACGGCGCCCTACTGGGCATGGCTGCGCGGCAATTTGCAAGCGGCGCTCCCTTATCTTCCAGGGGCCAGGAATTTTGGGATGCTGGCCTTCGCCGGCGGGGCTGTGGCTCTTGTAATTTTGTTCTCATCAAATACCTTCCCGCTGCCACCAAGAACCCGTCTGGCACTTTCACTGGTCACCCCAGCCAGTCCCCAGACAGGTGTTGGCAAAGCCAAGTCCAACACCTGTCGAGAGAGTCTTTGTGGGATCGGACGTTACGCCCCCGACGCTGGCGGCCATGTATCAGCGCAACCCGGGCGCCGAGGCAAAGGCACTATTGGGATTCTACATCGGCAAATGGATCGAGGTGACCGGATTGGTTTCACATATCGACTTGAGTGACGGGCCCCAGTGGTTTTGTCGGTTCTTCTTAAGCGAGAAACGGCGGCAAGCCCTGCGGTTTTACTTCATTTCACCGACGCGTGGCGGGATCGCTTGTCCGTAATAGCTCCCTGCACCGAAGTGAGAGCTCACGGGAAAATCTCCAGACTCGCACCTTCCCACGTCGAAATGGCAGATCGTGAGTTGGCTCCAGTCGAAGTGGCGTCCAAAATTCAATCGGAACTGAACGCTTGAAGGTTCGATCCGGGCATGTTACGACTATGCCGAATAGAGAGCATAGGTCAAAATTACGATCGTCCCCAGGGTCCCCGCCACCAACCCCCAAAGAAATACGTCAATGGGGTTTCTGGCGCCATATTGCTCTAATTTGGATAAGAGTGATTGCGAATTCGGCTCCAGACTCATTACTGAATCTCCGTTTAGGGTTGCATTACTATCCTAGGCATTACCTAACATACAACTGGCCAGCTTCATATTCAGCTCATTTGTAAATTTTGTAAAGCTATCTTTCGATAGGGCACCGGGACTTCCCTTCTCTCACCCAGTACTTTAGTAACGCCGGGGTGAACGAGAAAACCAGCAGACTTCGCTTTGACTCAAATTGCGAATCAAGTATAATTCATGCGCCATTTGTCGAAAATTGACCAAAACTAAAATTCACACTTCTTGGTACCAAGGTACTATTGCACGGCTGAGTGAGCAACGCCACAATCCACAATTGCGGTGAGCTCGCCTTACTGACAGCGAAAGGAGTGTTTGATGAAACATTTGAAGACAGGCTCCGGTGTGGGGGTTTTACAAAAATTGCAGATCGCACCCTTTGCGGCGCTGATCCTGCTGGTCATGGTTTCCCAGGTGCAGGCACAGTCTCTGATGACGCGGCATACACGTCCGGCAGTAACCAGCGGGCTGGCGAAGTTCTTGAACCGTCTCCCTGAGACTCAGATCTTACGCATTGACATCGTCCTGCCCGTGCGCGATGAGGCAGGCTTGAATAAATTGCTTCAGGACGTCTACGATCCGTCCAGCCCCTCCTACCGGCACTTCCTGACCGTGCCCGAGTTCACGGCGCGATTTGGCCCCGCCCAGGGAGATTACGAAGCCTTGCTGGGTTATGCCAAGTCGTACGGCCTTAAGGTGGTGGGCGGTTCCCGCGATGGCATGGACGTACAACTTGAAGGATCGGTCACTTCCATCCAATCGGCTTTCAATGTAAGCATGGGTGTTTACCAGCACCCCACCGAAAACCGTGAATTCTACGCTCCGGACCGCGAGCCCACGGTCGCGCTTCCCATCCAGGTGTGGCACATTTCAGGATTGGACAACTATTCGCTACCGCATCCCGCCAGCCTGCACAAGAATACAGCGGCGGAAAAGCCCAACGCCACCACCGGCTCCGGCCCCTCGGCATCATTCCTGGGCAGCGACATGCGGGCAGCCTACTACGGCGGAACGACCCTCACTGGCGCCGGTCAGAACATCGGACTGCTGGAGTACTATGGATATGACATCGCCGATTTGAATACGTATTACGCGAACGCCGGCCAAACGTCGCTGGCAAGCAAGGTCGTCGGCGTTTCCACGGATGGAACCAGCGTGAGCTGCGTCGAGTCAAGCGGCTGCGACGATACGGAACAGATCCTCGACATGACTCAAGCGCTGGGCATGGCCCCGGGCATTACCAGCTTGTACGTGTACGTGGGATCGAGCGACACCGCCATTTTCAGCTCCATGACCACGGCGAATCCGCTGCCCCTGGCACTGAGCAGCTCATGGACATGGACCCCGGCGGACGCCAGCACGGACGACCCTTACTTTAAGAAGATGGCGGCGCAAGGCCAGAGCTTGTTTCAAGCTGCGGGCGACAGCGGCGAATGGAAGTCAAGCACCTTCCCCTCCGACGATGCCAACGTGATCTGCGTCGGCGGCACCGATTTGCAGACCACCGGAGCGGGCGGCGCGTGGAGTTCAGAAACCGCCTGGTCCGACGGTGGCGGCGGCATTTCTCCCGACAAGCTTCCCATTGGCTCCTATCAACAACTCGCGGGCGTCATCACCTCAACCAATAAGGGTTCCACAACCTACCGGAATGGCCCCGACGTTTCGGCCAACGCAAACTTCACCTTCTATGTGTGCGCCGACCAAACCACCTGCACAGCCAATGAATACGGGGGCACCAGCTTTGCCGCTCCCATGTGGGCGGGTTACATTGCTTTGGCCGACCAACAGGCAGCCCTGAATAGCGTCTCGCCAGTGGGCTTCTTGAATCCCACGATTTACCCACTAGCTGTGGCCTCGCAGACCACCTATTTCCACGACATCACCAGCGGCAGCAACGGGTATTCCGCGATTGCCGGCTACGATCTGGCCACGGGATGGGGCAGCATGAATGGCGCGGCCCTGATCAATGCCCTAGCGGGTCCGGCTACTCCCAACTTCACGATCTCAGCGTCGGCATCTTCGGTCACCGTGATCCAAGGGAACCAAGGTAGCTCGACGATCACCACCACTGCCGTGAACGGATTCAGCTCAGCCATTAACCTGACCACTTCCACCTTGCCGAGTGGCGTGACCGCGGGTTTCGGGACCAACCCCGTTGCGTCTCCGGGCACTGGCACCTCAGTCTTGACCTTCACCGTGGCCTCTAACACTACACCCGGAACCTATCCGATCACGGTGACGGGCACGGAAACGCCGACCGGAACCACGACGAACTCGACCACGGTCACATTGGTCGTGACCGCTCCGACCTTCACCGTTTCCGCCTCGCCCACTTCAGTCTCCGTGGTCCAGGGTAATGCCGGAATGTCCACCATCACCACAGCCGCCGTGAATGGCTTTAACGGCGCAATTACGTTGTCAGCCTCGGGCTTGCCCACCGGAGTGACCGCAGGCTTTAACCCCAATCCCATCGCCGCGCCCGGCAGCGGCACCTCGACTCTAACCCTGACGGTGGCCTCAACCGCCCCGACCGGTACATACCCCATCACCGTATCCGGCACAAGCGGGAGCCTCGTTATTTCCACCACCGTCTCGCTGACAGTGACAGCGGGTGCAGGCGCCAACTTCTCCCTCAGCGCCTCGCCCACTACTGTAACCGTGACCAGGAGCAGTTCCAGCACGACCACTGTCACGAGCACCGTTTCGGGAGGCTTTACCTCCGCAGTTGCCTTGTCGGTTAGCAGTTTGCCTTCAGGCGTAACCGCGTCCTTTACCCCCACGTCCATCACCGGCACGGGAACATCGACCCTTAAATTCACGGCAGGCTCGCGTGCCAGCACCGGATCCCACACCATTACGATTACGGGTACCGGCGGAGGCAAAACAAATAAGACCACCATTACCCTCACTGTTAACAGGTAGTGACGGGGAATGGCCTGAGCATTAAATGGAGTACACTTAAGTAAAGGAAGGCCCGGGTCGAGTGATCCGGGCCTTTTTTTATCGTTCAGCCCTCTCCAAGTTCGATACCCGGCAACGGCGCCGCCCGCAATCCAAATCCCCGATTCGGAATCCTCTGGGATGAACACTCTTCGCCTCAGATGGGATGCCGCTACCCCAATTCGTGCACGGGTCTAAACAACGCCAGATTCCAGCCGCGCGACTTTCTCTAACTGCCAGTATAAGGACATGATATTTCAATAGCTTGTAGCAGCCTCGAATTGGCCAGCCAATTGCCCTTACAAAAAGTGGTTGCTCCCCCAGGAGAAGGGCGGCAAGAAATGACGGGGGCAGGAGGCTACTATGAAAAGACTACTGATGGTACTGGCTTTTGGATTGGCGTTGTCCTCAGTTGGTTTTGCCCGGGAACGGGATGTCCGAGTGGTGCGTCGTGGGCACGAGAGCTTTGGCGTGGTGGTTGGCCCGTCCTATGTTCCAGCGCCAGGGTATTACGTACCCGCTCCATCATACTGCCCCCCAGTAGTGGTGCGCAGGGATTTTGATCGCGATCACAGGTGGGACCGCGACCATGGCAGAGATGATCGCCGCGGATTTCGGCGCTAAATTGGTGGTCTGGGGTTGAAGATGATAGTCTGCTGTGTGAATCCTGGGCCCACGTTGGAAAGCGATCCTCCGTGGGCTCATTTTCTTCGGATTTGGCGATTTCGGTGTCAATGTCGTCTTGGAGATTTCCACAGGTTGGGGAATGGTGCTGAACCGTCGGGTAGCATGCACCGGCCCAAATCCACCACCGGGATGGTGGTTTTTGTTCACCCTTTCGAAAGCCATTGGCCATTATTTTCAGCTACTTACCGTGAACTAGAATTGGCATATTAATTGCACAGGCAAGAATTGGTTGCTCCCCCACACAGTAAGTCGGCAAAAAACCAAGGGGGCAGGAGGCCGAAATGAAGAAGCTCATGATGGTGATGGTAATTGGATTGGCGCTTGCCACCACCGGTTTTGCCGTGGGACGGGGCGGCGGCCATGGTGGGGGTGGGGGGCACGGATTTTCCGGCGGACACAGCTTTAGCGGCGGCCACGGTTTCAGTGGCGGACATGGCATCAGCGGTGGCCACGGTTTTAGTGGTGGCCGTGGCTTTGGCGGTGGAGGCTATAGCGGGCGCGGCTTTAGTGGTGGACGCGGCTACGGTGGAGGCGGTTGGGGCGGATACCGTGGCTGGGGGGGTGGTTATGGCTATGGTGGGTATCGCGGCTGGGGTGGGTTCGGCTGGTCGGGATTCAATTATGGATATGCCTACGCTCCGGCGCCGTATTGGGGCGGATACTACGGCTACTCTTACCCTTACGATCCTTACTACTACAACGCCTACGCTCCAGCATACTACCCTTCCTACTATCAGGGTCCGGGCATAGCATTGGGCATTCTGGGAAGGGGTTTTGGAATTGGCCGCGGCTTGATTGGCGGGTGGCGCGGTTTCAGACGGTAATTTGCTCTTTAGCGGTTGCTTCAGTTCGAGTTCTTCAAAGCCCACGGTGGAAATCATCCCGCCGTGGGCTTTTTGGCTTTTAATTGTGGATGGCCCGAACATTCCCGACATTATCAGCTATTTCCCGGCGCGATTTTGACGATTTGACTGGACACTTTACCGGCTTGCCCGGTTGGAACCTCGTGCCAGTTTGACGATTTGGATAGACTCTTTGCCGGCATTACGATTAAAACCTCGTTAGGGAAGAAATGCTGTAAGGAACATGCCCTCCTCTGACACATTTCCCTCCTTACACCATTTCCCCCGGCTAGTATCCTTCCGGATGATATTGGGATCAGCTTCACCAAGGCTCAATCAACGAAGATCGAAATGCACCTCCAGATTTGCAAGCGGGTATTGTCAGGACTGCGGTTGACAGTTTTCCTGGGGTGCCTGCTGTTGAATCCGGTGATGGGTGCCGCAGAGCAGAACTCCGATCTGCTGAAACAAGCCCAGACCTATGAGGACCAGCAGAACTTTTCTACCGCGGAAAGCATTCACCAGAGAGTGCTGGTCTCATACCATGGCAACATCGAGGCCCTGAAACACCTAAGCATTCTGGAACAGACGGACCTGAAGTTAAACGAATCGATTGAGCACTTTAAGCGGGAGCTGGCGGAGATTTACCAGGAGTTGAACCAGCCCGCCAAGCGCCAGAGTGAACTTGATCTGGTGAAGAAACTGTCCCAAGCGGCGGATGCCAAGCTTCCCGAGGGGACGGTTAAGGAATCGCGGTCTGGGAAAGCAATAACCCATAAAGGGCAGCATCAATATTGATCAGCCAGCGAGCGCAGCGCAGCCCCCGTTTTGGGGGTCCGTGGCTCTTCCCTTGCATCACCCCGAATCGGATCGCTAAACACAGGATAGAGAGTAATTGTGCGGTAAGGGCCGCAGGCAATGGCGGAGGTCCGCGCTGCAATCTTGCTGCTTTCGCCTGACATCTCGTGAACCGTTTCAATATAAGGATGAAGAAGCAAGGTGAGTTCTTGCTCATTTTCAATAACAAATAATTGGCATGAAATATGGATATTGTTGGTACTGGAAGATGCAAAATCCTGAAAGCGCAGATTTTTCGGACGTTTTTACCGACGAATTTAGAAACGATATCATTTTTGCTTGACGGAACCAATTGAGCATGATATTCCAGCGGGTGCAATTTAATTTGGCTCTTTTCTCTTAGCGTCGGGTCTTTCAGATTACCCAAAAAGGACGAGGTACTTACTTGGAAATTCATGCTGAACGTTAGGGCCGTAATGTACTTAATTAATAAATTCTGACGGGTTGGTAGTTCATGTCTTTCCGCCTGCTTCATCCTTTTCTGCAAGTCTGCTGCAATGCATATCTGCGTTCTATTCGCGTCGGAGTATTGGGTCCCATCCCAAAATACAGAAGGAGGGGGAGATGTCTTACCTTAACAAATTTTTGCTCGTATTGCTCGGATCCCTGCTACTGACCTGCGCGGCATTTGCACAAGTCGATCGCGGGACGATTACCGGTATTGTCACCGACCAAAGTGGTGCGGTTATTCCCGGTGTAACGATTACCGTCACCAACGTTGCAACCGGCGTAACCAACCCCGTGGTGAGTAATGCCGCCGGCGTGTACTCGGTTCAACAGCTACAGGCAGGCTTATACCGGCTGGTGGCGGAGAAGGACGGTTTCAAAAAATTCTCGCAGACAAACATCGCAGTCCAAGTTGGTGGTACGATCCCCTTGGATGTGGCCTTAACCGTTGGGTCCAAGACGGAGACCGTCACGGTCACCGCGGAAGCCCCCTTGCTTGAGCGCGATACCTCCGATACAGGTGCCTCGGTCACCACCCGCGAAGTCGAGGATCTCCCCCTGGTCACCATCGGAGACCAACGGAGTCCCGCCTTCTTCATGCAGTTGGCGCCGGGCGTAACCGGACGCGGCAATAACAATGGCGGCATGGGCGGTAGCCGCACCTGGGACACGCAGACGAGCGGCTCCATGGTGGGCAGCACCACCTTTATGCTGGATGGCGCGGATATTCAAACCAACACGCCATCATCCTATGAGGGCAATTTGAGTGCCTTCCAGATGCCGCCTGACGCCATTAGCGAGTTCAAGCTGGAAGCCACCAATGGCTCGGCTGAATACGGAAGAAGCGCCGGCGGCACGGCCAGCTTTGAAGTGAAATCCGGAGGCAACCAGATTCACGGCTCGGCCTATGAGTTCGTGCGCAACGACGATATGGACGCGCGGAATTTCTTCAATCCCAACGTCTCCCCCAACAAGCAGAACGAATTCGGCGTCACCGCCGGCGGGCCCATCAAGAAAAACAAGGCCTTTATTTTCGGCTATTATGATGGGTTCAGACTGGTCTCCAGCCCCTCCAGCGCACTCGCCGTCGTTCCCACCGCGCAGATGAAGGAAGGCGACTTCACCCAGTTTACTGCCGATCCTAGCGCCTACGATGCGGTTCTTTACGATCCCTCGGCCGTCGCGGCGGGAGCAGCGAACCCCACCTGCGGCCCGATCATTTGCGGCAACAAGATCATCGACCAAACTGCAATTTCCGCGATCTCGCAGAAGATCAACCCGTACTTCCCCGCGGCCAACGCAAACCAGAACTCCAACACGCCCGAGTTTTGGAACTATATCAACACGGTGGAAAATCCCCTGTCCATCAATATGTATGGCTTCAAAGGGGACTACATCGTCAACGACCGCAACCGGCTCAGCGTTCTTTACGATTACGGCAAAAACGCGACCCCCAACATTGGAGAAATCGCTGCTCCCCTGGGCGGCGGTTCATGGCCGTCCACCATCCTGACACGCAACGTCCGGGTGAATTGGAACCTGATGCTTAAGAACAATGTCAGCAACGTCGCCGTAGCCTCCTTTAACGAATGGAACAGTGGCACCCCACCCGAGACCACTTACGGCGGGAAATCCGACTGGGTCGATTACCTCGGATTCAAGGGATTCGATCCCACCGAAAAGACCATGTTTCCCCAAATCGTGATCGACATGCCGCAGGAAATGTCAGATGCTTTCAACGGCGGCGGCGGGGAAGGTGTCGACGACAACCACTCCGAGGAATTCAAGGATACGCTGACCTGGATCAGGGGCAAGCACACCCTGAAATTCGGCATGGATTACCAGAAGGACGCCGACAACTCAGTCAGTCCCGGCGGCACCGCCGGCTTTTTCCAATTTACCAATACCGAGACGGGCATCGCCTCCGATCCCTCCAGCGGTTCGGGCTTTGCCTCCTACCTGCTGGGGTATGCTTCCAATATACATGACACGGTTTACACCACGCCCGCTTACTCACGCGACGGCTACCTGGGTGCTTTCGTCCAGGATGATTGGAAGTTCAGCCGCAAGCTTACCGTAAACGTGGGCCTGCGCTGGGATCTGTTCATGCCGGACTATCACGAGCACGGCACCAAGTCGTGGGTTGACATGAGCACCCCGAACCCCGGGGCTCCTGGCGAATTGGGAGCTTTGTTGTTTGGCACCAGCGCGCCGCTTCGGTCCGGTGTTTACACGCATTTCCACGCATTTGCCCCCCGCATCGGGCTGGCATACAGTTTGAATGACAAGACGGTCATCCGCGCCGCCTTCGGTGTTTACTTTGCCCAAGGCAATGCCGATCGTGCCTCCGGGGGAGCTTACGTTCAGGGATACAACCTCACTCCCAGTATCGGCACCACCGCGGCACATGTACCCGCCGAGCAATGGGACGGAAATTGCCCTGCCTTTGCTCCCGGCTGCCTGAATGCTTTCCCGACGACGTTACCCGCGCTAACCCCCACTGCAGAGAACGGCGGGAACGCCTATAATTCTGAGAAGTCCGATGGGGATCCACCTTACGCAGAAAATTTCCAATTGAGTGTGCAGCGCCAGTTACCCGGCCAGATCACACTGACGGCTGCATACATCGGAAACACCGGCGTCCATATCCCGAGCTTTATGTCGCCGACTACCGACATGCCTCCCCAATACCTCCCGCTGGGCAACCAATGCTACACGCCGGCGGGCGCCCTACTGTCATGCTCGGACCCCAGTGGTCCAATGCCTCTGCTCTTTGAGCCTCTCACCTTTGGCCCGGCCCAGCAGGTGCTCAAAGGCGTGGGCCAGCACACCGATCCCGCCACAGGGAATTTTTCTCCCTTCCCGGGATTTGAGGCGCTTTACGCGGGCAATACCATCAATCTTCAACTTGGCAAGGCGCTCAGCATCCGTCCCCAATACAATACCCTCACTCGCGGGTATGAAGGCCTTGGCGTGTCGACCTATAATGCCTTACAGATCAAGGCGGAGAAGCGCTTCTCCAACGGCCTGACCATGCTCCTCTCTTACGCCTGGTCGAAGAACCTGACTACGGGCGGATCCATGTTCAGCGTATATGGTTCCCAGTTCGGGGCCGTTGATACCTGGAATGAACATCTCGTAAAGTCATTCGGCTTTAACGATATGCCCCAACTCGCCTCGTTTTCGTACGTCTATGACCTGCCGGTGGGTTTAGGACGGCATTTCCTGAATCACGGGGGCGTCGCCAACCAGATTATCGGTGGTTGGAAGGTTTCGGGCGTTCAGCAATACCAGTCCGGCCAGCCGGAGAGTATTGAAGATCCCCGAGGGGATGAAGCCCTAGAAGAGGTAGGAAATGGGGGGTACAACACACCCGATAGCATCAATGGTGTTCCCTGGAAAACTGCGGCAAAGGCTTCCGGCCACTTCGATCCTAATAAGGATTTCGAGTTCAACGAGGCCGCCTTTAAATACGCCCCGACGTTCGGCTTCGGAACAGTGTCATCGACCGAGGGAAAAGTGAGGGCTTTCGGCTACTTTGACGAGGACTTCTCCATACTCAAAGACTGGAGGCTTCACGAGTCATGGGTATTGAATTTCCACATTGACGCGATCAATGCTTTCAATCGCGTGCAGTTTGTTCAATACCAAGGCCAAGGCGGGTACGACGCGGAGCCTGCCATCGGTGGTCCTAATGCAACAGCATTTGGTTCTCTCTCCGACCAGCCCAATCCTCCGCGCACCCTCCAACTGGGTATGAGACTCAAGTGGTAACTCAGCCCTTAACCGAAGTATAGTGTGATTTACCGATAGCGGGCCGCCTGGAAGCATTAAACCAGTCAGCCCGCTATCGGTGTTTTAGAACGTCACTGCGGCGGGACGGTGGTCTGCTCCCACGTGCAATTGAAGGGGGTGGATGATATCCTCACAATATCTTATTGAGCCCCTTTTTACAAAAGCTCAATCAGCGGAGATGGAAATGCACTTCTACATTTGCAAGCGGGTATTGTCAGGAGTACGGTTGACAGTTTTCCTGGTTTTCCTGGGAGGGCTGGTTTTAAATCCGGTGACGGGCGCCGCAGGGCAGAACTCCGATCTGCTGAAACAAGCCCAGACCTATGAAGCTCAGCAGAACTATCCTGCCGCGGAAAGCATTTACCAGAAGGTACTTGCCTCCGAACCTGATAATCCCGAGGCTCTGAAGCACTTGGGCATTCTGGAGCAAACAGACCTTAAATTCAGCGAATCGATTGAGCACTTCAAGCGCCTCCTGGCGAGTCAGCCTGATTATCCGCAAGTGAACTTTTTCCTCGGGCTATCCTACTACGGCCAGCACGATTACAAGGATGCGATCGCAAGCTTGCAGCAGGAATTGAAGACCCCTTCGCCGCATCCGGCCACGCGTTACTATCTTGCTCTGGCCCTTGAGGGGCAGGGTCAGGCAGATGAAGCTATCAATCAGCTCAACGAAGTCGCCGTCAAGAATCCCCATAAGTCGGAGGTGTTTTATGAGCTGGCCCGTCTGCACATGGCGGCGTCCCTTCGCGCCATTGACCAACTCCGGAGTATCGACCCCGACTCCTTTCAGTTTCATGCCCTGATGGGCGAGTTTTATGACCAGGAAGCTCATTATCAAGCGGCAATTGTTCAATATCAGGCGGCGCTAAAAAAGCAGCCCAACGCGTTGGGCATTCACACACCCCTGGGAATTGCCTATTGGAAGTTGGACCAGCTTGATACTGCCCAAAAAGAACTTCTTCTCGGGATCCAGGAATCGCCGGACGATTTTCTGGCCAATGTTTACCTGGGCAGAATGGCCCTTCGCGATAATCAATTCAACAAGGCTCTTCCCTATTTGCAGCGGGCGGCTGCCAGCCAGCCCCAAGACGAAGAAGCTCGGATTCTCCTCGGGCGGTGCCTGATTGGGCTGGGGGAATTTGAGGAAGCCAAAGCTGACTTGCTGGTCGCGGCCAGGCTGGACTCTACGGATCCACGCAGCCATTACATGCTGGCGGATGTTTACCTGAAGTTGAAGCAGCCTGCTGACCGCCAGCGTGAACTCGACCTGTTCAATAAACTTTCAATTGCACAGAAAGCCAAAGGTATGGAAAACGCTGGAGCCAGGCCTTTGGACGACTCAGGAAAGGAATCGACGCCTCAATAAGATAATAATCCATGGGTAGTGGCGGGTGGGCTTGTAAGTCCTGCTAGTGGAGTGCGTACAATCCTGGGCGCGAACGCCTCCGGGCATAGCTCCATTCCACTCTTCAATAAAGTGGGAATGTTGATATTTTCCATAATTTGGAGATAAGCATTCAGATAGCATGTCCGCTAAAAATCAGCGAAAGTTTCAATAAATAATTAATAAGATAGCGCTTGACCCTGCGATTTATTGGTGCTAAACCTACAGCGTGAAAGGTTAGTGAGTTAATTCCGAGATCACGGCTTTCACTTTCTGGCGTGATGAGTTTGTAGAGAATTTTCAGTTGCACTAATCTGCTGCCTCATTGCATGTCTCCCAAATTGCTTTACTGTTCCACTGCTTCCTTTTCTGCGCCGGTGCCCGTGGTCGTACCCAAGTAAGAACAAATGAATGGAGGATGGAGATATGTGTAATCTCAGGCGATTATGTACGCTTGCCGTCGTGTGCCTGCTGACGGCTGTAGCGGCATTTGCACAGATCAACCGCGGCGAGCTGACCGGCATTGTAACCGACCAGAGCGGCGCGGTTGTCCCTGGTGTGGCCCTTACCATTACCAACGTCGCAACCGGCGTTGCAAATAATCTTACAACCAATACGAGTGGCGTGTTTACACTTCCACTGCTGGAACCCGGCACCTATAAACTGACTGCCGAGAAGGAAGGCTTCAAGAAATATTCGCGAACGAACATTGTTGTTCCGGTCGGGGAGACGGTCCGCGTCGACGTAGCCTTGGCCATTGGCTCCAGGACGGAGACCGTGGAGGTCACTGCACAGGCGGCCCTGCTCGAACGCGAGTCCTCTGACACGGGCACCACCATCACCGCCCGGGAAGAGGAAGACCTGCCGCTGACCAGCTTCGGCGACCAGCGGACGCCGGCGACGTTTATGCAGTTGGCGCCAGGCGTGACAGGACAAGGAAATTCGGACGGTGGCCCGGGTGGAGGACGCCTCTATACCACGTCGGTGAGCGGCGGCGCCGTGAGCAGCACCACGATGTCGCTCGATGGCGCAGACATCCCTACCCCTGACGGATTTGAGGGCGACTTGCGGGCACTCCAGATTCCGCCTGACGCCATTTCTGAATTCAAACTACAATCCACTAATGAGTCGGCCGAATTCGGGCGATCCGAGGGTGGATCCGCCAGCTATGAAATGAAATCCGGCACCAACCAATTTCACGGTTCGGCCTATGAATTTGTGCGCAACAACGCTCTGAACGCCATACCGTGGTTCACAAACTACAACCCGGGGCAATGCGAATCCAACGGGACAACTCCTCTCCCCGCCACCGGCTACAACGGGGCTACTAAGGCGTGCCAATCCGAATACAAGCAGAACGAATTTGGCGTAACCGCCGGTGGGCCCATCAAGAAGGATAAAGCCTTCATCTTTGGCTACTATGACGGTTTCCGGCTGATCCAGGCCGGATCATCTGCCTTGCAGACCGTGCCCACTGCCCTGATGCTTCAGGGCAACTTCCAAGACTGGGGCACCAATAACATCGGTCCCTCCTCCGGATCTTGGACGCAGATTCCCATATACGATCCCAGCCTGCCGGCAAATGGAAGAGCAACGGCGAACCCGAACCCGAATGGGTTTCCGATTCCGGTCTGTGGCCCTGAGGTCTGCAATAACATCATCAACCCGACGTATTTTGACCGGGTTTCGAAGCTCGTCAATCCCTTCTTCCCGGCCCCTACCATTACCAATCCCTACACGGTGAGCAGCAACTACGGGAGCACTACGCCCAACCCGTTTTCCGTTAATGAATATGGATTCAAGGGGGATTACGTTCTCAATGAGAAAAACCGGTTAAGCGGCCTCTACTCCTACGGAAAGCAAACCAGTCCCAACATTCCTTTGATACCGGCTCCCCTGGGCGGAGGCGATCAACCTTCGGACAACCTTACACGGAATATTCGCCTCAACTGGAACTGGACCCCGAAGTCTAATATGTCCAACCAGGCGACCCTGGCGGTCAATCAGTGGAACAGTGGTCAACCGGAAGTAAGCCCCTGGGCAGGGAAAGCGGATTGGACATCCTACTTCGGAATTGGTGGAGTGACTCCCAACTACCCCACCGAGTTCCCCAATATTCAGATCGGAGGAACCGACTACGTCGGCGGCGGTACTCCGGGCGTAACCAATCTGCACACGACTCTCTTTAACGATTCATTCACCTGGGTTAAAGGAAAGCATACGGTGAAGTTTGGGTTCCAAATGAGCAAGGGAGCTCAAAACAGCATCAGCCCGGGCGGAAGCGCCGGCCGGTTCAAC
Organism: Acidobacteriota bacterium; assembly: GCA_003165315.1. Taxonomy (GTDB): domain Bacteria; phylum Acidobacteriota; class Terriglobia; order UBA7540; family UBA7540; genus Bog-366. The sequence goes on from PLSX01000058.1 coordinate 66,186, forward strand.
TTTGGGAACTTGGAGACGGCCGCTCCGGGGAATACCCTTACTGGTGCCCCCATGGCCAGCTTCCTGTTAGGGGTGACGGACAGTGCGACAGACCTGCATTACCTCGTTCCCGGTTATGCACGGGATAGCACCTACGGAGCATTTGCCCAGGACGATTTCAAAGTCAGCCGCAAGTTGACCTTGAATCTGGGTCTCCGCTGGGATCTCTTCATGCCGGAAAGCCAACGCTACAACCAGAAGACCTGGATCGACTACTCGCAACCGAATCCCGGCGCCAACAAAATCCCGGGAATCCTGAACCACGCCCAACCGGGGAATGAGACGGGCCTTAACACCTATTACAAGAACTTCGGCCCGCGCATCGGTCTGGCCTACACGTTGGATAGCAAGACGGTGATTCGCGCCGCCTATGGCATCTACTATGCGCAAGGCAACGCCAGCGGCCTGTCGGGCGGAACATTCAATGAAGGCTACAATGGGACGGTGAATGTCAGTTCTCCCAACAATGGCATCACTCCGGCCTTTGTTTGGGGAACGGGCACCCTGCCCGGCTTTACCCCCAGTCTGGCTCCCACCTCGTTCATTGGAGCTGGAAGCGCCTCCGCTTCGTACAGCTCTCTGATCGCGCTCGATAAGACTGACACCCTGGCTCCCTACGCTCAAAACTACACCTTCGACATTGAGCGGCAGTTGCCGTCGTCCATGGTCTTGTCAGTGGCTTTTGTCGGCAACAAAGGTACGCATACCGCCAGCCGCTTGATGAACAATGACAAGATGCCTCTCCAATATTTGCCTCTCGGGAACATGGTGGACAGCGATGGGAGTACGTCGCTGTTGAATGCCCCCATCAGCGATTCGGTTGCCCAGGCGCACGTGCCCTCAACGTTCGTTGTCGATCCCGGTACGGGAAATAAAGTTCCGTTTGCGGGATTCGAGGAGGCCTTCGGTTTCTCGGGAGAGCCCAGCCTGGGTCAGGCACTGCGGACTGCTCCGCAATATACCGGCACCAGCCGCTACTATGAAGCACTCGGCGTGTCGGATTATGATGCGTTACAGATCAAGTTGACGAAGCGCTTCTCCAATGGCCTCTCGCTGCTCGCTTCCTATGCCTGGTCCAAGACGCTCACCGATGCAGGCTCGATGTTTTCTACCTTCTCCTCGGATTTTGGCACCACGGATCCCTGGAACCGGAGGACGCAGAAGAGCTATTCCTTTGAGGATATGCCCAACCTGGCCTCGATTGCGTATGTCTATGATCTGCCCGTGGGCAAAGGACAGCACTTCCTGAACCGCGGCGGCGTAGCCAATGCCATTTTGGGCGGTTGGAAGACCTCCGGGATTCTGCGTTACCAGAGCGGCTTCCCGCAGGAGGTCGAAGGCAACGGCACGACGAGCACTCTCGAGGACAACGGCTGGCAACCAGCCAACCGGATCAACGGTGTGCCCATGGCGTCGGCTGCTTATAAGGCCGGCCAAGCCCACTTTGATCCCGGCAAGGGTGATAGCATGTTTAATGCTGGCGCCTTTGCTCAACCCGCCAACTGGACGTTCGGCACGATCACTCCCAATGAGGCAACCGTGCGGAACTTCCCATGGCCCAACGAAGACATGTCCCTGATGAAGCAATGGTACATCCACGAGAATTGGAAACTGACCTTCAATGCCGACTTCTTCAACGTCTTCAACCGCCACGTGTTTGACAACAACAATGGCGCCTACACAGATGAGTGGACCGTTGGACAGGCCGGCTTCGGTACGGATTACGGCACAGCCAATAACCCCCGGGTCATCCAATTTGGTATGAATCTGAAATGGTGATTCAGGCTTGACCCACAGAGCTTTTGGGAAGAGTCGTTAAGAAGTACCGATAGCGGGCCAGTTGGAGGAAGTTTTCCAGCCGGTCCGCTATCGGCGTTTTAGGCATCTCATGTTTATTCGGTTGTTCCAACAATCCCTAATCTGTTGGGAGATCCCGCGGCTCTGCCGAATAAGCGTTAACCTAAGGGTTGTGTTTCTTAGGCGACGGCGATATCATTCCGCCCATGAGAACCTCTTCTAAGAGCGGGACGTTTGAGAACTGGGACGTATTGCGAAGGTTTCTTCCCGAGGGATGGGAAGAGCAGGCCCGGTTATGCGGCGCGATGCGCCGAGCCCGCT
>PLSX01000277.1 GCA_003165315.1 Acidobacteriota bacterium
ATCATCCATTGGCCCAGCGGCACGTCGCAAGTGCTGGAACACGTCAAGGCGGACCAAATTCTTACTGTAAGAGAACAGTGATGATAGACAAGCAGCCAAGATGCAAATTGCAAACGGCAAAACCGGTGGACAGAGGGTAATGAATCAAATCAGTCAAATGTCCCAGCACTCAAAGAAGACGGCCCGAAGGATTTCTGTGTGCCTTTGTCTCTTGGCTTGTGCACTTTGCCTTTTGCCTTGCTTTACCCCAACGCCGGCCCCACTCATCGCGCAAGAAAACGTCAATGCAGAGCCGTCGTATCTGACCCCCGTCGAAATCAAACTCTCCACTGACGGCAAGAAGTTGTATGTGGTCTGCGAAGACGGCGATTCCCTTCTAGCGGTTGACACACAGACAAGGCAAGTGGTGTCGCGTGTAACCGTGGGCCACAAACCGAAAGGCCTGGCAGTTTCTCCGGACGGCAAGACGCTTTACGTTTCCAATGAGTGGAGCGACACGGTAAGCGAAGTTGACGCTGCCACGTTTACCGTAAAACGCACGATCAATACGGGCTGGGGACCCGTAGGTCTGGTTACCGATCGTCCGGGCAAGACCCTGTATGTCGCCAACAGCATTGCTGACAGTGTCTCCGTCATCGATCTCGCTTCCGGCACGGAGATCAAGCGCTTCGTCACTCATCGATATCCGGAGCAGATGCTGCTTTCGCGCGATGGCAAGCGCGTTTACGTCTCCAACATCCTCCCCCACCTTGGAGCCTACGATCAGGCTCCGGTTTCCGAGTTACTTTCTCTCGACACCACGAAGCAAGTCGTGGCCGAGCGGATTCTGATTCCCGGCACCATTGAAATGCGCCACATCGCGGAAGCGCCTCAGGCACTGGGCAGTTATCTGCTTGTCCCCCTGATGCAGCCCAAGAATCTGGGCCCGCTTATACAGGTGAGCCAGGGGTGGATGATGACCCACGGCATGGCCATCGTGCGCCCGGATCTCCGCTCACCGTTGGGTGAAGCGCAATCGACCGTGACCCAAGTCGTCCTGGACGATATCGATTATTACTTTGCCACCAACGCCGGCGCGGCCTTCTCGCCCGACGGCCGCCGCGCACTGGTGACCTCCTCAGATGCCGACATCGTCTCCATACTGGATACCACCCGCCTGGGACAGCGACTGCGCCAGGTGCCTGCGGCGGAGCTTGCCGTCCGCTTGGATTCCGCTGCCGCGTTCGTTGTGAAGCGCTTGCCCACCGGCCACAATCCCACTTCGGTGGTCGTATCACCCGACAGCCGCAGGGCCTATGTGACCAATCGCCTTGACGATTCCGTAACCGTCGTGGATCTGGCGCAATCGAAAATCGACTCCACCATCGATCTGGGTGGAGCAAAAGAGATCACGCTGATGCGCCGTGGCGAGCAGATGTTCCACAACGCCAAGGTCTGCTTCCAGGGACAATTCGCCTGCGGCACTTGCCATCCCAACTCGCACCTAGACGGTCTCTCCTGGAATATTGAGACTCCACAATTGGGCCGTGACCGCGTGGCCAATCGCACCCTGCGCGGGATTCGCGAGACAGCGCCTTACAAGTGGAACGGCCACAATCCCGATCTCGCCACACAATGCGGTCCACGCATTGCCAAGTACTTCTTCCGTTCAGAGGGATTCAACAAGCAGGATCTGGACGCCCTGCTGACGTATTTGAATAACATTCCACTCGCTCCCAACCGGCATCTTGCCCCCGACGGACAGTTGACTGAAGCGCAGGACCGCGGCAAGGCCATCTTCTACCGCAAGACCACGAATGATGGCAGGGCAATCCCCATGCAGAATCGCTGCGATACATGCCACCCGGCGGAGACCCATTACACCGCGCGTTACAGCACCGAGGTGGGATCAGCGACGAAGTATGACACCAGCGGATTGTTTGACATTCCGCAACTCGACCGTGTCTATGAAGACGCCCCCTACATGCACAACGGCGAGGCTCTAACCCTGGAAGAGATCTGGACGCTTTTCAACGATAGCGACAAGCACGGCATCACCTCAGACATGACGAAAGAGCAGCTGAACGACCTTATCGAGTACTTGAAGACGCTTTGACGATTTTAGATCTTGAATTTTAGACCTTGGATTTCAGATTTTAGATTTTGGATTGGTTCCCAGCGATTGACGACATTAATGGCTTCAGACGGCAACGCCAGTTAGGGCAGCCGAAAACAAGTCAAAAAGCAAAAGTGAAGGACAAACGGCCATGACCCCAATGGATTCTGATTCAACACGTCGGGAAGAAGCACAAATGCAGAATGCGACCCACGGCGGAGAGTATGCCCGCATTCCCGAGTCCCGAGTCCCGAGCCCCGAGTCCCGGCTTTTTGCCTTTTGCCTTTTGGCTTTTGCCTTTTGCCTTCTGCCCTGCTCCTCTTCCGCGGCAGACCGTCCCCACCTTATTACCCGCTGGGAGAATTTTACGGCTGCGAATGGGATGCCGGACGCCAAGGTCTTTTGCGTCACGGTGGATGGCGATCGCGTTTGGGCGGGCACGGAAGACGGCCTGGTGCTGATTGAAAACGGCAAAGTGGCAAAGGTCTACCGGCCCGCGGATGGCCTGGCGCACCGTGCCGTGATGGGCATTGCCGTAGACAAAAGTACTGGCGATCTGTGGATAGCAACCTTCCACGGTATCAGTCACTTCTCCGCGGGCCGCTTTGAGAATTTCTCCAATCTTTCGAGCGGGCTGCTGAATGACATCTGTTACGGCATCACTGTTGTGGACCAGAACGTCTGGGTGGCCACCACCGCAGGGGTGAGCCGCTACAACACTTTGACAGGCGAGTGGACCAGTTGGAGCGAAAAGAACGCGCCTTTTCACGAACCCTGGGCATACGGCATCGCGCCCGCCGGGAACAAGATGTATTTCGCCATCTGGGGCGGCGGCCTGCTGGAGTACGACGTGGCGGGCAACTACTGGAAGCCCTACACCGATCCGGATGAGGAGATGGAAATCGTTCTCTTTAAGAACCAGGGGCTGATCCACATCATCGTTTCCAACGTCAGTTGGAATCCCGACACCAAAATGATCTGGGCTTCCACCTATTTTGGTTTAAGCGGATATGACGGGCGCAACTGGCACAACTACCTCACCAAAGACAGCGGCCTTGCTTCCGACTTCATCAACGCACCCAAGTCCCGCCGCAACGAAGTCTGGGCCTGCACGGACAAAGGGCTCAGCATGCTCGATTATTCCACCAACACCTGGGTCAGCTATTGGCCCAGCAAACAAAAAGGCCAGGGCGACATTACGATTACATGGCCGGACGGAAAGAAAGAAACATTCGCTACACCCACAGCACTCGCGCACAACTACATTTTGAACATGGATTTTCAGGGAGAAGACATTTGGGTGGCAACAGCCCAAGGGCTGAGCCACGGAATTCGCGAACCTCAAAAGGAGAATCAACTTTATGCCAAGGCCACAAACTCTCGTCGATCCGGAGACAACTCAGCAACTGGTAGCAAAAAAGACGATTAGCGCCCCGGACGCTTTAAACGAGGCCTACAACTACCCCAAGCCCTCGTCATTCGCTCGCGGCTTGCGACTGGATATCAAAGGAGTCACCATTCTGCTGATCTCTGGCACGGCCAGCATTGACGATCGGGGACAGTCGATCCATATCGGCGACTTCCGCGCCCAAACCAAGCGCACTTACGAAAACATCACCAAGCTGCTGAAAGCCGAAGGCGCCACGTGGAAGGACATCGTCCGCACAACCTGCTATCTGCGCGACATTGAGCGCGACTACGAGGCCTTCAACGAAGAACGCACGCAATTCTTCAAGGAGCAGGGTCTCGACCGCCTGCCCGCCTCCACCGGCATCCAGGCGATTCTGTGCCGCCCTGAATTGCTGATCGAAATGGAAGCCATGGCGATCTTCGACGCTGAGCGCCCTGCGGCCAAGGACAGCGAGGAAGAAGAAGCAGCTTAGGGAGAAGCTGCCAGATGTCAGCTGTCAGCCATCAGCTTTCAGCGGTCAGTTCTCCGCCCTCAGAAGATCGGGGGTGGGCAATAACAATGGCTGGCGACTCGGGTGGGTGATTCAGACGGAAGCAATCAGCAGGCGCTTTGGGTGAAATCTGATTGCTAAAAGCTGATAGCTGAGAGCTTTGAAGGAGTTCCCATGAAAATCGCAGGCCAACTTACCGTCGATGATCTTCCGCGTATTGCTCCTCTGCTTTGCCGCGCTACCAATCCTCGCTATGGCGAGGAGCAGACTCGTGTGGTGGAAGTGGGCAGCGTACGCTTTGGCAACGGACGCCCCGTGGTCATTGGGGGTCCGTGCGCGGTGGAAAACCATGAACAGACTCTGGCCGTGGCGCACGCGGTAAAGCGAGCCGGGGCTGACATGCTGCGCGGCGGCGCGTACAAACCGCGCACCTCACCCCATGATTTCCAGGGAACCGGGGTGGAAGGGTTGTGCATCCTGCGTATCGCCCGCGAGGAGACCGGCCTGCCCATCGTTACGGAGGTGATGGATACGCGCCTGGTGGAGCAGGTAGCCGAGTACGCCGACATGATTCAAATCGGATCGCGCAACATGCAGAACTACACCTTGCTGGCGGAAGTGGCGCGGACCGGCAAGCCTGTTTTGCTGAAGCGTGGCATGGCCGCAAGCCTTTGCGAATGGCTCGGCGCGGCGGAATACATCGCCAAACAAGGCAACCTGAACATCGTCCTTTGCGAGCGCGGCATCAAGGCGTTTGCCGCCGGGGAATATTCGCGCTACGTGCTGGACCTGAACGTCATTCCCGCCGTGCTGGCAAACACTTTTCTGCCCGTCATCGTCGATCCCAGCCACGCGACAGGTGTGGCTTCCATGGTGGAGCCTGCCAGCCGCGCCTCGCTGGAGTTCGGCGCCCACGGCTTGATGATTGAAGTGGCGGACTTTGCCACTGGTCGGCCTCGCTGTGACGCCGACCAGGCCATCAACGGCGATACCCTGGCCCGCATTACCAAATTCGCCCGCAAGCATCATGAGCAATTGTTGTTTGCGCAACATGCGGTCTGACAGGACTAAGCCAATAGATTTCACCGCGGTTTCTGAATTTGAAACAAGGTTGAATTTATGAATAGAGCAATAATATCAACACTCGTTCTGATCGCAGTGACCCTGCCTGTGGGCGCGCAGCAGTACAAAGACACGGAAGACACACCCAAAGACGCGGTCGTCAAGCGGGATGAAACGGTCAAGCCTGACACCCGCTACGCCAACATGCCGGATGAGGCGGTGCCCTATCGCCGCTTCACCAAGCCCTATTACGACTGGTTCACGCGCGGTGACACTCTTGACTACCACGGCGCGGCAGACCTGCGCCCGGATGGCGATCCGGCAAAGCTTTCTGAAATTGCCATCGGCTTTATGAGCCCCATCCAGAACAACCCTGAATCCGTATTCGGGCTCCCGGAGCTGCATGGCGCGCAACTTGCCATGGAACAAGCCAACGCCCGTGGCGGGTATAAAGGCAAACCTTATGCGCTGAAGATTCATAATGAGTCGGCCCTGTGGGGAGCATCATCCGCGGAGCTGGTGAAAATGCTCTTTGATGAAAACTGCTGGGCCATGCTTGGTTGCGTGGACGGGCAGAACTGCCATATCTCGCTGCGCGTGACACTGAAACTGGAAGTCCCCATCGTCGATGTGGGTACGACGGACCCGACCGTAACCGAAACCCGCATTCCCTGGCTGATTCACGATTTCCCCGATGACCGCCAGCAGGGATACACACTGGCCGATTACGTCTTCAAAACCCTCAAGCTGAAGCGCCTTGGCGTGCTTCGTACCCAGACCCGCTACGCGCGAATTGGGGTGGCCAAGTTCAACGATGAGGCACGACGTATGGGCCGCCAGCCGGTGCTAGAGGTTAAGTTTGAGCGCGGCGACAAGGACTTTACGCATCAACTCCAGATGCTGCGCGACGCCAAAGTCGAAGGCGTCATCCTCTGGGGCGAGGCGGCGGAAGCAGGTTTGATCTTAAAGCAAATGCGAGCTATGGGAATGACTCAACCCGTATTCGGCAGCAGCCGCATTGCGCACGACCCCTTGCTTGAAATCGCCGGGCCCGCAGCGGAAGGTTTGGTCGTTACATCCGCGCTCGACCCTACTCGCACCGACCCTAAATGGGTGGCGTTCCGGGATGCTTACCGGCAAAAGTTCAACGAGGAGCCCATCGATTATTCGGCCTATGCCTATGACGGAATGAATATCCTGATCGCCGCCATCGAGAAGACTGGACTCAACCGGGGCCGCATCATGGACGTCTTTCGCAGCTATCAAATGAAAACCTATCAGGGCGCGGCGGGAAACATCCTTTTTGATCACACCCTCAACAACCTCGCGCCCGTCAACCTGGCAAAAGTAAAAAACGGCAAGTTCGAATACTGGCTCGCCCCGCGGCAGCACGGGCACGAAGGACCGAGCGCCGACTTGCAGCCGCCCCCAAGCCCTGCGAATCGGTAGAAGCAAGGCAAAGGTCAAAAGTCAAAAGGCAAATGGCAAAAGTGGAAAAAGATGGTGTCGGCAGTCGGCCTACGGTGATGGGCAGAAGGCGAAGCCGACGACTTTTGTCCTTTGACTTTTGCCTTTTGACTTTTGACTTTTCCCTTTTGCCATTCCCCTTTTGCCATTTGATTTTTGCCTTGTTTTTCTCCCTAAATCTCCCCGCCTCTTCCTTCGCCCAGGATACAAAGCCCTATGCCTCAATCGATCGTGACGCGGTGAATTACAGCGGTCCAGGCCGCGATGCCAGTCACGATCTGGCTGGACCGGAAATCCGCATCGGGCTGCTCCTTCCTCTCACGGGCCGGCGCCAGGCCGAGGGTGAAGCGCTTCAGCACGCCGCGCAAATGGCCGTGGACGAAGAGAACGCCACCTCCCTTCCCGCTCACCGCCTGACCCTCGTTACCCGCGATGAGAGTGGTCCCTGGGGCCAAGCTTCCGGCCAGGTTGTAAATTTGGTTTTCGATGACCAGGCCGTAGCGCTCATCACCTCCGGCGAAGGAGGCCCCGCGCACCTGGCCGAACAGGTGGGGAACAAGGTCGGCGTGCCCATTCTGACGCTTTCCAGCGACGCCACAACCACTGAAATCAATCTGCCGTGGATTTTCCGGCTGGGCCCAACGGACACCATGCAGGCGCAAGCCTTTGCGCGCGACATCTATCAACACAAGAAATTGCAGAAGGTTCTATTGCTGAGTCAAAACGATCGCGATGGACGCATGGGGAGCGAGGCGTTCTTAAATGCCGCAGCCGCATTACATGCTGAGGCGCCAACTGCAATCGTGGTCGATCCTGAAAAGATCACTGAAGCACTGGCCGGGCAGGTGCTCGCCAACTCCCAGGCTGTCGTCATCTGGGCTGACGCTCCCACCACCAGCCTGTTTATTGCGTATGTGAAGAAGTTACAGCCGCAAGTACCCGTTTACCTATGCCGCAAGGGAGCCGAAGACGATCCGAGCGTATCTAGTCACATAACCTGTTCTGATTGTGGTGGCAAGAATGCCCCGAGGTGGATCGCCGCGGCTCGGGAGAACCCGCAAGCTCGCGCCGATTTTGATCAGCAATATCTCGCGCGCTTTGGCATCGAGCCCGGAATGGGCGCTGCCGAAGCTTATGACTCCGTGCGGATTATTGCCGCTTCCCTACGCCAGGCCGGCCCCAATCGCGTCCGTCTGCGCGACGCCCTGGCCGCAGTTTCCGCCTATTCCGGAGCATCAGGAATCATCGCCTTCGACCACGCCGGCAACGATACGTCGGAAGTCACACTGTTGGAACTCAAATAAAGGTTCGAAAGCAATGGGCCTTTGACCTTGGCCTTTTGACTTTCTTTTTGCGGCTCCGCCGCTCCCTTACTTCGCCTCATTCCAATTCTGCCCCACGCCCAGCTCGACCTTAAGCGGCACGCGCATGGGATAGGCGCCTTCCATCTCTTCACGCACAATGGCCTCTGCAAGCTCGATCTCCGCCTCTGGAGCTTCAAAGACCAGCTCATCGTGTACCGTCAGAATCATTCGAGTCCGCATCTGCTCCCGCTTCAAGCGTGACTGGGCCTTAACCATGGCAAGCTTCATCAGGTCCGCTGCCGTGCCCTGGAGCGGCGTGTTCATGGCCTCGCGTTCGGCTCGATTGCGCGCCTGAACATCCCCACTGGTAATTTCGGGCATGGGGCGCAAACGTCCAAAGGCCGTGCGCACGCGGCCGGTGGTGCGAGCTTCCTGCACCAGGCCGTCGAGGTACTCCTTCACTTTGCTATAGCGCTGAAAGTACGTATCGATGTATCTCTGCGCTTCGGTCCGGCTGGTTCCGGTGCGCTCCGCCAATCCGAACGAACTCAGCCCGTAAATCACTCCGTAGTTGATCGCCTTCGCCATGCGCCGGTGTTCATGGTTCTGCAAGCCGGGAGGCACGCCGAAAATTTCCATGGCGGTGCGGGAGTGGATGTCTTCGCCACGATTGAACGCCTCAATCAGAACCGGGTCCTGGGAAAGATGGGCGAGCACGCGCAACTCAATCTGCGAGTAGTCCGCGGAGATCAACCGGCAACCGGGATCGGCGACAAAGGCTGAGCGAATTCGCAGTCCGAACTCATCGCCAATGGGGATGTTTTGAAGGTTGGGATTGGAGGAGGAGAGCCGCCCCGTGCGCGCCACTGTTTGGTTAAACGTGGTGTGCAAGCGGCCCGTTCCGGGCTGAATAAACTTGGGCAGCGCATCAATATAAGTGGACTTCAGCTTGGCGCGCGTGCGGTAGTCGATGATCTTGCGGGGCAAATCGTGCTTTTCCGCCAGCGCCTCCAGCACCGAAGCGTCCGTGGAATATTGCCCGCTCTTCTTCAGTCGCTTGCCGCCGGGGAGGTTGAGCCGCTCGAACAAAATCTCGCCAAGCTGCTTGGGTGAATCGATGTCGAAAGCACCGCCCGCCAAGTCGTAGATCTCATGCGTCAGTGTGGTCAGTTCCTTATCGAATTCGCCCGACATCCTCGCCAGGATTTCCGCATCAATTCGAATACCTGCCGCTTCCACTTCTGCCAGAACCGACGCGAGCGGCAACTCGATTTCGCTGTAAAGCTTCTGCAAATCCTCGCGCGCGATTTCCGGGCGAAGCAGTTCACTCAATTGATGCGTGCGCTGCGCGGCTTCGGCGAGTGAAGGCGAGATTTTGCGGCCCTGGCGGCGCAACACCACGTCGGCAAGCGCATGGCTGGAGGCAAGCGGCTCCAGCAGGTAGGAATAGAGCATGGTGTCATCGGCCACACCCTCAAGCGCTGTTCCCTGCTTCGTCAGCAGCAATTGCAGCAGTTTCGAGTTGTGGACAGCCTTCCACCGAGCCGGGTTTGCAAGCACCGGTTCGAGCGAAGGGAGCAAACTTCCCAAGCCGCCCACGGCAAGGGTCGCGATCCGCCTGCCATCGGAGAGTCCAAGGCTGGTGAGCCGTCCTGCAAACCCGTCGTCGCCCTCCACGCTCAGGGATAGGGCCAGCAAAGCACCAGGCTCAAGCGCGTTCACCCATCGTTCAACCGCCGACGGCGTGGTTAACTCGTCCGACTCGGTGGCAGCTTCAGCCGGAGCAGGTGCTTCTTCCAAAAACTCCCGCAGGAGGGAGGTGAATCCCAACTCCTGGCATAGCGCAGTCAGTTCTGCGACATCCAGCGGCGCAATCTGCAACTGCCCCAGCGAAGTTTCCACGGGAACATCGGTGCGAATAGTGGCCAGCTCGCGGCTCAGAAGAGCTTCTGTTCGAAAGTCGCGCAAGGCATCGCGATAACTCTGTTTCTTCACTTGCTCATAACCGTCCAGCGCTTTCTCCAGCGTGCCAAATTGCTGGATCAAATCCGTGGCGCCCTTGGGACCGATGTAGCTGCGCTTCTTCTCCCCTTCTGCCAAAACCGGTTCCTTGCCGGGCAGCGGCCGGGCACCGGGAATGTTGTCGCTGGGGTCCCCAGTGAGCGCCAGCCAGTCCACTACCTGACAGGGCTCGACGCCCAGAATCTCCTTCACCTTGGCGGTGTCGCAAAGAGTCTCGCCATCGCTTCCCGCTCGCGAAGGCTTCAACACCTTGACGCGGTCGTTCACCAACTGAAACAGGTCTTCATCGCCCGAGACGATAAAGACCTCCGCCCCTTGCGCCGCTCCCTCCCGCGCCAGGGTGCCAATCAGGTCATCGGCTTCAAAACCTGCCAGTTCCACCAGCGGCAATCCCAAAGCATGGCAAAAGCGCTTCACGTAGGGAAGCTGCACGGCGAGGTCCGGGGGAAACTCCGGCCGATTGGCCTTGTATTCGGCAAAGAGCTTGTCGCGAAACGTGGGCGCAGCCAGGTCAAACGCCACGGCAACGTGACCGGCTTGGTGGTCCTTCAGCAGCTTTCGGAGGGTGCGGACGAAGATGTAGATGGCCTTGGTGGGCATTCCGGTGGGTGAGGCCAAGGCCATCTGCATCGGCGCAAAAAAGGCGCGAAACACCAGCGACATGGCATCGATCAAAAAAAGCTGATTGGCTTCTGGCAAACCTTCCTCCTGGCAAGTGGATGAGCCTGTCATTCTACCCTAACCCGAGGGAGTTATACGGGGCCAGCGCAATCAACACGTCAAATTTTCAGGTTTTGGCGACCTGCGGTGCTGATTGGCCAAATGTTCAGGCATCGGGTTGTAGCGGCCGTCTCCGACTGCCGTCGTCGATCGGAGATCGACGCTACAATTTACGTCGCCCTGTTATAGATGGGGTGAATGGGGCCATTCGATCTTCATATCGAGATCGATTTGCCTTTGCCGAATCCTCTAACCCAGGATCAAGGTTTGCTGGCAAAATGCCGCTTGTTGATGCAGCTTGGACACAAAGCTTTTCGAATTGTGTTGCACAATTACCACACTACGACAGCAGAAATGCTTTACAATATTTACGTAAACATAACATTTACAGAATGTTATTATTTAACATCGGCGTGGCTGTGGAACTGCATATAATGCGCTTCGCGTCGGGGAGGGACTTTGGGTCAACAACGTACACTTGCTTCAGTGGTTTCGTTATCTGGAATCGGACTGCACACGGGGGTCACCGTCAACCTTAGGCTTTGCCCCGCTTCGGTACACACCGGCATCATCTTTAAGCGGACCGACCTGGACGGCTTCCTGATCGAAGCGCAATCGCGGCACGTCGCCCGCGTCAGCTACGCCACCAGCCTGA
>PLSX01000053.1 GCA_003165315.1 Acidobacteriota bacterium
AGCGCATCCTCACCTATACGCTGAACTCCGTGACCAAGAAGATTGTCCAGGTCCTCTTCCTGGCCGTGGGGCTGGTGATGACCGGGCACGCAATTCTGACTCCCATGTTGATGGTCATTATTATGCTCACCGGCGACCTGTTGGGCATGTCCACGAGCACGGACAACGTGCGGGCGTCCCCGGCGCCGAACGAATGGAAAATCGGCAAATTGACGATTGCCGGCGTCTTCATGGGGGTCTCGGAATTGATTTTCTGCACTGCCGCACTCACCATCGCCAAATACCGCATGGGTCTTGGAATCGACGCCCTGAGAACTCTGGCCTTTATCGCCATCGTCTTCGGCAATCAGGCAACCACCTATACGAACCGGGAACGCCGGCGCATCTGGTCATCGTGTCCCAGCCGGTGGCTGATTGGGTCGTCTGTAATCGATCTGCTGATCGCCTCATCGCTCGCGGCTTGCGGAATCGCCATGACCCGGATACCCCTCACTGTCGTGGTGGAAATCCTGGTGGCGGCAGCCGCCTTTGCCTTCATCCTGGACTTTGCCAAGGTCCCCATTTTTAGACGCCTGAAGATCGCATAAACCGAACTTATCATTAGCCTCGGCGGTTATCTTCGGGCGATGGGAGTTTTAAGCCCCGCAGGGGCGCCATAACTCAGCCCAGGCCAACGGCCTGGGCTTAAAGATTGTTACGCGGCTGAGCCCTGAAGGAGCGATACGCGTAACCACAGTTTAGCCCCATTGCTGGGGACAGGTCGGGAATCACAACTCAATTTCGACAGGAGTTGACGCGCCCCTTCAGGGCTTGGAGTAACCCTTCGTCCTCGAAACCCAGGCCGTTGGCCTGGGCTGAGTTATCCCGCCCCTTTGAGGCTTGCACACATCAGTCCCCGCAGGCTGGTGAGAAGTCCGGGCTAACCACAATGCTGTTCATAAGCGGTTTGAGTTGATCATTCATTAAATTCGACCCCCTCACCCGTCCCGCCCCCGTTGATGAAAGCCGGGGTTGCGGTTCACTCTCTCCCCCAAAGGGCCCAAATTCAAACTACCTCTCCCCTCGCCCCCTTGGAGGCGAGGGGCGGGGGTGAGGAGGTCATTTCGGGGATGTTAAGCCTAAGTGAATAGTATTGGGGCTAACCAACCTGAGCTTTATTGACCAGCCCGGTGAGCAGTACGGGACTGCTGCGGTGAAAGCTGCAGAGTATAACCATATCGGCCAGTCACATCAGTGTCGAAATGATGACCTCACCGGGTTGAAATACTGACTCGCAGGGGTCGTTCAAGGATGGCCGAAACGGGAGGATACAAATGTCAGAAGAAAAAGCGGTGCAAACGCAAGGTGGCGAAAGTCATGGCAGCGGATGCCAATGTGGTTGCAATTCAAAGCCGAAAACCACTGTGGCTGTGGACGAGAATGCCGCCAGTGAGCAATTGGCTCGCGAAGCGGTGATTCGGGCTCGCAATAAGAGGGTACGGGAACCCAGCCACGTCACTGGTCCGGATAGCGACCCCCCCTTTACCGACCATTCGGGGGCACTCTGATTCGAGATGCGCGAAGCGGGGAGCTAGAAAGCTGCGCTCGTGGATGGGTGCGGCCCAAAACCGGAATAAGAAGAGGGCACTCAAGCATTTACGACAGGAAACAAAGATTCGTTGAAACTCAACAAAATCCAATCGCAGAAAAAGGAAGATTAACCATGTCTCAAACCAATTCAGCAGTAGGGATCTATGAAACTCACTCCCAGGCGGAGGCCGCGGTAAAGGAGCTTCAGCGGTCTGGGGTTGATATGAAGAAGCTGTCCATTGTCGGTAAGGACTACCACACGGAAGAGCAGGTTGTGGGTTACTACAACACCGGCGAGCGCATGAAGTATTGGGGAAAGCTCGGCGCCTTTTGGGGCGGGCTTTGGGGAATGTTGTTTGGCGCCGCATTCTTCGCCATTCCCGGCGTGGGTCCGGTGCTGGTGGCTGGTCCGCTGGTGGCCTGGATTGTTGGCGCTCTTGAGGGCGCGGTGGTGGTGGGAGGACTCGGCGCAATCGGCGCAGGGTTGTATAGCATTGGCATTCCCAAGGACAGCGTCGTGAAATACGAAACGGCGATCGGCTCAGACAAGTTCCTGGTCATCGCTCATGGCACTGCGGATGAAGTGGCCAAGGCGAAAGATATCATGCAGACGACTCAATCGGTGGAAGTGGCCGTACATCTCGTTTCCCACGCGCAAGCCGCCGCAGCCGTTGCGAAATAACTTAGCAAGCAGCCGATAAAACCAAGGAGGGCAAGACCATGTTAAGAAATGTCAGCCATTTGAAGGGCTTTACCATCCGGGCCCGCGATGGGGATATGGGGATCGTGGATCAGTTCTATTTTGACGACGAGAGCTGGGCCGTGCGCTACGTGATTGTCAATGCCGGAGACTGGCTGGGCGGCCGGTTGGTGCTTGTTTCGCCCCTTGCCCTCCGCCAGGTTGATTGGCAGTCAAGACTCATCGATGTATCGCTTACGAAGAAGCAGGTTGAGGACAGTCCGCCCATGGACACGCACAAGCCAGTTTCACGTCAGCACGAAGCACTGTACCTGGGATATTACGGTTATCCCTATTACTGGGCCGGGCAGAGCGACACGGACGCTTATGAGGTGCACCGGGAAGAACTGGCCGAGGCCATCGATGCTCAAGCGCGGCCGCAACTGGAGTCAGCCGATTCCCATCTGCGCAGCACGACGGAAGTCACCGGGTATCACATCGTGGCGGCGGATGGCGAGATCGGGCACGTGAAGGACTTCATTGTGGATGATGAAACGTGGGCCATTCGGTATCTTGAAGTGGATACGCAGAACTGGTGGCCGGGCAAAAAGGTGTTGGTGTCGCCGCAGTGGATCAACAAGGTGAGTTGGCCGGACTCCAAAGTCTATGTCGACCTCACCCGCGAGACCATCAAGAACGGCCCGGGATGGGACGACACCATTCCCGTTACCCGCGAGTATGAGCACCGGCTCTACAACTATTACGCCCGCTCGCCGTATTGGGCGCCGGTGGCACTTCAAGTGCACGTCCATTCGGCCGGTAGAGGCTGATTGAGATGAGAACCTCTGAATCGGTCTGATTGGAATCATGCCCCTGGCAAGGGCTACGGTGCAGGGAGCAGCCATCCACGATGATTGGATTTGCCATCAGTAACGCCGGCAAAGGCTGTTCCCCTGCGGGCCGGGGTTAGGTTCTATTTCCACTGTGTTGGTTGGAGGTTCTAAAGTATGAAGCGTTTCTCTGGGGACAACGAAGCACAGCTCGATGATCTCGGGACTGACCCGGGACAAGTAGGTCCTGACAGCGCCGGGCAATCCGGCGACACACAGGGACTCTCGCACGAGGCGGAGGCTATGGATGAGAGTGTCGAAGAACTTGCCGACACGGACCAGCCTTACGAGGCGGGGATCGCGGAGGGCGTCGAGGATGCTGAAGACCATCCTGAGCAGCCCGTGCACACGCAAGAGAATAAGGCCAAGACCGCTGACGTTCACTCCAAACTCACCTAGGCCGGAGGACCCCATTGGCAACAACTAAGCTGCTCGTCGTTGTGGACAAATCACTCGCTTCGATGCGAGCGGTTAAATACGTCGCTCAAATTCTCGGCGGCCGCCGCGGGTTTCGAATCTGCCTGGCGCACACGCTGCCCTCCCCGCCGGCAGAAATGATGGAGTATGGCGACAAGGAGAATCTTGGGAAGCAAGATTGGCTGGAATCCCGCCTGCGTGCCGGCCGCCATCTTTGGGCAGCAGCTGCGAAGAGGAAGGCGTCGGTCTCTCTCGAACATGCCTATGCAGAATTGCGCCACGCGGGATTTGCGCGTGGCGAGATCGAAGTATACTTTTGCGTTCCGAGCGACAAAGGAAACGCGCCCAAAGAGATCCTCAAGTTGGCGCGACAACGGGGATGCAACACGCTTGTCGTCGGGCGAAGGTCGCTCTCCTGGCTTCGCGAATTCCTACAAACAAATCCCGCCGATGAACTTGTCCGCCTGGGGAAGGGTTTTACCACCTGGGTGGTGGAATAGCAATTTCAACCATGAAAATGGCGAGATAGCACAATTGCACAATACGCGGCGAAGCCAAGGAGGATGACGCCAAGGATGGCGTTAATGAGGCGGAAGAAGGACGGACCGATCCGGTTTGGGATGAAGCGGACGACGATGACCAACGTGGTGAACCATGTTGTCAGGCCCAGGGCCACCATCAGGATTCCCCATCCCGGAGCTTTGGAACCCAGGATGGTATGGGCCAGGGGAAGCCAGTTGGACGTAACGCCAACCCAGTAAATCATGGTCAAAGGATTGAACAGTGTCAGGCCGGCACAGGAGACCACATCAGTGGCCAGATGCGCGGGGACGGTGCCCTCATCCCAGTTCTTTCGAGCACTTGCATAGGCCTTTAGTGGTTCCTTGACGGCGCGGACCAAGAAGTAGATTCCCAGTGGCAGCAGAACGATCAAGCCAATCCCCGCCAGAATGGTCTGAAGAGTCGGATTGGCCAGGTCGGAAAAAAGGTAGTGGCCACCGAGAAGAACCAGCGCGAAGAGGGTAAGCTCGCCAGCCACGGAGCCGGCGCCGCAGGCAAGAGTGTGGCGCCAACCCCCAATCAAGCCGCGCCGAATGGCCAGCATGTTTACTGGGCCCATGGGAGCTGCCGCCGCTAAACCCATAAAAAACGCTGCCGAAAGCACGTGGATATCTGAGATGAACATCGTGTTGCCCCAACCGGTAGGAGAGAGCCCCAATTCCATTCGCCCATTCTCGCATTCACGAATATACACCCGGTTGCCTTCAACCCATGCACTCGGCCGCATTTTCCCCTTGATATGAACCGCAGCAAACGAACCTAAATGGATCAGACCGCACAATAACCCCGGCTTCGGGCGGCGCCCTCCATGAAAGACCATGTGCACTTTTGACCATGCATCTGTACTTTAGGGTACAGACACGCCTCTTGCCTTGGGTATACAAAACTATCAGGACTTTCACGGCTTTGCGGTATCTGTGGAGGAGGATTTTATGCGCCAGGAATCTACGAACAGCGTTTTACTGGTGGACGACGATCCCGACATTCGGGAACTACTATCAAATCGGCTGGAAGAAGACGGGTTTGAAGCTCGCCAAGCGGAAGACGGGATTGACGGACTGGCGAAACTCCGCGATGAGCTCCCCAATGCGATCATCTCCGACATTCAGATGCCACGCATGTCAGGAATCGAGTTTGTATCCGTAGTCCGCCAGCGGTTCCCGTCAATCCCGGTCATTATCCTTTCAGGATCAGGACCGGTTGAATTGCCGACGGGAACAGAACCCGACGCCTGGTTCGAAAAAGGGTCGCTGCAAATTCAGGAACTTCTGCGAGCCCTTCACGATCTCGTTGGGAAAACGCCGGATCGGGTCAATCTTCCCCAGGTAGCCAGTACCCCGGCCAGGACAAGACAAGGGTTCGCCGGTTATTCCATGTTGACCTGTACGGAGTGCCTGCGCATATTCAGGGTGGCGAACAAGACGGTGTATAAGACTGAGGAGAGTACTGCCATCTGTACCTATTGCCAGGCCTCTGTGCCATTCCTCGTGGAAAGCCCTGGGCCCTCATAAGACCACATTCGCCGCGTGCGGGAATGTTTGAACAGGGTGGAGCCAGCCCCCAACAAAACTGGTTTCCGGAGGCATTTAGCATGAGCAGGCATACGCTCACCTTTAATTCGCGAACCTTCCTCAAGAAGATTGGGGCGGAAAAGACCACTCGAGAGTACCAGGACCGGCAGGCCATCTATTCGCAGGGAGACGCGGCAGATTCGATGTTCCTAATTCAGAATGGCAACGTGAAGCTGGTGGTTGCATCACCACGCGGAAAACGTGCTGTCATCGCCATTTTGGGGCCAGGAGACGTGTTTGGGGAAGGCTGCCTGACATCAAAATCACTCCGGATATCAACCGCAACGGCGATTCAGCTCTCCACCATCGCCTGCGTAAAAAAGGCAACGCTCGTTCGCCTTATTCACAAAGACCCGGCTTTTGCCAAGCTCTTCATCTCCTACCTGCTTGATAGGATGGTTCAAGTGGAGGAGGACTTCCTGGATCGACTTTTCAATTTCTCTGAAAGGCGCCTTGCCCGCATTCTGTTGATGCTGGGAAATAATGGCAAAGATGGTGGAGAGCAAGCACCATTTCCCTCCTTTAATCAGGAACAGTTGGCGCAAATGGTGGGTACCACCAGGTCGCGTGTCAGCCACTTCATGAACAAGTTCAGAAAACTCGGCCTTATCGATTATCAGGGGAACGGCGTGTTGACGGTCAATGGCCGCCTTCTCAGCGCAGTCCTGCTCGACCAGCCTCCACACCAACACCCTGTCATCTCCGTCCGCCCCACGAGGTAGTCCACGCCTGCAAGTTGCAGTGAGCAAATCAGACCAGACTCATGAGCTAGGTGGTACAGACACCCGCACTCTTACAGCATATAAAAAGAGTGGGCAGGGAGCTTGCGAGAGTCGCTGCCTGAGAAGCGCCGAGAAATCAACTGTCGGCAGGAAAGAGGTGGCAGGTGCCGCATCATCTGCTCAAGCAGAAAGATCTATGCACTTTCTCCGGTGGATTTCACCGGGACTGCTGCCCTGAATCCTGTCAAAGGAGAAAGCGTGATGAAACCGAGTACGAAAGATAATGCCATCGGCAAGTTTCACGAAGTAAAAGGCAAGGTCAGGGCGAAAGCAGGCCAACTAACGAATAATCCCGGCTTGCAAATCAAGGGCACGATGGAAGAGGCTGCTGGGAAGGTTCAAGGGATCATCGGCCAGGCGGAGAAAGCCCTGGAAAAACGCCGAGCCCGGCAGTAGTCCAACAGTTCTGAAATGGGAACATCGGACACTGCGGTTCGCGCGTGTGCTGGTAAAAGGAGTTTTAAATGAAAAGACTTACTCTGGTATTTCTGTTGTTGACGTTCTCTGCAACCGCGTTCGCCGGTGAGGGCCAACTGCATAAGGCGACCAATGTTTTGAACGAGATTATGAGTACTCCCGACAAGGGCATTCCTCATGACTTGTTAGATAAGGCCGTGTGCGTAGGCATTGTTCCTTCCCAGGTAAAATTTGCCTTCGTATTTGGCGGTAGTTTCGGACGCGGCGTGCTGGTCTGCCGCACTCACGGAGACGGCCCCTGGGGCGCACCGGCCATGTTTACCATGGGGGGCGCGAGCGTGGGATTCCAAATTGGTGGACAGGCCACCGATGTAGTTTTCCTTGTCATGAACCCGGAAGGAATGAAGAAGCTGGTTCAAGATAGCGTAAAATTGGGTGCGGAATTGTCTGTAGCGGCGGGGCCCGTGGGCCGTGCCGCGGACGGCGCGACCGACGTTCAACTGCATGCCGAAATTCTGAGCTATTCACGCAGCCGCGGATTGTTCGCCGGTGCGTCTCTGAATGGGGCCGTGTATAAGCAAAACGAAAATGCCAACCAGAGACTCTATGGCCGCAGGGTAACCGCGAAAGAACTCCTGATCGATGGTACGGTGCCTTCACCACTATCGGCGGGACGTTTGGACGGCACGCTGGCCAAATATTCTCCCTCGGGTGGACGAACATTTGCCCGGTTATAACCCATCCATTGGAAATGATGTAAGGGGTCAAAAGTAAGCTACAACCGCGCCAGATGCCTCAAGCACCTGGCGCGCGTTTTCGGTTATCAACCTGTTCAGGAAAGTGCAACCATGAAAAAATCAACAACTATTGCACTCACCCTCTGTGCATTGCTCATCTGCAGTTGCGGGTCTTTCGCGTATTCTGTCCTGACGCATGAGGAGATTGTCGACCTGCTTTGGAAAGATGAGATCCGCCTTCTGCTGCTCAAGCGGTTTCCGGCTTTGACGTATGATGAGATCAAGCAGGCGCACGCCTATGCCTATGGTGGCGCGGTCATCCAGGACCTTGGCTACTACCCATTTGGCAGCAAGCAATTCAGCAACCTCACCCATTACGTTCGCAGCGGCGACTTTGTTCGCGAGATGCTGGTCGAGAGTCAGGATGCCAATGAGTATGCGTTCGCCATGGGTGCCCTCGCCCACTATTCGTCAGATATTGCGGGCCACCCGGCCGTTAACCAATCCGTTGCTATTGAATACCCAAAGCTGCGCGCGAAATTCGGCGACTCGGTGAGCTACGCCGAGAGTAATACGGCCCATATCAGGACGGAATTCGGTTTCGATATGGTGCAGGTGGCGAGGAGGCGTTATGCCCCGCAGCAATATCACGATTTCATCGGGTTTCAGGTTTCTCTGCCCTTAATGGAACGAGTTTTTCCGGTGGTTTACGGAGTCGAGTTGAAAGACGTCCTGACGCGCGAGAATCTCTCGATCAGCTCCTACCGTTACACGGTAAGCCAGTTGATTCCAGAGATGACGCAGGTCGCGCTAAAGACACACAAGAAAGACATGATGCGGGAAGAACCCACCTTCTCAAAACAAAAATTCATTTACCGCCTCTCCCGGTCTGATTATGAAAAGAACTGGGGGAATGAATATACAAAGCCGGGGCCGGGCGCGCGCGTACTGGCCGTCTTCTTACGTTACATGCCGAAATTGGGACCCTTCAGAGCGCTTGCCTTCAAGAACCCCAACCCCAAGACGGAGGAGATGTATTTTAAGAGCATTAATACCTCAGTCGATGAATATCGGGCCTTTCTTGAAGAACTGCGAACAGGCTCACTGCACCTCTCCAATATGGATCTGGATACCGGCAAGATAACCATGGCAGCTGAGTACCCTCTGACCGACGAATCCTACGCACAGTTACTGGCAGAACTTTCCCAGCGAAAGTTCGATCGGACTTCACCTGAACTGCGCGCCAACATCCTGGAGTTCTATTCCGATCTCTCTGCCCCTTTTGAAACGAAAAACGACAGCGTTCGGTGGCAGAGCGTTCTCTCCTGGCTTGATCAATTGAAAGCAGTAACGCCTGTTCCGACTTCTGCGGGCAATTCTTCCCACGCCCCATCAAATGGCCTCGTCTCGCTCCCCCTTTGAGTGGCTTCCATGACAAATTATTTGCGTCTGATGTGCAAGAGCTGACACAAAACCAGCCCCAGGTACGAACGCCCCACCTCTTTGGTTTCCTTCGTCTCAACTTCAATGAGCTATATCGACCAAACGTGTGAGCCGTACAGGCCTGACAGGTGGATTCCTCCAAGGTATAACCAACGTGTGTCGAGCTGCCGGTGAGATTCTTTGAGGCAGCGGCTGACGCCCTTTCCGCACGGCGGGTGAAAGGTAGCGCCCATGAATCGTTTAGCTCCGGCGTGTCTCCTCCTGAGTTTATGTTCGTCGATTTCTGTTGCCAATCCAGTGCCCCAAGGTAATCGCGAGACCTCCGGGGCAAGCAAGTGCAGCGCCGCATTGAAAGAGTGCAAAGAAAGTCTCAACGAATTCAAAGATGCGGCGCAGTTCATGGAATTGAAAGCTGCAGTCTTCGCGGATTTGAGCCGTTTGGAAGAACCAGCAGCCAAGAAACCCAAAGCCACACCTGAGCGCGATGCCAAGGTAATCCGCCGCAAAGTGGGAACGGCCCCCGTTTACAGCGCCATCGAAGGGCCAAATGGAAAAGCGTCCGCCCCAACGACGAGTACAATCCAGCCCGTATCCTTGAAGTCTGAGGCTGAGACTGTCCACTATAAACTCAATCCTTAGGAATACGTGCGCACTATTGTTTCGATACATTGGGCGGGTTCTCCATCGTGCGAACGCTTCAGCAATAGGAGATCAATGAACACCCTTCAGCTTAAGAACACCGGCAGCCTTACGAGTGGCAAGGCCCCGCCTGTGACCTCATCCGGCCCCCGGCCTCTGCCGGCAAAGAAAATCCTGCTCGTGGCAGGAATACTGATGTTGCTCATCCTTGCGACGGGCACAGGTGTTCTTATTCACTTTTACCTAGACCTTTCTCGAATCATTGACGCCCGCCTGGATGGGAACGTGTTTGGCGATCCTGCGGTAATTCTGGCTGCTCCCGGCACACTTCATTGTGGACAGTTAGCAAATTCCCATGAAATCGCCACAACTCTCCGCAAGGCTGGATACATTGAAGGACAAAATGTCAATGGCGTCGGCAGCTTTTCCATGACCGACAATGGGCTGGAAATCCGTCCCGGCCCCGACTCTTTCTTCCAAAATAGTCAAAATGTCGAAGGTCCCGCGCGCCTGGAATTCAAAGCTGACCACCTCGTCTCGATGACCGACCTCGACAAAATGACCGATATGAAGACCTATCAGCTTGAGCCCGAGCCCATCACCACTCTTTTTGGAGCCAGCCGCACCAAGCGCCATTTGGTTTGTTACCAGAATCTTCCCAAATCGCTCGTGGACGCGATTCTGGCCACCGAGGACCATCGGTTTTACACCCACCACGGTGTGGATTCTCTTCGCATGGTCGCCGCAGCGCTCGCGGATCTCCGGTCGGACAAGCGCCTTCAGGGTGGCAGCACTCTCACCATGCAGCTTGCGCGAAACCTTTTCCTCACACCCCGTCGCACGATTCGGAGAAAAGTGGAAGAAATCGCTCTTGCCATGATCCTTGAGCACCGGTTAACCAAGGAGCAGATCTTCGTCCTTTATGCCAATCAGGTTTATCTGGGTCAGCGGGACAGCTTTTCCATCAATGGATTTGGCGAGGCGGCGTCGGTCTATTTCGATAAAGACGTCAGCGCCCTCTCGCTCCCTGAGTCCGCTTTTCTGACGGGCCTGATTCGCGGCCCGAATCTCTACCTGCCCTACAAGCATCCGGAGCGGGCAGCCGAGCGGCGCAATTTCGTTTTGGGAAGGATGCGCGACGCCGGCTTCATCACTTCCGGCGAATTCAGGCAGGCCTCGGTGGCTCCCCTGAAATTAGCTGAGCAGCCCGTGGAAGCCCGCCAGCAAGCCTATTTTGTGGATTTGGTGAAGGCGCAACTACTGGAGCAATTTCCCGAAAGCGATCTGCTTTCGAAAGGCTATCGCGTTTACACCACGCTTGATCTTGATCTCCAGCAAGCGGCCTCGGACGGAGCGCGCGCCGGCCTGGTGGAACTCGACCGGCAAATCACGAACGGGAGAGAGCGCAGCAAGAAGTCCCTGCCGGATACCGGCCTGCCACAAGTGGCCATGGTGGCTCTCGACCCCGGCACGGGTGACGTCAAGGCCCTGGTGGGTGGACGCGGCTACAGTGAGAGCCAGTTGAATCACGTTTTAGCGCGCCGGCAGCCGGGTTCGTCATTCAAGCCCTTCGTCTATGCGGCGGCCCTGAACTCGGGCGTAGATGGCTCACTGCCGCTGGTTACGCCCGCCACGGTTCTGCCCGATGACCCCACGTCGTTCGAGTTTTCCAATCGCTCCTACACTCCCCGGGATTATGGCGGGGATTATCACGGCACGGTGACTGTCCGTGCGGCGTTGGCGTTCTCTCTTAACGTGCCCGCCGTCCATCTTGCCGAGATGGTGGGATACGACAAGGTGCGAAGTCTTGCCGTGAGGGCAGGGTTCAACAATCAACTGGAGGCAACGCCCGCCATCGCACTGGGCGCTTATGTGTCCACGCCCCTGGAAGTCGCTGGGGCCTATACGATCTTCGCCAACCATGGTGAGTATGTCGCGCCCCGGTGCATCGTAGCCGTGATCGACCCCAAGGGGCGCACCGTTTGGGACAACCCGGTCAGCGCCCGCAAGGTGCTGGATTCGCGCGTCAGTTATTTGATGGTGAGCCTGATGGAAAGCGTGATCAATAACGGGACCGGAGCAGGGGTGAGGTCGCGCGGGTTCTGGCTCCCGGCGGCGGGAAAGACCGGCACTTCCCATGACGGTTGGTTTGCCGGATTCACCTCCAACCTTCTCGCCGTGGCCTGGGTGGGTTATGACGACGATCGAGACATGAACATCACCGGCGCCCAGTCGGCTCTGCCACTCTGGACCGAATTCATGAAGCGAAGCTCCAGCTTGCCCCTTTACAAGAACTCTGTCGGCTTCAATCAGCCGGAAGGGATCGAAACGGCGGAAATCGACAATCTCACCAATCTCGTCGCCGCGGCCGATCCGGTATTGACGCACAGCGAGGTGTTTATCGCCGGCACGGAACCGTTCGCCGCCATTCCGGAAACACCGGCGGTGGCCGCTTTGGGGATTCAGACCCAACTCACCCCACCGGTTGAGGCGACGGGATCGCATCAGGGGGCAGACAGAATTGTCCTGATTTCCAACCCGCAGGGGCGCAAGGTTTACATCAATACCGGAGCGTTGTTCTCCGCCGACCCGAACCAGGATTCCCACCCTCCGGGCCCCACCTCACCCTCAGCGCCGTAGACCAAATCCCCCCGCGGCGAATTGTCGGCGAGTGCGAGATTCGGATGTTAAAGGACGATTAACAGGCACACTTCTGTTTGGGTCGTTCGAAGGGCGATTCTTGCCTTCGCTAAGCGCCGAAGTTACCTTCAGCCATGCGTCGGGCCGCAGTCGACGGCTCGCTGAAATTTTCAGAACATAAAACAAATTTGGGCTCGGGGTTACTTACCGGATGTCTTCCCCCAATCCAAGTGGAAAAGTATATATCGTTAAGGCTTCACTCCGAGCTTCCTTAGGAAGGTCATCATCGGGCACCAGTTGGTGAACGCCGATTGAAACAGATTCAGTCCTACGAAAGCGGTAAACAAATACCACTTGGGGCTTACCCAATATCCGAGGGCCAGTGAAGCCATCACAAAAGCTCCGGCAATCATGCGCAGAAATCGATTGACGTCCATTGCAAATCTCCTTGAAACGGTAGTTATTGGCTAGTGGTTAGTGGCTAGCAGCCGATTATTTGGGTCTCACTACGAAGATGCCGGGCGCTGCGCTCCTGATCTTGAAAATCAGAGGTGCCGTTGCTCTTTACTAATCCCGCTATTCACTAAACAACAGCCACCAGCCGTTACCCACCGCTCTTCTCACTCTTTGCGTTCAGGTAATACAGCACGGGCACCGCCATTCGGGAGAGGAATGTTGAGGCCACCTCGCCCGCCATCAATGAAATTGCCAGGCCCTGAAAGATCGGGTCAAAGAGAATGACGAACGCTCCTGCCACCACGGCCGCCGCCGTCAGCAGCATGGGCCGGAAGCGAACCGCTCCCGCATCCACCACGGCTTCCTCAAGCGCCATGCCCTGCTCCCGCCGCAATTCGATGAAATCCACCAGGATGATGGAATTGCGCACAATGATTCCCGCCCCGGCGATGAATCCGATGATGGTGGTGGCGGTCAGAAACGCTCCCATCATGGCGTGGGCCGGAATGATTCCGATCAGCGTCAGCGGAATTGGCGCCATGATTACCAGCGGGATGCGGAAGGATTGAAACCACGCCACCACAATGACGTAGATCAGCACCAGGACGACGGCAAAGGCGAAACCCAGATCGCGGAAAACTTCATAGGTAATTTGCCACTCGCCATCCCACTTCATGCTCACCTGGTCGGTGAGAAAAGGCAGGTGCGTTGCATAACGCTCAATCTTGTATCCGCCCGGGCCACGCAAACTGTCGAGCGATTTCGAGAGGCTCAGGATTGCGTACCCCGGACTCTCTTCCTTCCCCGCTACATCGCCGGTGACGTACACCACGCGCTTCAGATTCTTGTGGTAGATGGAGGTTTCAATGGCGCCGCTTTCCACGTGGGTCAATTCGCCGAGCGGCACCAGTGCGCCCGATGACGACGCCACACGAATTTCACTGAGCCCCTCGACGCTGCTGCGATCGGCGCGGGGGAGTTCCAGCACGATATCAACGTCTTCCTTCTCTTTCGGTTGATGCGCCAGGCCCACCACCGCTCCGCTTACCGCCAGACGCAGCGTTTGCGCAATCTGGTCAGCAGAGACACCTGCCAGGGCCGCCTTCTCCTTATCCACGACAAAGTGGTACTGCGGCTGGGCAGCCTCGACCGTCCAATCCACGTCCACCACGCCGGGAGTCTTTTTGAACTCGTCGCGAATCTGTCTTGCGACGTCAATCTGCTGGCTGTATTCGGGTCCATAGACTTCCGCCACCAGCGTCTGGTACACGGGCGGCCCGGGGGGAATCTCCCCCACCTTCAACTTGGCCCCGTACTTATCCCCGATGGGAACAATGGCGTCACGCACACGCTTGGAGATCTCATGGCTCTGGGCGGAGCGCTCCTCTTTAGGAAGCAGGTTGACCTGTATATCGGCCTCGTTCGCGCTCTGCCGCAGAAAGTAATGCCGCACCAGCCCATTGAAGTTGTAGGGGCTGGCCGTGCCGGCATAAATCTGATAGTTCACCACCTCCGACTCCTGGGCCACGCGGTGCGCCACCTCGCGAGCGACGCGAGCGGTCTCCTCCAGTGTCGTCCCCTCCGGCATATCGACGATTACCTGGAACTCGCTCTTATTATCGAACGGCAGCATTTTTACGCGGACGATCTTAAGAAGCGGGAGGGTAAACACGGAAAGCAGAAGCAGCACCACGCCGACCAGGAAGAAGGTCCGCTTGCGGGCATCAATGAGCAGGGGCATCATCAGCCGCCGGTAGAAACGCGTGGTCCAGCCCTCCTCCTCTTCCCCGCTTTCACCGTGACCGGCTTTGGCGCCCTTGAGCATGCGTAACGCCGCCCAGGGTGAAATCACGAAGGCAATAAAGAGTGAGAACAGCATGGCCAGCGACGCCCCGATGGGGATGGGCCGCATGTACGGTCCCATTAAGCCGCCCACAAAGGCCATAGGCAAAATCGCGGCAATGACCGTCCAGGTGGCAAGCGTGGTGGGATTGCCCACTTCATCCACTGCCTCCACCGCCACATCCGCCAGCGCGCGGCCCTTGTTTTCCGGAAGGTGGAAGTGCCGGGTGATGTTCTCCACCACCACAATGGCATCGTCCACCAGAATTCCAATGGAGAAGATCAAGGCGAACAAGGTGACGCGGTTCAGCGTGTAGCCATAAATGAAGTAGATGAACAAGGTCAGCGCCAGCGTAACCGGCACGGCCGCAAGCACCACCATTGAGGAGCGCCATCCCAGCGCAAAGGCGATCAGCAGGGTTACCGAAAGCGTGGCCAGCAGGAGATGCTTCAATAATTCGTTCGATTTCTCCTGGGCCGTCGCCCCGTAATTCCGCGTCACCGTCACTTCCACACCGGCGGGAATCAAAGTGCCTTTCAAGCTCTGCACCTTGTCCAGAACCAGGCCGGCCACCACCACAGCGTTCACTCCCTTGCGCTTGGCGACGGTGAGCGTCACGGCGGGGGATTCCCCCATCTGTAGCTGCGGTGTCCCCACCGCCGTTTGGCGGTCGGAGACCGCCGCCACGGCTTCTCTGTGTGCGCCGGAACCGAAGCCAAAAAGCACGTAGTTGGCGGGATCCTCAGGGCCGTCGCGGATTTCCGCCACATCGCGCAGATAGACGGGATGGCCGGAAGATACCCCCACCACCACACTTCCCACATCGTCAGCATTGCGCAGAAAGTCGCCGGCTTCAACATCGTACTCCTCGTTCGCTGCCGCAAATTCCCCCACCTGCAGGCGCTGGTTGGTTCTCCCGATCGTATCGATCAGGGACGCGGGCGCAACGCCAAATCCCGCCATCCGTGTGGGATTGAGCAGCACGCGGATCTGTCGCCGCTCCCCCCCAATCACTTTGGTTTCCGAGACATCGTCGATGCTTTTGATTTCGCGATCCACTTCGCTGGCCACCCGGCGCAGCGTGTAGCTGTCGTAACGGTTGCTCCAGAAGGTCAGAGCCAGAATGGGAACGTCATCAATCGAACGCGGCTTGATGATGGGCTTGGAAGCCTCGGGGGGAATCAAATCGAAGTGCGAGTAGAGTTTGTTGTAGAGCTTGATGATGGAGTCTTCCTGGCTTTCCCCCACCTTGAACCGCACAATGGCCATGCTGATTCCCGGCTTCGTGGTGGAGTAGAGATATTCGACGCCGGGAATTTCCCAAATCAGCTTCTCCATGGGCGTGGTAACGCGCTGCTCCACTTCCTTCGCGCTGGAACCAGGCATCTCCACAAAGACGTCCATCATCGGTACAACGATTTGCGGCTCCTCCTCGCGGGGCGTCTTAAGCACGGCAAACGCGCCCAGCAAAATCGAAAAAATCATGATGAGCGGGGTGAGCTTGGAGTTGATAAAGTAGTGGGCGATGCGCCCGGCGAAACCCAGTTTGCGCGTGGTCATTGTGCCTCCACGTGCGCGCCATCACGCAGTTGGTCAATCTGGGAAACCGCAATCTTCTCCCCCGCCCCAAGGCCGGAGAGAATCTCCACCTGGCTCCCTAAGGTCTTTCCTGTCTTCACCAGCCGGTATTCCGCTATGCCCTCGGGCGTAATTACAAAGACTCCCTGCAATTCTCCGTGCTCAATCATTGCCGAACTGGGCACCATGAGTCCTTGCGTCTGGCCGATGGGAATGGCCGCCTGCCCGTATTCGCCGGAGCGGCAACTGCGATCGGGGGGAAGATCAATCTTCACCAGAAATGTGTGGCTGGTTGCGTCCGCCGCCGGCACCACCTCTGCCACTCTACCTTGGAATTGGCCATGTTCGGTCGAGACGGCAACCGCGTCACCCACCTTCGCCGCGGACAGGTACTCCTCCGGCAGGCTCGCTTCCAGGCGATAGTGCGCCGTTTCCTCCACCGTAAGCACCGGCGTGCCGGGCATCACCATGGTTCCCGCATCGACGGATTTTGCCGTGACGATGCCGTCAAGAGGAGCAACAATGTGCGAATAGCTAAGGTAGGTTTGGGCCGACGTCTGCTGCGAATGAGCCTGCTGCCGGCGCGCCATAACCTGCTGCTTTTTGGCTTCCACGGAGCGCTCATTGGCCAGTGCCGCCTGGTAGCGCGCCTCCGCTCCATCAAATTCCTGGCGGCTCAGCGAATTCTTGGCGAGGAGATCTTTGTACCGGTTATAGGTTGCTTCCGCATACTGGCGGTCAGCCGTGGCGGCCTTCAGCGCCTGCTCCACTTCCGCTTCTCCCTGGACGGCTTCGTTCACCCCGGCTTCGGCCCCCTGCACCTGTGCCTGCGCGCTACGGTCGTCAAGCACGGCCAGCAGTTGTCCGCGCTTCACGTGGTCGCCCGGCTGAACGCGGATCTCCCGCACCGTGCCGGCCACTTGCGCAGCTAGGACGGCCGTGTTGGCAGAGTGGATGGCGCCTACAGCCTGATAAAGCTGGGGAGCGGACTGTAAGTGCACCACTTCAGTCTGGACGCCGCTGACCACAGGCGCGGTTTGTGCCTGCTGTTTTTCACTGGAGCTGCAAGCGGACATAATGCCCGCCGTGATTGTGACTAGGAACAATGAGTAGATTTTCTTTCCAGACATAGGCATTTTGTCCTTCAAACCGTAAAATATGGCGCAGCAGACGCGGCGGCTTTTCGCGATTCCCCAACCTGCAAAATTGGGCTCCCCCAAAATCCCAAAACCGCAATTCCACGCTAATTTGTCACTGCGGGCGAATCGGCCGCCAATTCGCCCGTCGCGAGTTCCAGCGCGGCAAAACTCAACCGGTAGTCGAACAATGCGTTCAGGTAGTTCTTCTGCGCGCCGATGTGTGCAGTTTCCACTTGCAGGAGATCGGTAAGCGTCGCAAGACCGGCTTCGTAGCGATTTTGGATGATGCGCAGGCTCTCTGCTGCCTCCTGGCGCGCCTGACGCGAGACTTCCACGCGCTGTCGGGCTGTGGTCACGTTCAGGTAGGCCTCACGCACCTGAAGCTTGACGGCTGCGGCCATCAGCGCCAACTGGGCCTGTGCCTGCGACTGGCGATAGCGGGCTGCAGCCAGGCGGGCGCGGTTGGCTCCGCCATCGAAGAGGTTGAAGTTCAGGCTTGCGCCCACTGTCCAGTTGTTGCCGCCGCGATCAAGGAACGTCTGGTTATCCTCTTCCCAGGAACTGAACGCATTCACTTTGGGCAGGAATTCAGCGTGGGCCATGCGCTGACCGTTGGCGGCGTGCTCCACACCGAGGCTGGCTTCGTGCAAATCGGGGCGATTCTTGAGCGCCCGTTGCTGAAGGTCGGCCAACGCGCTGAGGTCAAATGCGGACTCCTTCAATTCGGCTTGCACTGTGGCCGGCGCGTCCTCAGGCAGTCCCATGGCAACGTTCAGCGCGGCGTCGGCAAGGTCCACGGCGCTATTCGCTTGCAGCAAGTCTTCCTGCGCCTGGGCCAGTTGCACTTGCGCGCTCAACAAGTCGGAAGGCACGGCCTGGCCTTCCTGCTGGCGGGCCTGGGCGCGCTCAAGATCCGACTGTGCAGACTTCATTGCCGCCTGCGCCACGCGGGCAT
Source organism: Acidobacteriota bacterium (assembly GCA_003165315.1). GTDB lineage: Bacteria > Acidobacteriota > Terriglobia > UBA7540 > UBA7540 > Bog-366. Next base: position 18,317 of record PLSX01000053.1, read on the forward strand.
TCTCACGCGCCAGCATTTCGCCCGTGTAAGCCTTTACCACGCCGAAAATCAACTCCTGCCGCGTGCGCTGGCCATTTTCGCCCGCTCCCTGGGCGCTCAGCTTTGCGTCCTTGATTCGCCGCCCGGTCTGCCCGGCATCATACAAGGGCAGGGCGGCGCTGAACTGCGTGCGGAAAATATCGAGGGGCCGGGGAGTATTGAGCGAACCCAGGGCAAAATCATTGGAAGTGAATTGGCGCTCGGTCAGCAACCCGCCAAAGACATACACGGGATTGTTCCCGCGCGTAATTCCTTCGGAAAAATCCACTCGGGGCATCCGTGCCGCGCGGGCCTCGGCAATTCCTTCGTGCACAGCTTTGGCGTAGGCATCTGCCGCCTGCACGGTGGGGTTCTTTTCTAGCGCCACGCGAACAGCTTCGGCCAAGGTCAAATTTCCTGCCAATGGCAATGGCGTCTGGCCCGCCGCGGAAATGGAAGAGGTGACAAGCGTCGATAGCAACAGAACGAATACAATACGAATCATCAGACCGCCTCAAGGTGTATTTCCGGTGTCATACTTCGAAAAGGGTAGGCGCACGTAAGAGTCCTGCGCTTCCAGGAGGTTCATCCTGAGAGGACGATTGCACTTTGCGTCATTGCACTTCCGGCTTCCCGGGCATTTGCCTTCCCACACGTGCATAAATGCAATTTGTAGAAAGACGTAACAAGAAATCTTGGACCACTTCGGATGCATTGGAATCGCTTTCCCGGGATGGAAATGCGATACTACCCAATGTCCGCGGATTTTGCCGATCGGGACGGGGAGATAGTTGGATTGAATGCGCAAATTGAAGAAGCCTTGAAAATTCTGCAATCCGGGAATCGACAGGATGCTGAACGGGCACTTGAGACCCTGCAAGGAGTGGTTTACGGATTTGGAATGAAGGTCTGTGGCAGCCACGAGGACGCCCAGGACACAGCGCAGGAAACCCTGATCCGTCTGGCACGGCAGCTCAGAGAATTTCCTGACGCTCGGGCGCTTTCCGTCTGGCTTTACAAGGTGGCAAAGACCCAATGCTTGATGAGCCGGCGGAAGAGCAAATTCGCACCAGCGCAAATGCTTTCGCTGGCCAACCTGCTGCCCAGGGATTCCGACCTGTTAATCCAGAGGGGAGATTCAAAGCAGGCTACCCCGGAAGCTATCGTGCTAAACCAGGAATTGCGCAACAGGCTGCAAAAAGCCATTCTGGCCCTCCCCAAACATTACCGCCTGGTGCTGGTTCTTCGCGATGTGGAACAGCTTGACACGCGGGAGGTAGCGGAAGTCATGGGCATCTCGGAAGAGACCACCAAGATGCGGTTGCACCGTGCAAGAGCTTCTGTGCGCAAGGCGCTGGCTGGTTATGTTCAGGATCGTAAAAAAGAGAAGACAAAGATCCCCGCCTGACCGGCGTTGCAAACGCGTTCTCGCCATGCTTTTCCACCACCTGACCATATAGCTTCCGTTGAAAAAATGCCGCGAGTTTAGAGCTGCACCCTAAAGCGGCCTGGCGCTGCGGCATTTTTCTCGGAGGAAAATAACTCTTTTCCATGAAAGTTGATGGTCACAGTTGATGGTGAAAGTCAGCTCGTTTCTGGATTTCTCGGCCGAACCGAACCGGTTAGCGCGGCCGTCGCCTACGTGAGCCACACGCGTGAGCAACACCCAGCAAAAACCAGGGAGCAAAATCTCTGTCCCCGTCCATTAGAGACATCCGGGGTCGAAATCGAAGGGTGCCTGGTGAAATCGACACTTTGTCTCTTGACAAATTGAGCCGAACAGTATAGGCTAGGATGGCGATGAAGGCCTCAAGCACCGCCGCACCCAGGCAAGCCATCCCAACTTCCCCACCCACCCCACACTCCTTCAAAATGACCCCGCACCGGGAAATTTCGAAGACGCAAATGCCCCAGGACAGCGTGCAGGTTGCAGGGGGCAGGCGAGATCAAGGGCACTCCTCCACAAGGATCGGGCCCATGCTCGGGCCGGCACGAAGAACAGATGACAATTCATCAAGGGTCGGAGTCAAATTGTTAAAATTTCGGACAACAAGTCGTGCGGAGAGCAAGGCCAGAAAAAGAAAGATGTTATTTTCGACGATCAAAGCCACTATCTGTATGAAAAAAACAAAACATGGACAAAATGCCAGCCCAATATACGGACGTTTTATTCAGAATGACATGAAATGAGTGACATTTTAGGCCAAAATGACGCCAAAATGCAGCCTAGGTGCTCCTCATGACTCGGAGACAGCTCCAAATAACAACGGGCAGCACCACCCCCATCGCGATCGCGCCGTCCCCTCCTCATCTGAGGCGGGGAGCCATAGGCAAATCAAAACTCCCCGCCTGATTCAGAGCTTATCCTGAACGCAGTGAAGGAAGGGGGAGCCGCGTCAGTAGCGGGGGTGGTTAACGGATGCAAATTGCCGCAATTAAGGACAACCAGTCCTGTGGAAGGTAGTGCGAACGCCGGATGGGATTTCAAAAATGCAGGTGTATCCGGCGATGTTCATGAAAACAAAGGAACGACAAAATCGATTGGTGTCGAATGCTTGGATGCCTGCGGGCGCAGGGGCGGAAGCCGTGACCTTGCCGCTGAAGCCCTGATTCTGGCTCCTGGATTCTGACTTCTGCCATATGTTTCAAAAATGAAGGTGCATCCGGCGATATTCATGAAAACAAAGGACCAGAAAAAAGTACACGCCCCAAATGCCCGGAAAGATACCTGGAGGCTCCAACATTCAATCCCTGCCGGATGCAAGGTGCGTTTGAGATTCCAACTTCTGGCTCCTGACTCATGGATTCTCTCCTTTCGGGAATGTCCCGAGAGGTTGATGAAAACAAAGGAACAGGAAGAGTGCCTACGTCAAACGCCCGGGAAGATGCGGGGGGCTCTGACGTCTGAAGCGGCGGGCGTGCAGGAGCGCTCGTGATTCTAACTCCTTACTCCTCATTCCTAACTCCTGGATTCTCTCCTTGCTGGGGGGATCGGGCAGTTGCCTCGTTTCGGGGTTTCTCGGTCGAACCGTACCGGCAAGCGCGATGGTTGCCACCCGAGCCGCAAGCATGAGTAACGCCCAACAAAGACCAAGAAACGGGTTTCCTTGCCTGTCCATCGAGCTCGGTCATGCTTATGGAATCGTTTCAAGAACAAAGTTGCCTGCTTGTTCCCTTTTGACCAGATGCCTCGAAGTTCGAGTGGTAAGCTGGTGCTTAAAAACCCGCGATTTAAGAAGGGAAAAACCCAATGACTGCCCAACAACTCTTTCAGCCTTTCCGCCTGAAGTCTCTGGAACTCAAGAACCGGGTTGTCATGGCGCCCATGACGCGCTCGTTCTCTCCTCAAGGTGTACCGACTTCGAAGGTGGCGGACTACTATGCCCGACGCGCGGAAGCCGAAGTCGGCCTGATCGTCTCGGAGGGAACGGTGGTCAATCGTCCCGCCTCTTCCAACGATCCCAACATTCCGCGTTTCTATGGCGAAGCGCCACTTGCAGGTTGGAAGGCCGTGATCGAGAAGGTGCAAGCTCGCGGTGGTTTTATGGCGCCACAGCTCTGGCATATGGGCGTGGTGGCCCCCAAGCCTTCGGGCTGGCTGCCGCAAGGTCCGTTTGAAGGGCCTTCAGGCTTGGTTGCGCTAGGCAAGACCGGCGGCGTGGCAATGACGGCAGACGATATCTCCGCGACCATCCAGGCATTCGCGCAAGCGGCAGCGGATGCAAAGACACTGGGGTTTAACGCTGTGGAGATTCACGGGGCGCACGGCTATTTAATTGACCAGTTCTTCTGGCATCCCACNNCCCCAGGAGATGGAGGCGTGGCTGCTTCCTCTGGCGGAAGCGGGGGTTGACCTCTTCCATTGCTCACAGCGGCGTTTCTGGGACGCGGAGTTTACCGGCTCGGATTTGAACTTTGCCGGGTGGGCTAAGAAGCTCACGGGCAAAGCCACCATCACGGTAGGGTCCGTCGGGCTTTCAGGAGATTTCCTGGCTGCATTTCAGGGAGAAACCGCCATGCCCAGCTCGCTTGATGAACTCCTGCGGCGTTTCGACCGGGGGGACTTCGACCTGGTGGCGGTGGGCCGTCCCCTGCTTGCCGACGCGGAGTGGGCTGAGAAAATTCACGAAGGTCGGACTTCGGACCTGAGCAACTTCAGCAAGAAAGCTCTTGCAACTCTTTCCTAGTGTTATGCCATCAAGCATTTTGAAACAAGGAGACCACTATCATGCCCAACCTGGTAAGCCGTGAAATTCGCCTGGCCTCCCGCCCCCGGGGAATTCCAACTGCGGACAACTTCGCTTTGGCGTGCACCGAACTGGGGCCGCTCGAGGACCAGCAGGTGCTGGTACGTAATCTCTTCATGTCAGTGGACCCCTACATGCGCGGCCGCATGAATGCCGGGAAGTCGTATGCGCCGGAATTCGAAATTGGCAAACCGCTCTATGGCGGGGCTGTGGGCGAGGTCGCTGAATCGCGATCGAGGGATTTCAAGCCAGGCGACGTCGTCACTTCCTTCTTTGGCTGGCGCGAATACTTCATAACTTCGCCAAAGGCCCTGCATTTGGTCAGTCGGGATATTCAGCCTCTCTCGGTTTACCTGGGCACCCTCGGAATGACCGGCATGACGGCGTGGGTGGGACTCAACCTGGTGGACGTAAAAGCCGGTGACGTCATTTTCATTTCCGGAGCCGCTGGCGCCGTGGGCAACGTGGCAGGACAATTGGCGAAACTGCGCGGGTGCCTTGTGATCGGATCAGCCGGCTCGGCGGAAAAGGTCAAGTTCCTCCGCGAAAAATGCGGGTTTGATATCGCCTTCAATTACAAGTCCGGACCGGTCCTGGAACAATTGCATCTGGCGTGGCTCGATGGTATCGACGTCTATTTCGATAACGTGGGAGGCGAAACACTGGAAGCAGCCCTCACGGCACTGCGGGTGCATGGGCGAATCATCGCCTGTGGCAGCATCTCTGGTTACAACGAGGAGAAGCCGCGGCCCGGGCCTTCCAATCTGCATAACATCATCACCAAGCGGTTGACGATGAAAGGGATGATCGTTGGCGATTGGCTGGATCGCCAAGCCGAGTTCGAAAAGGAAGTGGGGGGATATTTTAAGGCGGGCAAGGTGAAGCACGAGGAGACAGTCGTGAAAGGAATCGACTATGCTGTGGGTGCATTCATCGGTCTTTTCCAGGGCCAAAATGTGGGAAAGATGGTGGTGCAATTGGCCTGAGCCGGATCGAACCCACAGGTGAGCATATTTGGTCAACTCCATGAGCAATTTAAGACTGCCATGGGACCGGCCATCAATTATAACCACGACGGCTGGCAGCTAAAGGCCCTCATGTGGCCAAAGCTCCACGCTTGGATATAAACCAGCCAACGAAAGGCGGGTAGAACCATGTTGAGAAGTATCACCCAGCTGAAGGGTTTTGCGATCCGCGCCCGCGACGGTGAGATCGGAACCCTGGAACAGTTCTATTTCGACGATGAGAGCTGGGCCGCACGCTATCTGGTGGTGAATGCCGGGGATTGGCTGGGCGGCCGTCAAGTGTTGGTGTCGCCCATTGCTCTGCGCCAGGCGGAGTGGGAATCCCAGCGGTTGGACGTGGCGCTGACGAAGAAGCAGATTCAGAACAGCCCGCTCATCGACACGCACAAACCCGTCTCGCGGCAGCACGAGGCCTTGTACCTGGGGTATTACGGCTATCCCTATTATTGGGGTGGGCCCTTTATGTGGGGCCTGGCGTCTTATCCTGCGGGCCTGACGGTTGATAGGGTAGCAGTGACGCAAGGTGAGGCGTTGCGAGCCAGGGCAGGAAAGGAATCGCCCGATTCACATCTGAGATGCACCGACGAAGTAACCGGCTATCATATTGAGGCATCGAATGGGGAGATTGGTCATGTAAAGGACTTTCTTGTGGATGATGAAACCTGGGCGATTCGTTACCTCGAAGTGAATACGCGAAACTGGTGGCCTGGAAAAAAGGTGCTGGTGGCGCCCCAGTGGATCGACAACGTAAGTTGGCCGGACTCCAAAGTTTACGTCAACCTCACACGGGAAACCATCCAGAACGGTCCCGAGTGGAACGCAGGTACGGCCATCACCCGCGAGTATGAGAATAGACTTTACGATTATTACGACCGGTCTCCCTATTGGACGCCCGAAGCTGAGAACCTCCCGAGCCATTCGGCGGGCAAAGGCTGAGTGATGCCGGAAGCAATCCATTTCCCTGACAATGCACGTAGTACGCGGAATATCCGTTCTCAATCCCCATCATGGAGAAATCATGAGCGAGCAAGCCCGCGTCAACCACCCAATCAACAGCCTTCTGCCCAGGGAAATCGATGGCTTCGATTCCCTGGCGGAGCTTGCCCTGAACATGCGCTGGTCGTGGAATCACTCCACTGATGATGTGTGGAGGCAACTCGATCCCGAACTTTGGGAGGTCACACATAACCCCTGGGTAGTCCTGCAAACGGCCTCTCGCGACCAGATTGAACGCATGCTGGCCGATCCCGTTTTTCGAAAGAATGTTGACGGACTGGTTGAGACCCGGCGCAAGGCGCTGGAAGCGCCCGCGTGGTTTCAGCAAAATCATACACAGAGTCCCCTCACCTGCGTGGCGTATTTCAGCATGGAATTTATG
>PLSX01000092.1 GCA_003165315.1 Acidobacteriota bacterium
ACACCTCCGCCCCGCCTGAATTCAGTGAACTCAGCGACAATTGATACACGAGCGAGGAGGTTAAGGTAAATTGCATATCTTTATCCAGTTAAGTCGTTCCTAGTAATACTAATACTCAAATGGGGTGCTTGTCAACAGGTTTGCGGACTAATCCGTAAGTTCGCGCAAAGGCAGGCTGAATCCTGGAAACATGGGGGATGAGAGGGCATCATTTGCATGCAGCCCGGCAACCATGGTCAATCCTTCTTCACCTCGGCGGTAAATATCGGCCGAAGGCCCGTTTGGATCGATGGTCCAGTACTCATCCACGCCGAATTTTCCGTACAAGTTCAGCTTGATGGTGCGGTCTCTTTTCCCGGTCCCTTCAGAGAGCACTTCGACAACAAGGTCTGGTGCCCCTTGAACATTCTTATTGGTTAGAATGCCCGAGCGAGCATTGGAAATATAGAGAATGTCCGGCTCCACGACGTCGAACTCGGAAAACACCACATCGAAGGGACCAATAAACGCTTCTCCCAGCTTATGGATCTCAACAAATCGTCCGAGGCGGACCATTAGGCGCATAACAGCTCTCTGGTGAATCGTGTCCGGCGAAGAGGCCACAAACATCTCCCCGTTGATGATTTCACGCCGTTTGCCATCGTCGGGATAGAGGCAATAGTCCTCGTAAGTCAGACGAGTATCCATAGGCATAACGCGATTATATCAGTGCTCCTACACCGCCCAAACGGCGTTATACTTCACGACCGATGGGTGCCTGCAGTTAAAGCGATATTCGCCCTGACCAAAGAGCTACTCCCCATCGGAAATCATAAACCTGCGAGGTCATTATGCAACCCTTTCGTTATCACGTTTTCATTTGCGATCAGAAGAAGCCGGAAGGACTTCCCTGCTGCGCGGGGCGAGGTTCGGCTGCCACACTTGAAGCTCTGCGCAAGGAGATCGGCGCGCGCGACTTGCTGGATCGAGTTCAAATTACTACATGCGGTTCGTTGGGGGCGTGCGAACGCGGGCCCAATATCGTTGTCTACCCTGAAGGCGTCTGGTACTCAGGGGTGCGGCCCGAGGACGTTCCTGAGCTGGTGGAGTCGCATTTTATTCAAGGGCACACCCTGGAGCGGCTCGCGAATCGCGATGAGGCCGTCCTGCGCGGAGAGATCCAATCGAATCGCAACAAGTTCATGGCAGCGCAGCGTGCCCGTGATGCATCCGGCGTGTTGCCCGACGATCTCAATCTGACCCTTCGGGCCTTTATGGAAAGCCGAGTGCTTTTGACAGCCTTGGAACTCGACGTATTCACGGCCGTGGGTGCTGGCGCCACGGCCGTCGAGGTGGCGGCAAAGGCATCCACTCACGTCCGCGCCACGGAGATGCTGCTGAACGCACTCGTCTCCATGGGAATGCTGGCGAAGCAACAGGGCGTGTTCCACACCACTCCGGTTACAGCGCGCTTTTTCGCTGAGGGTTCCAAGGATGACGCTCGTCCGGGGCTTCTCCACACGGCTCAGCTTTGGCACCGATGGTCCAACCTGACGGACTCGGTCCGCGCCGGCACGGCAGTGGGCTTCGAGGAGATGGCCGACCGCGGCGACGAATGGACTGGGCCCTTTATCGCCGCCATGCATCGCAATGCCTCGGAACGTGCTCCGCTGGTGGTGAAAGCAGTCGGCACAACCGCCAACGAGCGAATGCTGGATGTAGGGGGCGGTTCGGCGGCGTATTCCATCGCCTTCGCCAAAGCCAATGAAAATCTCCACTCGATGGTGCTCGACTTGCCTACCGTGCTTCCTATTGCGCAGAGGCACATCAACGCGGCGGGACTTGCGAGCCGCATAGAAACTCGCCCAGGAGATTTGCGCCGCCACCCACTGGGCACGGGTTTTACCCTGATCCTGGTTTCCGCCATTTGCCATATGCTGAGCCCGGAAGAGAATCAGGATTTGCTCCGCCGCTGCTTTGACGCGCTCGAACCCAAGGGCCGCGTCGTGGTGCAGGATTTCATTTTGGAAGCGGACAAGACCGCTCCCAAACAGGCAGCGCTGTTCGCCATCAACATGTTGGTGGGAACGCCGGCAGGCAGCACATACAGCTACGATGAATACATGGCGTGGTTGCAAAATGCGGGATTCCCGGAGGTCAAGGAAATCCGGCTGCCGGGACCATCAAGCTTGATGGTAGGGGTGAAATAGGCGGAAACAAGAAGGCGGAAGGCAGACTAAATCGGGGGGCGGTTCGCGATGGAACCGCCCCATTTTCGAATCACCGCGTCAGCAGATCCACAATTGACCCATTAACTTTCGGCCCTCAACTCTTTGACTCTTCAACTCTTCGACCTTTTAACTCTTCAACTTTTCGACTTTTTTGACTCTTCAACTTCTTTTCTCTCCCTCACCAAATCCCACACCGGCTGCCAGCCGGGCGGACCATAGGATCGCCCTCTTTGCAGCCGAAGGCCTTGGCGAAAGCCACCATGTTGGAGAGCGGTCCGATCACGCGGAATTTCGGCAGCGGGTGAGGATCAAGGTTAGTCAGCATCCGTGCGTATTCCGGGCGCATATTCTCCTCCCAACTTTGGGCATAGCCAATGAAGAAGCGCTGCTCAGGCGAGTAGCCATCAATATCCCTGGGCCGGGGCTTGCCCTCCAGGGACCTCTCGTAGGCGGCATAGGAAATGGCCAGGCCACCGAGGTCGGCAATGCTCTCCCCCTCCACCAATTTGCCGTTCTCGTGGAGCTTGTCCTCCACGAAAAATGAATCAAATTGACTGGCGATACAGGCGCCCCGGGCATCGAAATTTTTCTTATCATCAGCGGTCCACCAGTTTTTCATGTTCCCCTGCCCGTCAAACTGGCTTCCTTCGTCGTCAAATCCGTGCGTCATTTCATGGCCAATGATCGCGCCCATTGAACCATAATTAATGGCGTCGTCCGCGGTAAAGTCGAAGAACGGTGGTTGCAGAATCCCGGCAGGAAAAACGATTTCGTTCAGTTGCGGGTTGTAATAGGCATTCACTGTGGGCGGGCTCATTCCCCATTCAGTGCGATCCACCGGCTTGCCCACTTTATTCAGTTGACGCTGAAATTCAAATTTCTCCCCTCCAAAAACGTTGGCCACATAGGACTGGCGGCGGACGTCAAACGCCGAATAGTCGCGCCACTTGTCGGGATAACCAATTTTATTGGTGATGGAATTCAGTTTGGTCAGCGCCTGCTGCCGCGTGGCCTCGCTCATCCACGGGAGAGTTTTGATGTCATCCGCCAGGGCCGCTTCCAGGTTCTTCACCATCGCCAGGGCGCGGGCTTTGGCTTCCGGAGGGAACGCCTTCTTGACGTAGACCTCTCCCAGGGCCTCTCCCAGAGCGCCGTCGGTTGACTTCACACAACGCTTCCACCGTGGCAGAATCTCCTTTGTCCCTGTCAGCACCATCCCCTTGAAGTGAAAGTCCTCATCCACGAAAGGCGTCGAGAGCGCGGGCGCTGCAGTATTAATCAAGTGCCAGCGCAGATAGATCTTCCAACTAGCCATGGGCTGGGCGGCAATCATCTGCCCCATCCCCTTGAAGAAGTCCGGGGCAGTCACGTTGATATCGCCCTTACCCGCCAGGCCAACCGCGGTGAAATAATTTTCCCAGGGGAAGCTGGGCGCCAGCGTCTTCAGCGCCGACTGCGGCATGCGGTGGTAAACATTTTCGGGGTCGCGCCGCTCCACCTCCGTCTGGGAGACCTTGGCAAGCTGCGTCTCCAGGTCCATCACCGTCTGGGCCTCATTTGCGGCGGTCGCTTCCGGGTCGCCCATCAAGACAAACATTTTGACGACGTGCTTCTGGTACTCGGCGCGCTGCTCCTTGGATTTGGCATCATCGCGGGTGTAATAATCGCGGTCGGGCAGACCCAAACCTCCCTGGTCCACTTCGCCCGTCACCTGCGTGCTGTCTTTGAAGTCTTGCGTGGAATCGACACCAAAAAAAGCATTTACACCAATCTGCTGAAGGTGGACGATCTCCGCCTCCAGGGTGGATACGTCTGCAACCTGCTGGATCCTGTCAAGCTCCGGCTGCAAGGGCTTCAATCCTTCGGTATCGATCCTTGCTGTGTCCATGCAGCTTCCGTAGTAGTCTCCAATCTTCTGTTCGCTGCTCCCGCGCACCGCCATGGTGTTTTTGGCGGCATCATCCAGGATCTCGTGGAGGATTTTTCGGTTCCGCTCGGCCACTTCGTTGTCCACTCCCCAGCTTGGGTAGGCGGGAGGAATAGGATTTTTCGCCATCCATCCCCCATTGGCGAATTGGTTGAAGTCTTTGCACGGAGCGCACGTCAGGTCCAGATTCGCCGTATTGACTCCATGGTCTGGGGCCATCGGCCCCGCCACCATAACCAGGGACATTAATGACAGCATTGCCAGAGCAAGCCACACTTTCCAGGAACGCATAAATGAAATACCTCGCAAACGTCAGATTGGCCGGTGATTCGGTACAGGACTGCCGGCAGAATTTTTTATGCTATCAAGGACTGGCGGTGAATTCCAGTGAGGATTGCACTCCTGGCGGAATACCGTTGTTGTCGGGCGCGTCATTTGGCCTCAATACGCAATCGAAATCGTACGCGCCATTCCTCTCAAATCGTTGTCAGAAATGTCCCCCTGAATTAGACTACAATGGCGGCACAAGCGTAAACAATGGTAGGGAGTTTTCAGAATGATCGTCATGAACTTGAATGCGCAAGAAATGATCGAGGAGCAGAACAGCACACTTTTGGGGGCCTTACGAGTGCCGAGAAAGTGACCTTCAATAAACGCAACCGATCAACTCCTGGCCACACCAGGCCAGCTTTCCTGCTGGGCCTTTTTTTTTACTCGGCGGCGGCCCTCTCAGTGGGATGCAAGCGCCAGCACCCCTTGAATCCCTACGAGGCTTATGTCGTAAATCAGCAGAGCGCCACGCTGGCGGCAGTAAATCTGGCCGACTTCCGGGTTACCGCTTCCCTGCCTGTTTCGCCCCAGCCCGAGCACGTCGTGGTGCGTCCGCGCACCCATCAGCTTTATGTGGTATCAGCCCCTGGAAAGATTTCGGTCGCAGCCTTCCCCCACCTCCGGCTGGTCACTACTCTGGATATTGGCAGCAGCGCCCGAGACTTAGAGTTCTCTTCCGATGGCCGCACCGCATACCTCCTTGACCCAGTGAACCACGAACTGGTCTTCCTCGATTGCGCCGGCGCTTCGGACGATCCACCGGAAGCCGCTATTCCCAAGGTCGCCTTCCGACTCCGCCTGGCCGGCACATTGCGGCATCTTGCACTTTCCCCCGATGGAAAGACCTTGGTGGCCGCTTCCGAAAATCCCAACCAGATTACCTTCATCAGCACGCAGACGCGCCAGCCCCTGGGAACCACCGAGGTTGGCCAGTCGCCGGGACCCATGGTGATCCTGCCCGACAACTCCAAGGTTTTCGTGGCCGATTCCGGTGAGGAGAAGATTTCCGCCGCCGCCTTGACCCCCCAGAAGCTTTATTCGCATATTGAGATCGGCACGCGGCCCACCGCCCTGTTGCTGAAACCCGATGGCGGCGAGATTTTTGTTCTTGCTGCACAATCCAACAGCCTGATTGTTCTGGACGCCTTCCACGACAATGTGGAAAAGACCTTTTCCCTGGGTGGCGATCCTGTGGCGGGCGTTTTTCGCCAGGATATGAGCATACTCTACATCGCCAATGAGGGAGACGGATCGGTGTTGGCAATGGATGTACAAACCCGTGAGGTGCTGGCTTCAACCCACGTGGGCATGGCTCCTTGCGCCTTGGCCCTTACCCCCGACCAGCGCTTGCTCGTAGTGGCGGACCGCGCCGCATCCAGCCTTGCCATCCTGCAAGCCGACCCAACCAACCTCAGCAATGACCGCTCCGTCCTCGTTACTACGATTCAAGTGGGCGCCTCACCGGTCGATGTGGTGGTGCCGGACAATATCAATCCCCACTGATGGAGAATTCGAACCGCCGCGGGTTCCCTTCCAGACGCGATGCCATAAATAAACTCGCATTAAATCGATAACGATAGCCATTTATGCGGGTACGCGGTTCGAACATGGGCAAGAATTTATGACGCTGCGTTTAAATCCAATTCTGCAAGAACTATTGCCGAAGAGGAGACGGTCTTTCCCTTCTCGGAGTTATGATTTGATGGGTGGGAAGCAATAAGCGCAGAGATTGAATACGAACCACGCCTCAGGTTGCGTGGTCCCGAATTCGCCACGGACTACGCCTTTTGGAGAATGCCGTGGGATCGCTATCGAGAGAAAAGCAAGCCGTCGCAAAAGCATTAACTGGGATGGCTACCCCGCTTGGACCCTATGCTCCGCCGTCTGGCCCTTGCTGGTTGGCTCTTTGGGCGTCGCGCACTACTTTCCGCGCCGCCCACCTGACCAAAAAATGCCCGCCGATGATAATTCCTGCGAAACACAGTATAACAATCATGGTAAACACCTCCTTCGAATCATTGCACCCCAATTAAACGCGATATCTTTCCGGCCTGTGCCCCCGAGCGGTCGCGACTCTCTTCATCTCGGAGCTTTCGCTGGGTATCAATCGAAATGCCGAAAAAAACACGAATTCCTCAAGTCCTCTCAAATAATCTTGTGCGGGATATCGCTTTTGTCCCCCGCGACGCGTAGTTGAAAGGACTCTTAGCTCTTCCGATTAATCCTCGCCTGAATTCTCACTGGGGGATTACCTGATGGGCAAGTATACAGGGTCCCGTCTCGTAGTCAACGACAATATGTCAGGTCTGGCGCCCTCGCGCCAGCTATACCACTGGTTTGGTTCTTGCGCTTCCTTCATGCCAGGCTGTACGCGGGACTTTTTGGACCGCAAGATCTTCCTCGACACAAGATTCACCGTGGGGATATGAGGTCCGAAGGGAAAGGCACTCCACCACCTACCGCAAATTCTGGTGGGACATGTTTGAAGGCATGCCGTACCTCTCCACCGCCCAAATCGCTGTCTTCCACTTGACGCCCCATCAGATCGACCACCCGGTTTTTGACTAACGCATCGAGCTTCATCTCCAGATGGAAGAAGACCGCACCTTTGCCCGGCGATCACGCAAGCATTTGGCAAAATCCACTCTTGCGGCAAACAAACGAAGCCCATAAGTTATTGAAAACAATTGGCCAGCCAAAGCCGTACCTCTCCCAACCTGGGAACTAGTTGACAATAAATGGTTTAGTGATTATTTCCCGCAACTAAAAGCAAACAAAGCTAGATAGCAAACACGAGGAGACAAAACGACGGTCTATCCGGCACATTTGGACACTATCTTCCTCTGGTTAAGGGGTGAATCGCCTGAAGGGACTGTCAGATTAGTGCGTGACGGGGACTTGCGGGGACTAAGGTCGGCGCGCCGACATGGGGTGGGTTTTAAAAATTCAAGACTCAAAATTCAAGGCTCAGAAGGCGAAATACGAGGTCCAAGATTTGAGGTTTCAAATTCGAGCCGTACGGCTGGTGACTCTTACCAGACGGTCAAGTCTTCTGTCAGTTCAAGGGCAAGCCAACCTTCCTGGGGAAGTACCTGAAGGGGCAGACCATTCATCCAGATGGAGACTTGAAGATTAATCCGTTCGTGCGGTGCGACGCCCAGAATGCTATAGGCCAACTGGAGCTCGAATACCTTGGCAAAGGCCACCTTAACCTGATCGCCCGTTCCCAGCGGCACCAGCAGGCCTTCCTCGCCCTTCCAAAACTCCAACGCCTTGACTCCTCCCCCGCCGATCTTCGCATGCAGGCGGATACGGCTCTCACCATTCATGTTCACGCGAACTTCAAATTCGGGATTACCAAGCAGGAAGGTTTCTCCCAAGTCCACACGCAGAAAGACCGCCTTATCGCTGTAGCCGTAATAGAGGGCTTCCACCAACTGAGCCACGCCGTGCATCGATCCGGAGCGATAGTCCGGCTGGCACAATCCAGCCCCCATCCATTCAAAATAGCTGGTCACGCGGCCATCAATGATGGGGTGAATCTGGGCCGAGGGGGCCACCGTTTTTGCCTGCACGCGTGGACGCTTGATGGGAACGGCCAGATCATCGCTGGGCGAACCGCCCAGTAGCCCGTAAATGTTGCTCAGATGCTTGCGGTAGAGCATGTCAAATTCTTCGTCGTTGGCGGTGGAGTGCTCCGGCCCGTACCACCAACACCAGTCGCTGCCCTCCGCCACCCAAAGCTCCTGCTGGGCCAGAAGGCGATTCTCCGGCGTCACCTTGGGATTATCAACGTTCTGGGCGTAGAAATCACGCGCCTCACTCAGCAGGTCCCAGGCGCGATTGTCTTCATCGGCCCCAATCCAGACATCGTAATTGGCGTTGATCCATGAACCGGGAACAATGTGCGACAGGGCTCCCTGCTCCGTGACTTTCAACGCCTCACTGGCGGTCACAGCGTGAAGCTCGGGGTCAGCCGCGATGCGCCCATAGAATGCCTTCAGGAATTCCCGACCATTGCCGGGATAATATTCCCAGGCGTTTTCGCCATCCAGAATAACGGAGACCACTGCCGGCCGATGGCCGGTGCTGCGTCCTGCCGCCTTGATGCGATGGTGCAGGTCTGCCGCTGCGGCGTGTGGGTCCATGCGGGAGTAGACGAAACCGACCAGGTCGGAAAGCTGGTGGTCGCGGAAGAAAACCGAGATGGGCTTCCCCCCGGTGGACAGGACGTGGGGGCGATAGAGCTCATCACCACCCTGAAGTGTTCCATCTCCATTCCGGCTAAAACCCATGTGCTTGCTCCGGCCCAAAACTCCCTCGTCGGTTGCGGACCAGATAAAACCCTCTTCCGCAGCTAGCTGCAGAACTTCGTCAGAAACACTTCCCTCGCTCGGCCACAACCCCTTGGGCCGATGGCCAAACACCCGATCGTGCAACTCCACCGAGGCGCGCAATTGCTCACGCGCATCGCCGGGATGGCGGAATCGGTGGCGTGGAAGTCTTACCCCCGGATGAGATTCGGAGGCAATGTTGGTATCGCAGACGAGAGGCAGGATGGGGTGATAGAAAGGGGATGTGGAAATCTCAATTTGGCCACGTTCGGCTGCGGCTCGATATTCTTGAAGCGTTACATTAAATAATTCGATTTCTTTTTTGCGCAGAATCGTTTTGTCACCTTCATTGTATCCACGCTCCTTCTTTACCAGGCGCACCACTTCAGGATCGCTGGTAAGGAAGATTTCGTCAAACCAGGCGACTTGGGAAAGCACTTGAAGGTCAAGTATATCTTGAGGTGTAAAGGCCCTGGCGGCTGTGGGTAAACCGGATTTCTGCACCTTTTCCCAAAGCTCGCGAAAACGCGGGTAACGCCGCAGCAGATTGTCGTAATTGATCTGAAATGCCGTGGCAAGCAGCGTCTCGCGATCAGCAGGCTTCATGGAGCTGACGGGCTTGAAGGCTACGTCGTAGGCAGATTCACGAGCCGAATCGCGGGCATAGTCCTCAATCTGCCAGACCAGCGAGGGCACCATGTTGAACGTGGCGTGAACGGAGGGAAAATCCCGCATGACGGCCACCATGCCGTAGTAATCCTTAAGGGTATGCAAGCGCGTCCATGGCATGGTGTAAACATCTTCCGCCAGATCCTTGTAGAAGGGCTGGTGCATGTGCCAGAGAAGCATGAGGTAAGTTTGAGACATGAGTCGAGTCGCCAATTCCTTTACGCTGTTGAAAGTGGTGTGCTAGCATGACACGGGGCGGCAAGATGGGGAACCAGCGGAAGGGACCCGCGAGCCGCGCCCCAGTTTGAACCTATGCGGATATTGACCCGCTACATCCTGAAAGAAACCTTCTCCCACTCCCTGCTCGGGCTGCTGGTATTCACCTTCGTTATCTTCATTCGGCAGTTGGGCAGCTTACTTGAATTGGTGGTTCGTCATAACGTACCCCTGCGCGACACCGCAACCCTGTTCCTGCTGCCCTTCCCCACCATCCTAACGATGACCATCCCTCTGGCCGTCATGGTGGGAACGCTCATTGGGTTGAGCCGCATGGCTGCTGATGGTGAGGTCGTCGCCGCGCGTGCCACTGGAATCGGAGTGGGCGCTTTCATTCGGCCCGTTATGATGCTGGCGTTTACGGGTTGGGCCGTGAGCCTCTGGATGTCTCTTTTCATCGCTCCCCAGGCCGCCCGCAAGATCAATCGTATGGAGACCGGGCTGAAAGCCAGTCAGGTGCCCTACGAAATTCAGCCCCGCGTGTTCATTGAGCAGTTCCCCAACCGCCTGCTTTATCTGGAAGATGTGACCGGGTCCAGGTCAAGCTGGCGCGGCGTCTTTATCGCCGATATGACCCAGCACAATCAGGTAAAGGTTACGTTAGCGGAAAGCGGGGTGCTTGTCAACGAAGCGGCCCGCAGCCGCTTTGTCCTCCATCTCGAACAGGGCACCACGCATGATTTCGACTCGGACCGGCCGGAAGAATATTCCATCGCCTCCTTCACGAACACGGAGATCCCCATTCTCGTCGACCAAGGGGAATCGGGTACGACGGAGCGTAGCACACCGCCCTATTTGAGCCTCACGCAGCTTTGGCGGCATATTCACCGGCCCCAGCAGCCACAGGATCGCCAAGCTGCCCTGGTGGAGTTGAACTGGCGACTGGCCTTGCCCGTAGCGGCTATTGTCCTGGCGCTCGTGGGCATCCCGCTGGGTATTTCCACTCGCAAAGGCGGCAAGTCCCTGGGCGTGATGCTAAGCCTTCTCCTATTCTTCGTGTATTACATCCTGATGGCCTTCGGGCGGAGCTTTGCCATGCAGGGGCGCGTCTCCCCCTTCATCGGGCTCTGGGTTGCCAACGTCCTTTTCGCAGTGGCCGGAATCGCGATGCTCTTGAACCTGAGCCGCGTCGGCACTCGCATGATGTTCCTCCAGGATACCGTGGATGACGTCGTGAAACACTGGCAGAAATGGCAGGCAAGCCGCAGCCGCACCGAACAATCCACAGCTCTTCCCGCACCAGCCAAAGTAGGGGGAAGGTTCCTACAAATCCTGGATATTTACGTCATCCGCGGCTGGATCTTCTATTTTGGCGTCCTCCTCGTCGCCTTCACGGGCGTTTATGTGATCTTCGATTTCTTTCAGGTGCTGGGTGACATCGTTCGCAACCAAATTCCCCTCCGCGTCGTGGTGGACTATTACCGCTTTCTGCTCCCCAACGTTCTCTACCTGATGCTGCCCCTCAGCATTCTGGTGGCTACCCTGGTTAACTTCGGTCTGCTTACAAAGACCAATCAGGTCATCGCCATCAAATCCGCGGGGATCAGCCTCTATCGGCTGTCGGTTCCTGTGTTGACCGTCACTGCCCTGCTCAGCCTGGGTATGTTTTTTTTTGCCGACCGCGTCTTGCCTGAAACCAACCAGCGCCAGAACGGCTTGCGCAATGAGATCAAAGGCAAACCTGCCCAGACCTTCTATCGGCCCGATCACCAGTGGATTTTCGGCAGCTCCAGCCGCATCTACAACTACACCTTTTTCGATCCTGACCAGAATGTCTTCGCCAACCTCTCGGTGTTCGAATTCGACCCCACTACGTTCCGCATGACCCGCCGCATGCATGCGGCGCGGGCAGTTTGGGAACCTACCATCCATGGTTGGATATTGGAGAATGGCTGGTCACGTGACTTCAATGGCGACATGGTGACGAACTACAACGCCTTCTCCGTGCAGACTTTCAAAGAGTTGACGGAAGAACCCGGCTATTTTAAGAAGGAAGTCAAACCCTCGGAGCAGATGAGCGCGCTCGAGTTGCGCAGCTACATCGCCGATCTCAGCCAGAGCGGCTTTGATGTGGTCCGGCTTTCCGTGCAGTTCTACCGTAAGTTCTCCTACCCTCTCATAGCTTTTGTGGTCACGCTGATCGGCATCCCTTTCTCTTTCACCATGGGGGGCAAAGGGGCACTGACGGGAATCGCGCTTAGCATCGGCATTGCTATCGTCTACTGGTCAACCTCCAGCCTATTCGAAGCCATGGGCAACTTGAGCCAGCTTCCTCCCGCCATGGCGGCCTGGTCACCCGACATTCTTTTTGGACTTGCAGGGACCTATTTACTTCTGCGCATGAAGACCTGACCGTCCTGGACTGTAGGGCGAATAACCCGGAGTAAAGCGGCAAATGACGGAGTAAGTGGGCTTATTACGGTATTCCAACAATTAAGACCGTGAGCCTGAAGGGGAGATCTGACGCCTTGAAAAATGAACAATTTGTCCTAACCGGCCGCATCGTGCGTCTTGAACCCCTCGGCCATCAACATCTCGGAGGCTTGGTTGCTGCGGCGACAGCTGACCCCTCCATCTATACATGGAGCCCTATTCCTCAAGCAAAACTTGAAACCACCCGCTACATCCAAACCGCCATCGATTGGTTCGAGGCCGGCACCGCCACTGCCTTTGCCACCATCCGAATTGCCGACGGCGCCGTGATCGGCTCCACCCGCTTTTTCAATATTGAGCGCTGGGACTGGCCCGCCGGTCACCTCCGCCACGGTCGCGCCCACCCCGACGCCTGCGAGATCGGCCACACTTGGCTGACTGCGCCAGCCCTTCGCACCGGCGCCAATACCGAAGCCAAACTGCTGATGCTCACCCACGCCTTTGAACAATGGCAGATGCTGCGGGTTTGCCTGCATGCCGATGAGCGCAACCTACGTTCCCGCGCCGCCATTGAGCGGATCGGCGGCAAGTTTGAAGGCATTCTGCGCGCGCACCGCATGGCAGCTGACTTCATCGCGCGTAATTCAGCCCGCTATTCGATTGTGGCGGAGGAATGGCCCGAATTGAAGGTTAAGCTCATAGAAAAACTTAGATGATAAAAACAATATCTTTATAATTAAAATAGACATACACGTGAAAGTTCAATTTCTACATTAAGTAATTTCCAGCCTCACCTTAAGGCCTATCCGGGCTGGTTTTTTCGCCTTGGGAAGCTAGTTCAAGCGTTACTTGATTCAGCAGGATCCGTGCCTGTTCATTCTGGGGATCAGCCGCAAGTTCCAAGGACATTTCCTGCCTCGCCTCATCGAGCTTTCCCTCTCCCCGCAAGATCATTCCCAGCCCCAGGTGGTACGCTTTCCCCTGCGGCCGAACCAGCAAAGCCGAGCGCACCGCCTTCTCCGCCTCTTCAAACCGGCCCATCCGCAGCAGCGACATGCCCAGATAGAGGAACTGGTCCCCGTCGGTGGGGTCAGCCGCACAGGCGAGCGAATAGTAGCGGGCCGCCTCGGGATAGTCCCCCCGAGCATACTCAAGGTATGCCAGGTTGACGTTCGCCCGCCAGAATTGGGGCTGAACCGACAGAGCTTGTTTGTAGAGCGCGACGGCGGTTGCCTCCATACCCCGCCCGGCCGCTGCTGCGGCAAGACTGGTGGTGGCATAAACATTACCCGGAGCATTTTCGTGCGCGCGGTAATTCAGGGTCAAATCGTCCGCCCAGAAGAGGTTTTGACGCGCCGTAACAAAGCCCATTCCCGCTAAGAATGCGCCTGCCAGAAGCCACGCAGGGCGGCCGAAGCGGGATGAATTCTTGCTTAGCCACCCACCCGGCGAGATTGGAACGGCCAGGCCATGTAATTCCCGGCTCTCACTTATTTCGTCTTTTGTTCGCCCATCAGACCCGGAAGCAAAGTGAAAACTCCGGATCAAGCCACGCAGTCCCACCGCCGCCAGGATGACAAACCCCACGGAAGGCAGATAAATGTACCGGTCATGAGCAATTTCGCCCTCCGGAAGGAAGCGGAAATTCAATACGGGGACAAGCGTAAACACCGTCCACAGGCTGGCAAACAGAATCACTCGCGCCTCCCCCAGCCGAGTCCGGGCCTCCCGCCCCCACCAATAGGCAACTGCCACTACAACAGCAGCGATTAGCATTAAGGGCAGAAAAAAGGTGTGCCATCCGGGCGTGGTAACGTAAGGCGTATCGTAGTAGCAGCTCAGCCCAAAAGGCCAAAACACCAAGCGAAGGTAGAAAACCAGCACGGAAGGAATCGTGAAAATTACGGTAGAAAGCGGCAATGGCGTAATGACGTGGGCAAACCCTTTGAGGGCGTGAACGCGCGCCGGCACATAAAGAAAAACGATCAACCAGAAGGGAATTGAGGCTAATAGCGCGGCGATTGTTCGCGTCCAAAGTCCGGTTGGCTTTTCTCCCGTCATGACTTCCCTGCCACACCTCCCCCTAAAAATCCAGGCAACACAAAAGATCAAAGCCGGCGCCACCATCCCACTTTCCTTGGAAAGCAACCCCGCCCCCGTAAAGGCCAAAGCCGCGGCGAACCACCCTTTGTGCCCTGACCATCCTGGCCATGCCGGCACACGGGCCGGACCCCGATGGATCGGGGCAAGTTGCCCACGCCATGACTCTTCCCGGCTACAAACGAATGCCAGGATGGCCGCGATGATAAAGAAAGTGGAAAGCGGCTCCTGAATCGATGTGATATCAGCCGCGGCTTCCGCGTGAACGGGGTGAAGCCCAAAGATCAAGCCCGCCGCACCTGCCACCCAGCCGTCTCCCGTCAGACGCAATGCCAACCGGTAAACCAGGTAGGTGACCGCCACATGAGCCAGCATTGAGGTAAGGTGCCAACCCCAGGGCCGCTGCAATCCAAAGATTGCGTCATTCAGCCGCAGCCAGGTGAGAAAGAGCGGCCGGTAATAATTGGCTAGCAAGTGTGGATAGCGGAAAGCCCAGATGTGCGAGGTAAAGTAGCTGGGAATATACCGCCACGACCGAATGGAGTCATTGGTAACAATCAGCACGTGGTCGTCAAAAACAAAGCCCAGAACTAGAGTATCTGCATAAGCCAGAAAGGTGACCAGCAAAATGGCGGCAGGCAGAAGCAGACGTCCCCACTGGGAGGCTTCAGCCAGAAAGTTCTGCCCTCCTTGAGGGCCACCAACGAGTTGCCCACCGAGTCGGTGAGAGACATTTTCGGAGCGCATGATCGCCAATACCATAACGCAAACCGCCGGAGGTTGGGCAGAGTTTCTGCGAGAATCTGCCGCCTTTGCCTCAGCCAGCTTCTTGGCTGCCGGTCACGCCACATGCTGCCGCGCGTATGCGGGCATGGCCAGTATGGCCATGGGAAGGACACAGCGATCCAAGGTTGCAATTTGGAAAGCGACAGCTTCATGGCCGCAGTCCAAATCCGGTAGCGCGACCTGCCGGGCTCTCCAATCCCCGTCATGGCGCCATCAGGAATTTCGTGACCGTCGGCGGTCAGTATTGTCTTCATCTGAGTAGATTCCAGCGGGCAACCGGGAGGGCGGCCTCGCTGGGAGGCGCGAATTAGACGTGGCGAGCGGTATACGGCTTCAATGTCGACGCGTCGACAACCGTCCCCGCTACGGCGCATTCATACATTCCAACGAATAACGTGCAAACGATTATCGTCATCTCAACATAATCTTTGGCCGTCCAAATTTAAACCTCCCAACAACTATTGTTTACCCGCAAATCGTCAACACCAGTCCTCATGGCGCCAAGCGCCTATCCTGCCCCCCTTATTTCGTGCCCTCAGAGCCTTGCCCGGTTATTTGTAAGCGAACCACAGACCGCCCATTGTGCGCGAAGATCAACAATTAAAGTAAAATATTATGTATTATGATTTATCGTTAATATAACAGATTATTTATTTTATTTATTTGTGGGAAATAAAACGGCTCAATAGACCGATCGCTTCTGGACGGTGCCTTTGGTGGCAAGACTGAAGCGTGGCTCAACGCCACTGCCCTCGAGGATTTTAGCAGCGGTGTACTCCCCTACCGCCGGGCCATGCTTAAAGCCGTGACCTGATCCCCCGCCCAGGAGCCAGACATTGGAAAAGTCGGGGTGGCGATCGACCAAGAAGTCGCCATTTGAGGTGTTTTCGTACTGGCAGACGCGCGTTTCCAGCAGTGGGGCGTCCTTTAAGGCGGGAAAACGGCGGGCCACAATCTGCCGCATGGTGGCAATTGAACCGGCCGCCACAATGCGCTCCCCCGTGTCGGGGTCGAAGGCGACTCCATGGCGATCCCGCGAGATCTTAATGCCGCGGTTTTCCAGGTCCGGGAAGCCATAGATTTCGTCTGCGAAATCAATCCAAGTGGGCATTGCGGGTGGGGAGAAGCGTGAATCGCCCGCCAGCGCGCCGAAAAAGAAGGCTTCCTGACGCGTGGGGAAGATGCGCTGGCTCAATAAGTTAGGGAATACTTTGGGGAGCCAGGGTCCGCAGGCAAATACGAAAACATCGGCTTGGTAGGCTTCACCAGCGCTGGTGCGCACCGATTCCAGGCGACCGCTGCCCGCCGGGGTGGAAACCGCTCCCTGGGCATACTGTACCCCGTGCGCGAGCATCTCCCGAACCAGCGACTGGATGGCTCGCCGTGCCATCAGCGCCCCGCTTTCCGGCTCGAAAATCCCCCAATTGGCAGTGCCTAGGGCAAATTGCGGATAATTCTGCTCCAACTCCCTGCGATTCAATTTGTGGTGTTTGACGCCGAGCTTCTCGAAGGTGGCGAGCGTCGCCAGGCTGCCAGGCTCATTTTCCCGCGCCAGCAACAGGACTCCGGTGGGGTAAAACAGCGGATCATCGTGGCGAGCGGAGAATTCCTTCCAAAGAACGAGCGCCCGCATAGCCATTCGCGTATAGATTTCGTCCGCGGCATAGCCCATGCGGATGATGCGCGACTCCCCGCCCGAGCTGGCGCGGTCGCTCGAAGGCCCGTAGGCATCCAGCAGAGTCACCTTGTGGCCAGCTTGATGCAGATGGTAGGCCGTCCAGGCGCCAAACGCGCCCGCACCCACAACAACCACGTCGCTGCCCTGCCCTGTGTTCACCCCCGGCGCCTCGCGGCCCAGAGCGCGGCCGGACGGGCTTGAGCCAAGCGCGGCACCACTCGCCAGGGTCTTTACGAAATCACGGCGTTGGAGGTTCACAATAGCTCCTTCAGGATTTCCTAAGAATACTATAGGGTGAGCGGATGGCGGATGCCAAATTGTTCGAATGGAGTCTATTGAGGGGTATTTGGCAGATAATAAATTTATCAACTTTCTTATTTACATTAATATCCAATGCTTATTGAATCTAATAGATTATGGTAAGGATCCGCCAGCCAGGCAGGAGAAATTGGCCAAATTGAGGGTAATATCCGGGATATCTCCCCCACCTCGACCGTGCTGGTGTTGATGTCGTCTCCCTGGTTTTCGGAGCGAAGCTTTGGAGTGCGTGCAGCTTGCTGCCGCTTTCCCTCCAGCCAGCTAGCGGTAGTTTACTGCGAAAGTGCTAAAAAGAGGAGGAAGCGGTTGAATTCTCATGGAGTTAGCATGAGAGGGATGTATTACCCACGTGGCGTACTACCGAATTGTTGCAAGCCCAGGGATTCGGCCAGGCCTATTTGGATGAGGTACTGGGTGGAAACCATGGTGGCGGAGCGATAAGGACCCGCGCCCTGGGCGGGGTACAAGAGTACAAACTGTTGGATTTGCTCTAACTCGTTCTGC
>PLSX01000102.1 GCA_003165315.1 Acidobacteriota bacterium
TGTTCCTGGCGGCATTCTGCTGGGTCATCGAGGTGAAACACCGCAGGGGTTGGGCATTCCCTCTGGTGGTGATTGGCATGAATTCCATCGCCGCCTATTGCATCGCGCATTTCATGGAAGAGTTCATCATCAGCACGTTTCGCATCCACCTGGGGCCTGACTTCTTTGGTTTCCTTGGAGCCGGCCTCAAGCCTCTGCTGCAGGGTACCGCCGTGCTCTCCTGCTATTGGCTGCTGCTCCTCTGGATGTACCGCAGGAAGCTGTTCTTAAAGATATAGATCAGATGACGGTTACTGCGTTCGATCAGACCAGGAGCAGAGTCCTGAACCTAGTAGCCAGAGGCATGCGTTCAAGTTTCCATTTCCAAACCCGCCCCGGCCAGACACTCGATGCCAATGTTGCGGCCTTATCCGCCGTCGTAACGACTGATGCTGACATTCAATCTGACAAAGCTGACTCGGCGTTCCTAAAGTGCGAATGAGCCTCGAGTCCCATCCGTCTATCGAGCATTCGCGGACGCGAACTTGGATTATCGCAACGCGTTCATGGTCAGTTGGCTGTGGACGCCTCCGGTGAAGTTCAACGATCATGGGAAGAATGAACTCCCGGGA
The DNA here is from genome assembly GCA_003165315.1 of Acidobacteriota bacterium. GTDB lineage: Bacteria > Acidobacteriota > Terriglobia > UBA7540 > UBA7540 > Bog-366. Next base: position 612 of record PLSX01000102.1, read on the forward strand.
GGATTGAGCTTCAATGGCATTATACAATCACAAGCGGTGCGCCGATGACCTTCGACAAGAGCAGTCTTGATTTCGCGGCGGAGGGGGCAGTTGCCCTGCAACGAGCCAGCCTATTCCCGCGAATCATCCCAGCCACAGTGCAATGATCTATGAGTGCTTCAGCACCAATGGGTTCGTTAATCCCACTTGCTCCTATAATCCAACAAAAACCATCGGAAATCAGAACTGCACTCCCTTTGGAATTAAGTACAACCTGAAGGGCACCTTCGGGTCAACAGCCCGAAAAATCCTTTCTGGCCCGGCGCTGAACTTCGCAAACTCCGCCGTCATCAAGCACAACCCCGCTATTCCGCCCGGAGTTATTCAACGTCTTTAATCAAACGAATTTCAACAACCCGGATACGGGGCACTCGACGGAAGCGCCTTCGGAACTTTTCAGGGCGCCAACCAAAAAGCGTCACCCTGAAGGGTGATTCAGTTTGGTTTGGAGTTCTTCTGGTGACATCCCTAAATCTGCACCGCAACCTCACGGCTCAATGCGGGCGTCTGGATAACCAACTTTGAGGGCACGGACTCAATTCAAGGTCCGAATCTGCCGGCTTCGCGTCACAAAGGCAGATCCGGGTGCGATCCTGGTAACAATCCGAGGAAAAAGAATGCGGACGGCGGCCTACCAGACTCGCATTGCTCCACCTCCTGCTCAATGGCCTCAGAGCGGCTTCAAAATCTTACATTCACAAGAATCCTTCGTGAGATCGTGGAGGAGCCAGCCGGCTAGGAAATCCCCAGAAACGACAGAGGAGCACCCGTTCTGCGCGCCTCGGCTTCATGAACCTCTATTCTGCCGTAGCCCCAGGCCGGATAGGCATCGATTATGGAGCCACCATTTTGCACCGTATATTGCTGTCCTGGAGGTATAAGCAACCACAGAATGTACGCGTCCTAAAAATTACCGGGAATTGCGGGGCAGGCGAATGAGGATTCACTTAAGCCACGGCATGATTTCGAAATTTGGCGGTCCGATGACAGGAAAAATCGTCCCGCATGCCTATTTGATTTTACATTGACAACGATAAGGATCTTTGCTAATAATCACCCAGCAGCGGCAACACGTCAATTAAATATGCGTACATTGAGGAGCGCCCTATGGCAGAGAGCGTCCAGAAGAGGCTTGAAAGGGTAAGGCCCCCGCGCGTCCACGTGACCTACGACGTGGAGACGGGTGGTGCGATTGAAATCAAAGAACTCCCCTTCGTAATGGGAGTTTTGGGTGATTTTTCTGGTCAACCGGTCGATCCGCTACCGAAGTTAAAGGATCGAAGGTTTGTGGAAGTTACGCTGGATAACTTTGACAGCGTCTTGGAAAGCATGAAACCCCACGTTGCCTTCTCAGTGGACAATAAGCTGAGCGACGATGACAACGTGGGGCAACTTAAAGTTGATCTCAACTTCAAATCCATGGAAGATTTCGAGCCCGAGAAGGTTGCCAGGCAAGTGAAACCTTTGCGCGAATTGCTCGACCTCCGTACCCGCCTCAGTGACCTTAAAGGGACCTTGCAAACCAACGACAAATTGAGCGATGTCCTGCTGGATGCAGTCTCCAGCACTGAGAAATTGGATAAACTGCGGTCGGAAATCGGGGATAAGAAGGACGATGGGAAGGAGGGGGGCAATGGCTAACGAAGCAAAAGCAGCCGCGACACCGCAGACGACTCAGCAAGTGGGGGAAAAATCTCTTCTCGATCAAATAGTAGAGACGGGGAGAGTTGGAACAGATCCGGCAAGTAGGGAGCGGGGGAAAAATCTTGTTAAAGAGTTCATCTCCCAAGTCTTGGAGGGCTCGGTTACCGTATCCAAGGACACCGAAGCAATGATCAATGCGCGCATCGCGCAGATTGACCATTTGCTCTCCATCCAGCTCAACGAAGTCCTGCACCATCCTACCTTTCAAAAGCTGGAAGGCAGTTGGCGGGGTCTCAAGTACCTGATCAGCCAGAGCGAAACCAGCGCTATGCTGAAGATCAAGGTGCTCAATGTCTCCAAGAAGGATCTACTACGAGACCTCCAGCGCGCCCCGGAATTCGACCAAAGCGCAGCCTTCAAGAAGATTTACGAAGAGGAATTCGGAGTCTTCGGCGGCCAGCCCTATGGGGCTTTGATTGGCGATTACGAGTTCAGCAAGCATCCGGAAGACCTTGAGCTTCTGGAAAAGATGGCGGCAGTGGCGGGTGCAGCACACGCCCCCTTCATATCCGCAGCATCTTCCCAGCTTCTGAATATGGAAAGCTACCAGCAATTGGACCAACCCCGCGACATTGGTCGCATTTTCGATACCACTGAATTCGCCAAATGGAAGAGTTTCCGGCAGAGCGATGATAGCCGGTACGTGGGGCTCTGCGTTCCCCACATTCTGATGCGACTCCCCTACGGCCGGGATACAGCGCCCGTCGATGCCTTTAATTACGAAGAAGGGGTTGATGGAACGGATCATTCGAAATACCTGTGGGGGAATGCCGCCTATGCCATGGGAGCCCGAATGACCGGCGCCTTTGCTCTTTACGGTTGGTGCGCCGCCATTCGCGGAGTGCAAGGCGGAGGATTGGTGGAGGGATTACCATCCCATACCTTCCGGACGGACGATGGCGATGTTGCTTTGAAGTGTCCAACGGAGATCGCGATCACGGACCGCCGAGAAAAAGAACTGGCGGATCAGGGTCTGATCCCTCTGGTGCACTGCAAGGGAACAGACAAGGCGGCTTTCTTCAGCGTCCAATCGGCCAACAAACCCAAGTTGTACGATAGTGATGCGGCAAACGCCAATGCCCGCCTCTCCTCTCAGTTACCCTACATCATGGCAACCTGCAGGTTCGCCCATTACCTGAAGGCGATGATGCGGGATCGGATTGGCAGCTTCACTTCCAAAGAAGAACTCACGATGTTCTTCAATCGTTGGATCACACAGTACGTCACCACCGACGATTTGGCGTCGCAGGCCACCAAGGCAAAGTACCCCTTGCGTGAAGCCCGCGTCGACGTGGAAGAGATTAAAGGCAAGCCGGGAGCGTACCGGGCCGTGGCTTTCCTGCGCCCACACTTCCAACTTGATGAGCTTACAGTTTCGCTGCGCCTGGTTGCATCTTTGCCAGCCTCCGCGAAAGCCTAATGTGCAGGGCTCGCGTGGCGGGCTTGCGGAGCAAGTCCGCCACCGATGCATTTACAACTATAAATTCAAGGAGGAGAAGATATCATGGCGATTGAATATTTCTTGAAACTGGAAGGCATTGCAGGTGAAGCTGCCGCTTCCAAACATACTTCTGAAATCGAGGTGAAGTCTTGGAGTTGGGCTGCCAGCAATCCCGCCAGCATATCAGGCCAGGGTTTAAGCGCTGGGAAATTCGCACTTTCGGATCTCAGCATTACCAAGCCGGTAGATAAGTCGAGCGCCAAACTTTTGGAACTGTGCTGCACCGGTAAGCATATTAGCAAAGGTGTACTGACATGCGCCAAGTCGACGGGCGACAAGAACCCCGCGGATTACTTAACCTTGAAGCTTGAGGAAATTGTCATCACCTCCCTCCAATGCGGCGGTTCGTCGGGCGAGGATATCGGTATTGAATCGATGTCTCTTACTGCCGGAAAGTATACCTTTGATTATAAGCTCCAAGGGAAAGATGGAACCTTGACGGCCGCCGGAACCGCGAACATTGATCAATTCTTGCGCGAATCCTCCTCATAACCAGGGGGGCCTTTCGCGACAAATATCGAGGGGGATAATGGACACTGCTTTTTTCAAGCTGCGTCCTAACTCGCTTTCCCTTGGAATGATCGTGGAAACTATTGCCCTGTGCCAGGGTCCAACGGCGCAGGGCGAATTACCCGGGGTAAGCCGGCGTAAGCCGGACTTACCCCCCTTATTTCCTCACGACCCTTTCTTGCGGGTGGGGGACAATCCAACGGCACGAGGGTTGCGTTACCCTTATGCAGTAGGCCGAAATCTGACAAGTTGACCGAAACGAGGCTTGCAAGAGATGCCTTTAATCCCAGTAATGTCAGGGGCGCCCTCGCCGGGAGCAGCGCCACAACAAGCCTTAAGAGGATATGAGGCCCATCTTGACCTCGGCTCCGTTCAAGGAGAGAGCAGCTCCTCGGCGCACCCAAACGAAATAGAGGTCGTTTCGCTTTCCTGGTCTTTATCCAACACTGCGGTCAGGAGTGCTCAAGGGACTACGGCCAAAGGGGGAAAGGCTTCCGTTGGCGAGATAAGTATAGTAAAACACACGGACAAGTCCACCCCTCCGATCTTTGCGGCGGTAACCACCTGCCAGACATTCCCTAAAGTGACCATCTCTCTGAGCAAATCGACGGGCGGCAAAAAGCCCGAGGATTACTTCACCATCAAAATGACGAACGTCTATATCAGTTCCATGCAGCTATCCTCCCCCAGCGGGGGGGAGCTGGGAACAGAGACCATTACCCTCAATTTTCAAACGATAACGTTGGATTACAAGATGCAGACCGCGATGGGAATTCTAGTTTCGGCAGCGACTGCATCCTACAGTCTCGTCGATGGAACAGGTTCCTAATCGGGAAAGGTCAGCGAGCTCGGCTCGATCACGCATATGGATAACGCCAATCAGCTCCTTCAAGCGGGAAAGCTCAATGAAGCAATTCAGGTCCTAAATGCAGAAGTCCGCAACCACCCCGAGGATTCCAAGCGCCGAATTTTTCTCTTTGAGCTTCTTTGCTTCGCCGGGGAGTACGACCGCGCGGAAAAGCAGCTCGATATTCTGGGCTCCGACGATATGCAGAAGGAGATGGGTGCCCTGCTCTATCGAAGCGCCCTGCACGCGGAAAAATCCCGTAACGAATTATTCACCAAGAAGGAATATCCCAAACCGGTAGGCAGCGAAGCCGCCACCGGGGGCGCCGTTTCCGGAACCTTGAATGGGAAACCCTTTCAATCCATTACCGACGCTGACCCGCGAATTGGGCCGCGCCTGGAAGTCTTTGCCGGCGGGAACTACCTTTGGATGAACTTCGAGCATCTTGCATCGATCGACATGGAAAAGCCACGCCGATTGCGTGATCTGCTGTGGACGCCTGCCCGCCTCCGCGGTGGCCCCGCACTGAAGGATACTGAGCTGGGTGAAATTCTTCTGCCCGCGCTGACTCCCTTTGCCTGGCAGGACTCCGAAGATGCGGTTCGGCTGGGTCGCGTCACCGAATGGGTGGAAAGCGAATCCGGAGAAGCCGTGCCCGTAGGTCAAAAAATGTTGCTCGTGGACGGCGAGGAGTTCCCGCTTCTCGAGATCCGAAAACTGGAAATTAATCTCCCTCAACCCACATCATAGGTCAGCATGCCACTTCCAGATAACCTGCTCAACCCGATTCCGGGAGAAAACCCTAGCGGAGAGGATCTTCGCTACGCTCCCATCTACGACCAGATTAAAGAAGCCCGCCGTGAAGAAGACGATTCCGCTCAGGGTGAGTGGGTCCATGACGTCAAGAAGGCGGACTTCCCTCTGGTGATCAAACTCGCGACGGACGCACTGGCCACCAAGAGTAAAGACCTTCAAATTGCGGCATGGCTTACAGAAGCTATGGTGCGGGTGGAAGGTTTTGCCGGCCTGAAGCAGGGTCTGCAGCTTCTCCAAGACCTGACGGCGACTTTCTGGGAAACTGTTTATCCGCAACTCGAGGATGGCGACGCGGAACTTCGCGCCTCACCCTTGCAATGGATCGGAACCAGCATCGGGTCGATTCTGCGTTTGGTCCCTCTTAACCGGGCCGGCAATGGATGGCTGGATTACGCGGAATCGAGGAAGATCCCCACAGAAGAACAGGCCGACACAGATGAAAAGGTCAACGCCCGTCGCCAGGCTCTGACTGACGGAAAGCTTGCCCCGGAATTGTTCGACAAGTCCTTTGCCGAAACGCCCAAAGCATTCTATGCGGGAGCGGAAACAACGCTGGATGAGTCCATCAAGCTGGTGGAGTCACTCGACCTCCTCTGCCGGGATAAGTTCGGAGATGTCTCACCCAGCTTCCTGGATCTAAAGAAAGCTTTGACGGAAGTCCGGCACACCGTTCACCAGCTTTTGCAAAAGAAGCGTGAGACGGACCCTGACCCCGTTGAGGCTCAGGCAGAGGGTCAAGGTGGAGAGGCTGCTTCTGAAGAGGGTTTTGCCGGTGCAATTCCCGTAAAGGCTGGCGGAGCGGCCCCTGCTGGTATCGTGATCCCTTATGGCGCCAACGAGCCGGCGGAACGCGTGGATTCGATTAAGGCTATAGGCCGCGCCGCTGGCACCCTGCGCAAATTGGAACCCTTTAGCCCCGCTCCTTTCTTAATGTTAAGAGGTCTGCGCTGGGGGGAACTGCGCGCCGCCCTGAACAATCAGGATTTGACGCGCTTGGAAGGTCCCCCCACGGAATTGCGCCAGCACATCAAGCGCCTGGCCATAGAGGGCAAGTGGAGCGATCTGCTGGAGGCGGCGGAAAACTGCATGTCGCTACCGTGCAGCCGCGGCTGGCTGGATCTCCAGAAGTTTACCGTGGATGCCTGCGCGGGGTTAGGCGCCGAATATTCCGGCATTGCCGTCGCCATTCGGAGTGAACTGAAAACCCTGGTGCGCGATGTGCCACAAGTACTGGAAGTGAGCCTTTTAGATGACACTCCGGCCGCCAATGCGGAAACGCGGGCCTGGCTTCAGGAATTGGTGGCGGAAACGCCTGCTCCGGTCGCGGAAGGAGAAGTTCCGGCGGACGCACCTGTAGTGGAAAATTATTCAGCTCCCGGCTGGCATCGAAAATTCGCCGACAGCTTTGACCTTGCGAACGCGGCAATGAAGGCAGGGCAGCCGGAAAAAGCCATCGATACCATGACCCAGGAAGTAGGGCGTCAGCTTACGGGGAGAGGCCAGTTCTTCCGCAAACTTCAACTTGTAGAGATCTGCATTGCGGCGGGGAAGAATGCAGTTGCCCAGCCTATCATCGATGACCTGGTGGCAATTGTTGAGAACAATCACCTGGAAACTTGGGAAGACCCCAAAATCGTTGCCAAAGCCCTGGTTTTTATCATCAAGAACAGCGAAAGGGTGCAAGCGGACGACTCAGAAAGACAGAGACTGTTTCAGAAGGTCGTGCGGCTTGACCCTGTTCAGGCTATCACCCATCTTGGAAGCTAATGCCATCTTTTGACAAAGAAGGCCCCGTAACCCTGTCGGTCCTGGATCGACTGATTGATTCGGAGCCGGACCGCCTCCAGGAGCCGCCCCTGTCCCGGGCCCAATCGCTGCGGGACTTGCGGGCCGCCCTTCGCCGCGATTTGGAATGGCTCTTCAATACCCGCTGCACCATTGAAGAGCCACCGGAATCCATGCGGGAGTTGGAGCGATCGGTTTACAATTATGGAATTCGCGACACCTCCAGCCTCTCGGTACGATCGCCCAAAGACCAGGAATACCTGGCAAAATCCATCAAGAATGCGATCACATTCTTTGAGCCCCGCATGATGGCGGTGAAAGTCACCATCGAACCTGCAACGGAGGAAGTACACGGCCTCCACTTCAGCATTGAAGGATTGCTGCGGATGGACCCGACCCCGGAGCCGGTGTTCTTCGATACGGTGCTGGAACCATCCAGCGGCGAATATAAGGTTAAGAGCACATAGAATGCGCGACGATCTCCTCGAGTATTACGAAAACGAACTCACCTTCCTGCGGCAGTTGGGGAAGGAGTTCGCGGAAAAGCACCCCAAGATCGCCTCGCGCCTGCAACTGGATGTCAACCGGTGCGACGATCCGCATGTGGAGCGGCTGCTGGAAGGGTTCGCCCTACTCGCCGCCCGCGTCCACTTGAAAATTGACGATGAATTCCCCCAGATCACAGAGGGATTGCTCAACGTCTTGTATCCTCACTTTCTTCGGCCCATCCCCTCCATGACGGTGGCGCAGTTCCGCCTGGACCCGGAACAGGGGAAGCTGACCACTGGGCTTAATGTCCCCCGCAATTCGATCCTTTATTCCCGGCCGGTGGATGGGGTTCCCTGCAAATTTCGCACTTCCTATGATGTCACCCTCTGGCCGCTGGAGGTGGCGGAAGCCCGATGGATCACGCCCGACAAGCTCAATCCCCCCTTACGCGCGCCTGATGCCGTGGCGGCGCTACGGATGGAATTGCGCTGTTTTCCCGATGTGACTTTCGAAAAGCTCCAGATGCGTTCCCTGCCATTCCACCTGAATGGTGAAGGCGATGTGGTGAATACGTTGTACGAACTGCTTTCCAACAATTGCCGGCAAATCGTGGTGAGGGATCCGGATAATCCCAAAAAAACCGCCCACACCCTGACGGCAAAATCCCTACGGCCCATGGGGTTTACGGACGAGGAATCGGTGCTGCCCTACCCGCGGAGGTCGTTTGAGGGCTACCGTCTCTTGCAGGAGTATTTCGCCTTCCCGGAGAAGTTTCTTTTTTTTGAACTGGGTGATCTGGAACAATCATTGAAGTCGATTCCCGGTGGACGCGCTGAAATCATCTTCCTCATTACGCCCTTTGAAATTGAGCAGCGACAACAACGATTGTCCGTGGGCGTAACGGCCAAGTCGGTCCTTCTGGGGTGCTCACCCATTATCAATCTGTTTCCGCAGGTCGCCGAACCCATCATGCTCACCCAGCGCCGGTCTGAGTATGCCGTGGTACCGGATGCACGGCGCAGAATGGCTACGGAAGTGTTCTCCGTGGATGAGGTCGTCAGCTCCGACCCAGTGACGCGGGAGATGACCCATTATGACCCGTTCTATTCCTACCGGCATCGATCACAGAGGGAGGAGCGACAGACCTTCTGGTACTCCAAGCGGCGCCCCTCCAGCCGGAAGGGTGACGAAGGATCGGAAGTTTCCTTGTTCCTGGTGGACCTTTCCATGCACACCTGCCTGCCGGATGCGCAGGCCATTACGGTCCATTGCACCTGCACCAATCGTGACATTCTGAGCCGGCTGCCATTCGGGAACGAGAATGGTGATTTCGAAGTGGAAGGGATCGGATCGATTAAGGGAGCCGTGGCATTGCGCAAGCCCACCCCCACCCTCCGGCCTCCGATGGGACGGGATGCACTGTGGCGGTTGATTTCCCATTTGTCCCTAAATTACCTCTCCATCGTCGAGGATGGCAAGGATGCTTTGCAGGAAGTTCTGCGACTCTATAATTTTTCCGATTCGGCTGATGTGGACAAGCAAATCGCTGGAATCGCGGGCCTTGGAAGCAAGCGGCACTTTGCCCGAATCAATTCCGATAGTGGAATTGCTTTTGCCCGCGGCACACAGGTGCATATGGAGTTCGACGAAGAGGATTTTGCCGGGAGCGGCGTCTATCTGTTTGCCTCGGTCATTGACCATTTCTTTGGACTCTACGCATCGCTGAATAGCTTCAGTCAACTCGTCGTCAAAACTCGGCAACGCAGGGAGGTTCTGAAACAATGGCCACCACGGGCAGGCCAAGCGATTCTGATGTAGACGTTTCCAGGGTGGAAAAAGAACTGAGGGAGGAACCCTTTCTCTTTGAGTTCTTCCAAGCCGTCCGCCTGATGGAACGTCTGTTCCCCGGCAAATCCCCCGTGGGGAGATTCAACCCTCCCAGTTCCGAAGTTGTGCGCTTCAGCACCAATTCCACGCTGGCTTTTCCCGCCAGCGAAGTGCAGGCTCTCGATTGGCCTGAGGGGAAAGATCCGGGGCGAATGCAAGTGAACTTCATGGGTCTGACCGGCCCGGAAGGTGTGCTGCCCCTCTACTACACCTCATTGCTGGCGGAACGCCTGCGGTCGGGCGACCGGTCCGCCAGCGATTTCTTCGATATTTTCAACCATCGAATTATTTCGCTCTTTTATCTTGCCTGGGAGAAATACCGGTTTTCCGTCGCTTACGAGCGTGAAGGGCTTGACCCTTTTTCGCACCATTTACTGGATCTAATCGGCATGGGCACGCCGGCAATGCAGAACCGCCTCCCTGTGCTGGATGACTCGCTGCTGTTTTATTCCGGGTTGCTCGCGCAGCGCCCGCGGTCGGCGAGTGCTTTGCGGAATCTCCTGACCGATTATTTTGAAGTTCCTTTTGAGGTGGAACAATTCGCGGGAGGGTGGTACCCGCTGGACCGGAACACCCAAACCAATCTGCAAGGCGGATTCAGCGATACGGAGGAATTAGGAGTCGGCGTCGTGGTGGGCGATGAGGTGTGGGACCAGACGGCGCGTGTCCGCATTAAGATTGGTCCCTTGTCCCTGCAACAGTATCAGGACTTCCTTCCGCAGGGCACCGCCTTCCCCGCCCTGCGTGCGCTCACCACCTTCTTTTCCAACGGTGAATTCGACTTTGAAATCCAACTTATTTTGGATCGACGTGATGTGCCGCCCTGTGAGCTGGGCGCGGAAGACGCAAATGCCCCTCAATTGGGATGGCATACGTATATCAAGAATCAGGAAATGAACCAGGACGCATCAGAAACTATTCTTCAACTTTGGGAAGGAAACACGGATGAGCATAAACCTAAAATCTCTGATCGGAAAACTCAATGAACCCACCCGGAAGACACTGGAGTCCTCCGCCGGCCTGTGCCTGACCCGCACCAACTATGATATTGAGGTGGAGCACTATGTACTGAAGCTCCTCGACCAGCCATACGGCGACTTTTCCCAAATCATCAACCGGTTCAATATCGACCCATCGCGTCTTGCGGCGGAGTTGACCCGCAGCCTCGACAAGCTCAAAAAGGGGAATGCGCGCACTCCGGCCTTGAGCCCCACGCTCGTCAAGATGCTCACCGAAGCGTGGACGATCGGATCGATTGATTTCGGCTCAGGGGAAATTCGTACCGGGTTCACGGTGCTGGCTCTGGTAACGAACGATGAATTGAGCCGCCTGGTTCACGATGTCTCCAAGGAACTGCAGAAGATTGAGGGGGATGTTCTACGCAAGGACTTTCTTGCTATCACGGAACATTCCGATGAAGAGATGGTGGAGCAGGTGGCTGCCGCACCGGGGACGGCAGGATCTCCCAAACCCGCCGGGACCGGCAAGACTGCCAACCTGGATCAATTCACTGTCAATCTCACTGAAAACGCAAAGGCGGGAAAGATCGACCCGGTTTTGGGAAGAGATATGGAGATTCGACAAATCATCGATATCCTGATGCGCCGCCGGCAAAACAATCCCATCCTCACCGGTGAAGCAGGCGTGGGGAAGACCGCGGTGGTGGAAGGCTTCGCTATTCGCGTGGCCAAGGGAGATGTACCGCCGCCACTGCGCAATGTTGTGGTGCGCAGCCTCGACCTCGCTTTGCTCCAGGCGGGAGCGGGAGTGAAGGGTGAATTCGAAAATCGCCTCAAAGGGCTGATCGAAGAGGTCAAAGGCTCCCCGGTTCCCATCATTTTATTTATCGACGAAGCCCACACAATGATCGGGGCGGGAGGCCAGGCGGGGCAGAACGATGCAGCCAACCTGCTGAAGCCGGCACTGGCGCGCGGCGAACTGCGCACCATCGCCGCCACCACGTGGGCCGAATACAAGAAATACTTTGAAAAAGACGCGGCGCTGGCGCGGCGCTTTCAGGTGGTGAAAGTCGAAGAGCCCGCTGAATTACAGTGTTCCGTGATGTTGCGCGGAATTGTCCCCTCCCTGGAGAAGCACCACAAAGTTCGCATCCTGGATGAAGGGCTTACTTCCGCCGTGAAACTTTCACACCGGTATCTGGCGGGAAGGCAATTGCCGGATAAGGCCGTGAGCATTCTGGATACCGCCTGCGCCCGCCTGGCGCTGGGGCAGACCGCTACGCCCCCCGCGATCGAGGATGCCACACGCAGACTGGACGACCTGGAAGTTCAACGGCGAATACTGGAGCGCGAGGCCGCTATCGGAGCGGATCATTCCGAACGCCTGGCCGAGATTGCCAGGGAAAAAGTCGAAGTCGAAGGCCGTTTAAAAACTCTTCAGGAACGATGGACCAAAGAATTCGAATACGTTTCCAAGATCAGGGACATCCACAATCAAATCGAAGGCGCCAAGGGCGCGCCTGCTGTTGCCGCCGCCCCGCCCGCGACGGCCCCGGCGCCCACTACGCCTCCGCCATCCAGCGCCGAGGCTGCCAGCGCGCCTGCGGCAGCTCCAACAGCACCCCCGGCGGACCTTCCCACCTTGCGCGCTGAACTTGCCCGCCTGGAAGCAGAACTTGCCACGTTGCAGGGTGAAACTCCCATGATGCGGGTGGCGGTTGACGCCCAGATTGTGGGTGAAGTGCTTTCCGCCTGGACCGGAATCCCCGTGGGTAAAATGCTTAAAGACGAAATCTCCACCGTACTCAGTCTCAGTTCGCTTCTGGGCAAGCGGGTAATCGGCCAGGCTCATGCCTTGGAAATGGTCACCCAGCGCGTTCAGACCTCGCGCGCCGCCTTGGATGACCCCATCAAACCCATCGGGGTTTTTATGCTCATTGGGCCCAGCGGCGTGGGGAAAACGGAAACTGCTCTCGCTCTTTCCGACCTGCTTTACGGCGGTGAGCACAACCTTATCACCATCAACATGTCGGAATTCCAGGAGGCGCACACCGTTTCAACACTGAAAGGCTCACCTCCGGGATATGTCGGTTATGGCGAGGGCGGGGTTCTGACCGAGGCGGTTCGCCGGCGCCCCTACTCCGTGGTTCTTCTGGATGAGGTGGAAAAGGCGCATCCGGACGTTTTGGAACTCTTCTACCAGGTTTTCGATAAAGGCATGATGGAGGATGGCGAGGGACGCGAGATCGATTTCAAGAACACAATCATTATCCTCACCACCAATGCCTGCACTGATCAAATGATGAAGCTGTGCGCAGACCCGGAGACCATGCCCACGGCGGAGGGGATTATCCGGGCAATGCGGCCGGAGCTGAACAAGATCTTCAAACCGGCGTTTCTGGGCCGCATGGTCCTGATTCCCTACTACCCCATCCGCGATAATTTCCTCAAGATGATCATTGAACTGAAACTGAAGAAAATCCAGAAGCGCATTGATGAGAACCACAAGATTGCGCTGACTTACGATCCGGCCCTGGTGGATACCGTGGCCAGCCGCTGTACAGAAGTGGAAAGCGGCGCCCGGAATGTGGACAATATCCTGACCAATACCCTGCTTCCGGATATCTCCCGGCAGTTGCTGGGAAGGATGGCCGAAGGGGAGAAGGTGGGACGGGTCCATGTGGGCATCGGAGTCGATGGGGCATTTGTATATAGCTAGGCACTGATTGTGGAGGTGCGATTTAGCCCGACACAACGACGACGGGAAGATAAGCCGCCAGCAGAGGGAGTGACGTTATGGGCAGCAGCAGCTTTGCGCAAGGCGAGACGGGTCTATTTACTATTGACACGCCTCTGGGTAAGGACAAACTCCTGCTGAAGGGCTTTCGCGGGTCAGAGGGGATCTCACGTCTATTTCGCTTTGAATTGGACCTTCTTTCCGAAGACAACAGCATTACTTTCACCGACATCATCGGAAAGAACGTGACGATTACGGTGAAGCAGGCGGACGGAACCCCTCGTTACTTCAATGGCGTCATCAGCCGATTTGGCCAGGGGGGCTCCGATGAAACCTTCACCTCCTATCATGCGGAAATGGTCCCGTGGCTTTGGTTCCTGACGCGCGCCGCCGATTGCAAGATTTTTCAAAACAAAACCATTCCTGATATTGTCAAAGAAGTTTTTACCGGTTTGGGTTTCAATGATTTTTCCGATTCGTTGAAGGCATCGTATCAGCCGCGGGATTATTGTGTGCAATACCGGGAAACAAGTCTTAACTTCGTGTCCAGGCTGATGGAAGAGTACGGGATCTTCTATTATTTCAAGCATGAGCAGGGCAAACACACGCTGGTGATGGGCGATGATCCCAGCGCCAACGAAGATTGCCCCGGCCAGAATCAATTTCGCTTTTATGTTAACCCCAGCGCAGTTCTGGATGAGGATGTCGTGAATGCGTGGCATGCGGAGCAGGAGTTGCGCACGGGGAAAAGCACGCTGACGGACTACAATTTCATAACGCCAAGCACCAATCTGCTGGCAACCACAGCGACCATCGACACGGTGGGCGGCAACAGCCAGTTTGACACATACGATTATCCCGGAGACTACCTGAGTAAGGGCGACGGACAATCCTTGACAAAAATCCGGATGCAGGAAGAGGAAGCCGTGCACATGGTGATCAACGGCACCAGCGATGCGCGAAGCATGGCTTCCGGTTACAAGTTCTCGCTGACAGAGTATTATCGCGATGATATGAATACTTCCTATTTGCTTACGGACGTTGAGCACGTTGGGGTCACCACCGCCTACGGCAATGCCAAAACCAATCAGCAGGACCATTACTCCAATTCCTTCCGGTGTATTCCCGCTTCGGTGCCCTTTCGCCCTCTGCGTGTGACGCCTCGCCCTACTATCAACGGACCACAGCCGGCAGTGGTGGTGGGCCCCTCAGGGGAAGAGATCTATTCGGATCAGTATGGGCGGGTCAAAGTGCAGTTCTTCTGGGACCGGTTGGGAAAGAAGGATGAGAACAGTTCCTGCTGGACCCGGGTTTCCCAGTTTTGGGCGGGCAAGGCTTGGGGCGCAATGTTTCTGCCTCGCATTGGCCAGGAGGTGATGGTGGAATTTCTGGAAGGCAACCCTGACCAGCCGCTGGTGACAGGACGGGTTTACAACGCGGAACAGACTGTCCCTTACTCGCTGCCTTCCGAACAGACGAAGAGCACCATCAAAACCCGTAGTTCCAAAGGCGGAGGCACGGATAACTTCAATGAAATCCGCTTTGAAGACAAGATGGGAAGTGAAGAGATTCTCATCCACGCGGAAAAGGACATGAATCGGGAAGTAGAGCATGACGATTCCTTGAAAGTCGGGAACAATCAAACCCTCACGATTCAGCAGGATCGCACTGAGACGGTGTCGCAGGGGAACGAAAAGGTCACGATACAGCAGGGCACACGCACCCATACGGTTTACGGCAATGAATCGCTTACGGTCCAGTCCGGAAACCGCGCGGTTGATGTTCAACAAGGAAACGATGACCACAAGATCGATATGGGCAATCGCAGCGCCACAATCAGCATGGGGAACGATTCACTGACAATATCCATGGGAAATCAAACCACGACCGTGAGTTTGGGTTCGATTTCGACTTCGGCGATGCAGTCGATTACCCTGTCGGTGCTGGGAAGCAGTATTACGATTGATCCCACGGGCGTGACGATCAGTGCGCCGATGGTAACCATCAGCGCAGACGCTATTTGCCAGGTGAGCGCCGACGCCATGCTCGACCTTTCAGGCGCAATCACCATGATTAACAGCGGATAGATTCACTCGGTATAGCCAGATCGGGGTAAGATCCTGAAAGGCTGGCGGGGTTTTCCAGCAACCTCTTCATCACCGCCGTTCAAGGTACTTCGTAAGAAATCCGGGCTGGAAAATTATTGGGTTCAAGTCAAACAATAGGTATAAACCATGGGCAGTGGTGAGGCAGCGAAAACACCGGCATCGGCGTTGCAGGAGCTCTGCGAACGTGCCAAGGTCAGCGATGAAGCCAAGGCTCTGCTGACCAGCGAGTCCTCGACGAAGGAATTCATCGCTCTTTTGATGCAGAAGGAGTTGTTCAAGGACGCGCTGCGCATGGTCGCCTATCTGCTCCCCAAGCGCGAAGCCGTCGGGTGGGGATGCCTTTGCGTGCGGCATGCATTCGTCAACCAAGAAGGCAAGCCCCTTCCGCCGATTCATGCCGCCGTGGAACGATGGGTGTCTTCTCCCAATGAGGAAAATCGATGGGCCGCCAGGCAGGGGGCGAACAAGGAAAAACCCAAGACCCCCTCCGGCTTGCTGGCCATGGCCGCGTTTTTCGCCGGTCCCAGCATGACGGCCCCCAACTCGCCACCCACGCCACCGCCCGGCCATATAACCTCTGAAATGGTTGCGGGCGCGGTGTATATCGCGGGCGTGGTCCATGAGCCTGAAAAGGCCAAGGAAAAGTACCGGGTGTTTATGCAAAAGGCTTCAGCCCTGATCGCCAGGATGCAGCAGCCACAACAGCAGTGAGGGTGGAGCCAGATCGCCCATCCAGAGGATTATCATGGGAATGCCCGCCGCACGTATTTTGGACATGCACGTTTGTCCGATGCTTACTGCACTTGTGCCGCACGTGGGCGGTCCTATCGCGCTCGGTTGCTTCACTGTCCTCACCGGAGATATGCCGCAGGCTCGCGTGGGGGACATGGCCGTCTGCGTCGGCCCCCCCGATGTGATCGCACTCGGTTCTTTTACAGTCCTAGTGGGAGACATGCCCGCCGCACGCCTGGGCGATCTAACCGCCCACGGCGGCACCATCGTTCTCGGATGCTTCACTGTTTTGATCGGCGGTTAGGCAGGTCACCGCTGTCCCTCAGTTGGCGCTATTTTGAAGATGCTGGCGTAGATAGTCCTCCCAGTTGGGGAGTGGCGCGTCCAGATTGGCCCCGTGTTCAATCGCGTACGTTTCCCAATATGGTCGTCCCTTCTTAATGCTACTCTCGACGAACTTGAGATACGGTTCCGCAAAAAAAATGATTATGAATATCTCTGGCGCCATACACAAGATCAGCACAGCTGCAAGCACCGCGAGTGTGCCCTCCACGGCAGCTCCCTGGTAATCGCCACTTCCTAAGTCATAACCAAACGCGAAACTGGCCTTTAGCGCATCAGTGCTCTTGAACCAATACTCAATCTTTTCGAGGTAGTAAAGATGATCAGCAAGATACTTTCCGATCTGGGCGCTAAGGGGATGTTGCGTCAATATCTTACGCATCAGCGAAATATATGTACCTTCCAACTCATTAAGCCTTGTTTCGACTTTTAAGAAGTCCAAATATGCTCTGATGCGCGCTGTCTTTTCGGGAATCAAATCTTCCACCATTTTCGAGCCGGGCGCCAGGTTTTTGAGAAACCCCTTAACCTCCACCATCTGCCCTTCAGCATCCGCAATCTCTTGGACGATCCTATCCAGAAGCGCTTCCAGACTTTCAGTGCGGTGCCCAATCGCCAGGCTCTGGCCTATCGCAAAATGCGCGCCAAGGTGATTCAAACTCTCATGCAGGTTCTCTAAAAGACCATCTAACGGACCACTTTCCTCCTCATGAGCAGTCTGTTGTGGCAGCATGCTTACAATACCGTCAAGAATCGAAGCGGCCTGGTTCTGGACTTTATTCATCACATTCTGATAGGGGGATATTACCGAAAGTGTTCCCACTAGTCGCATTTCGCCGCCGCGACGGCCTCCTTTGAGTTGGGGACTTTTTTGACCGTCCCGGATGCCCCCCGCTGGTCGGAACTTTCCCCGGCCGATATCGTTCCCTGCACGTCCACTCATCGCCCCTCCTTCATCACTCGTCCGTGGCTAACGATATTACAATTTTGTAAGGGGGATCAAGTATTGGGTTGCTTTTATTCTCGTCAACGTGGTGCTACAATAGCGCCATCATAATGGGTAGACATTTTCATATGCACGTGGGCTAACAAAACTGGAATCAAATCGTCCTTCACAGGAAGGATGGACAGGCCATATTGGGGGGGTGGATTTCTTGGAGCGCCCGAGGTTTTACGCTTAGGGATAACCCTATGCCTGATGTCCGCGGGCAGTCCAACTTTCCGTCCCGGCTGCCGATTACTTTTCCGGAGGAGACCATGAAGAAGGCTTTTGGGCTTTTGCTGATTTTGGTGACCATCACCTCGGGTGCGTGGGCGCAAGACAAGAAGCTCGTGGCGGTATTGGATTTTGACTATGGCACGGTGCGATCGGCGGTTCAGGCGTACTTTGGCACTGACCAGGACGTGGGTAAAGGCATTTCTCTGCTCTTGGAGCAGAAACTTGTTCAGGACGCCAAGTATCGGGTGATCGACCGCAACGCCATGGATAAAATCCTCAAAGAACAGAATTTCTCCAACAGCGACCGTGTCGATTCCTCAACTGCAGCCAAGATCGGCCATATATTGGGCGTGAGCGCCATCATAACTGGCAGCATCACCCAGTTCGGCCGCGACGATAAACACATTGGATTGGGTGGTGGAGGCTACGGCCTGGGAAAGTACGGCCTGGGAGGACTTGGCAAAAATGATTCCAAGGCCGTCGTGAAAGTTACAGCCAAATTGATCGACATCAACACTGCAGAGGAATTGGCAATCGTAACGGGCTCCGGAGAATCGAAGCGCGGCGGGTTTAAGCTCGGCGGGGGAGGTGGCGGCTGGAGCGGGGGAGGCGGCGGACAGGTCGATATGGGCAGCAGTAATTTTGCCGAGAGCATCCTCGGCGAAGCAGTGAATGCCGCGGTCGCCGACTTGGGCCAGCAACTTGATGACAAAGCAAGCTCACTGCCCACCGTGAAGGTTGAAGTTTCGGGGTTGGTCGCGGATGTTGAAGGCAACACTTTGATATTAAACGTGGGAACGAAGGCCGGGGTCAAAGTGGGCGACCACCTCGGAGTATTTCACAAAGGCAAAGAAATCCGCGACCCTGCAACCGGAAAAGTCTTAAAGACTATCAATACCAGACTAGGCGACATAACCATTACCGAAGCCGATGAATCCTCCGCCACCGGTACATTTGCGGGAGCCACGGCTCCTAAGGTCGGCGACCTCGTACAGACAGTCGACTAAAGTGATCTTTTCATGAAGAGAGGGCGCGATGAGCTTCCAAATCGGTGATTCGATCGGGGATTATCAGATCGTCGGCGTGTTGGGCGCGGGCGGTATGGGAAAGGTTTATAAGGTCAAGAACCTGATTTCCGACCGCATCGATGCCTTAAAGGTCTTGCTGCCCAACCTTGCCGATGACCCGGAACTCGCGGACCGCTTCATTCGCGAAATCAAGGTGCTGGCGAGCTTGAATCACCCCAACATTGCCGGCCTCCGCACCGCTTTTCGACTGGATAATCAACTCCTGATGGTCATGGAGTACGTCGAGGGGACAACCTTGGATGAAAGAACCAAGGCAGGTCCCATCCCCCTCAAGGATGCCATTAATTACATCAGCCAGGCGCTGGCGGCGCTTGGTTACGCACACAAGCATGGCGTCATTCATCGGGACATCAAGCCTGCCAACATGATGTTGACACCTGACAACGTCATTAAGCTCATGGACTTTGGCATCGCCAAAACCAAGTCTGACAAGAAACTGACCCAGACTGGCACGACCATGGGATCGCTTTTTTACATGTCGGCCGAGCAAGTGCAGGGTAACGAATTGGATGGCCGATCCGATCTCTATTCCGTCGGGGTTTCGCTCTACGAATTGGTGACAGGGTCAAGGCCCTTTCAGGGAAAAAGCGATTTCGACATAATGGTCGCGCAGCTGCAACAGGTGCCCCAGGCCCCGATCCAAATGATGCCTGACCTGCCCAAAGCGCTCAATGACATCATCATGATCTCGCTGGAAAAGGATCCGGCCAAGAGGTTTCAAACCGCAGAAGCCTTCGCCGCAGCACTGGGAAGCATCACTAACTCTTTGCAAGCGACCCCGATTCAAGCCGCAGGTGGCATCACGGCGGGAGGCCATCCGCCGGCGATGGGATCGTTGCCTGTTCCAGCTCCTGGCACGCAATCCTTTGGAACTGTCCCTCCTGTGTATAGCGCCCCCCCCGTGCAAGGCTCCGCAACGGGAATGATGGGAACGCAAACTGCGCCGGCACCCCCAGCGATGGGAGGAATAATTCCACCCGGGGGTGGTTTCCTCAATACCGCCAACACCCCCACGGTAATGGCTCCACAGCCCCCGGTTCCCGAGCCACCAACTATGCCTCCTCCCGCTTCCTCACATGGGGTCCCGCAAACTCAAAAGGCAAAAAGTTATACCGGGCTTTACATGGCATTGGGAGCCCTGATTGTCGTGGCGGTTCTCGGAGTTGCTGCGGTTGAAGGTACGCGCTTTTTGAAAGCCCGGGCCAGCGGTGATCAGGCTTCTCAAGTGACCACGAGCAATACAAACAATTCCATTCCCGCGGCGCCTGGCAACCCCACGGCGGATGCCGCTACGCAAACACCGATCGGCGCGGCGAACCCGTCTTCGCCTTCCGGATCGGCCAACACCATTGCCAGTGGCGCAGTTGGCGTAGGTAATGCGCAGACGCCTCCTACAGGCCCAGTTGTGGAACCTCCTTCCCTTAACAATCTCATCAATCCAGGCGGAGCCGTGACTCCCGTGCCCAAGAAGGCCCCAAAGCACAACTCCGCGGCCAATATGGTTGCGGGGGAGTCTCAGAACGTATCATCCCAAGTGGGTGGCGGGGCACAGGTCAATTCGTCTCAAGTATCCGGGGGAGCAGGCCAAATTGGGCAACCCGCTGCGGCAAACAGCGCCGCGAACGCCCAGGAGCTGCAAGAGCTGGTGGATCAACATGACAAGCTCTCCGTACGTGCCCAGACAGCAAATGACAGCGTGGAGAACTTCCGCAAGCAAATGTCAGCAGGTGGTAACAATCTACGACCGGATATTTCCGCCTCACAGTCTCGAATGAAGATGTACATGACAAAATCTGAGGCGGCGCTTAACGCCGGCGACGTCGAAACGGCCAAGAAGTATATGAGTTTGGCAGAGCGAGAAGTTGAAAAGTTGGAGGCCTTTTTCGGCCACTAGCTAAGGCTCACAACGGCTGATTTTGTAGGTTTTCTTTTGCGTTGGCGGAAAGAGCTTCGCCGTCCTTCGGATGAGGAGGGCGAAAATCCGCCACTTCCAAGAAACCCCCTGAAATTAAGGCTGCAAGCAGCTCTGAAAATTCCTCCAGGGGAGTTTCCGCATGAATGAGTTGGTGGGACTTGCATGCCTCAAGGAGTTGCCGGACCGTTAACTTCCCATCACAGAGGGGAATCAAAAAACCTACCCATGGTTGAACCTTGCAGTCCATGCTGAAAGGATCATTCACGTGAAGGGTAAACTGGTCTGGCGCCAAGTCCCCATCCTTTAGCCGGTGGAGGGTGTGAAGCTCAAGAGACGGTCTGGCGATGGGACACAATTCCTGAAGATCTTCAAATGCTGGATGACCTGCGGCGGCAAAGGTTTCCCATTGAAGAAGCCAGGCAATTTCCTCCCGCCCCGTTCGCTGACCGGCGAAGCGCCTAACCGTGAAAACTTTACGGGCAAAATTCTTTCGTTGAATAATGATCCACCCGTACGCCATGGACTCTACCCCCAAGGCATCCAGGCTTTTTAGCATCAGTTCAACTGTATCGCCCCCCCCTTTCGATTTCAGGGCATAGATGGAGGCGGCATCTTTGGGGGACTGCGCCCGTTTCTCCACTACAGCAACATCAAAATCATCCTGGCTCTCGCCTAGCCAGCTTCGGATGCGATCCTCGAGGGGCGCGCCTTTCCGGTCTGAGCCCTGGGCTTGGCAATAAAAGCAGCCTTCCGGTTTCAGGAATCGCGGCAACCCTTCCACGCAGCGGCGGGTGATTTGTTCGCCATCAGCTCCGCCATCATAGAAGATCTGAGCCGGGTGCAAGACGGGCATGTAAGGCGGGTGTGCCACGATGCGGTCAAATGTGAAACCGTCCACGCCCTGGTAAAGATCACCTTTCAGAACGGTGACGTTATTAAGCCCATTCAGCAAACGATTGAACTCCGCCATGTGGGTAGAACGCTCCGTAATGTCGATGGCCCAAGATTTAGTGGCATAAGCAGACGCTGCCAGGGCTACCGCACCGGCGCCGGAGCACAACTCCAGAAAATTCTCGCACGGCGTCACCGGTAATGTGGCCATAAACTCTGCGGTGTTGGGGGTGATGGCTGGATAGACGATGTCAGCGGGAGCTTGATAGTCCTTGCCGTCGGGCGCAAACCAACGGTCTGAAACAATGAAGAGGGACCCGACGGGATAAAGCACAACAGCCCCCACCAGTTGGGTAGTGTCAGTGGCATGGGGAACTACGATTCCTAAACCCGTTAGGACCTCAACAGCCAAGGTGGCAATCCCAACCTCCAAGTCCACCCTATTGATGGATTCTCCCAGCAACAGGAGGCGGGTGAGAAGGCTCACCTCATCCGATTCCTTTGGAGATTCCAGGCCCTTCCGGCGGCTCGTCAGCAGGGTGGGCAGTGCAGGAATGTCTAAACGGGAGCAGATCGATTCCTCGTTGAATCCAACCGCCCGCAAATAATCGCGAAGTATGGCGAAATGGGGGGAGTTTTGCAGAAGCAGGGTCATAAGAGAAAAAACCTTTCGAATAAACCGGGAACATCCGAAGAAAGAGCGGGAGCAATTTCTCTCACTCCTACTTGTTTCTGCAACCGTGGACGCGCCCTCCTGGGGGGCCAATCTATGCCATAAACACAGCCGATTGCGTTGCTTTCTTGAGAAAATCCTCAAGCTCTTCGTCAATGGCCCTCCCCACGAGAGCCATGTCCGTCACCGGGTTACCCTCTTCATCAATCAAGTCGAGCGCTCTCGATTCGAAGACCTTGACAAGGTCGGCATGCAAGGCGCCTCGATCACGGGAGCCGTCGCACAGGGCCAGTAAACCCCGATGAATGGTGTTACCGAGCTTGAAGGTTCTGTGGTGAAGAGTTGCCACCACGTCACTCCGGCGAGCCTGCCATCGGGCAAGAGGACTAGCAAGAGGTTTATCGCTTACCTGCAAAGCAAAAGGGCCAGGGGAAAGATGCAAGTCCACAAGACCCGCACCATAGACGGCCCAGACGAAATCGACCATATCCGCAGTAACGTCCTGGTCGGGTTTCGGAATGAAGCCGAACTGCCGGCGGGCACGTAGTTCAACCTCTTCCACCAAGCGAGGGAAAGCCATCCGCTCGGGAGCCGTTTCGCCAAGACACCAGAACATGGCGCGGCCTAACGGGTCAGCGGTAATTATTTTCCCCCCTTGTTTACTCTCGAAGGTTTCCTTCGCTCCTGGATCCAGGTTGGGAGTGGGCGATTCGGGGCTGGCCATAGTGGAAACATAGTACGACCGCACACAGTCGGGCTGGATGGAGCGGTTCAAAGGGACTTCCGGATGGCATAGGAGGGTCTTGCGGAAATATCGTCCGCGCATGAAATCCAAGTATTGTTCTCGCAGGACAATATCATCCTTGATTCTATCAAGCACTTCAACGGCATTTGTCGAAAAACCACGCGGGATCATATCGAAATAATCGGTTTCGCTCAGAAACTGAAGATCGTGCCGCCGGGCCTGTTCCATGAACTGATGAAAATAGAGGGGGGTAAACGTCTCCGCGAGCTCGTCATGGTAAAAGGCTTCTGGGGGGCGTGCACCCCATCGCTCATACTCCCCCCGGATAAACTGGACGTAGGGATCGGATCCCTTTACTTGCGCATTGGAGAGCAGCTTCAGTAAAGTCAGGGCCTGCTGCATCTTTTTTTGAGGATCATGAAAATCCTGATTATGATATGAGATCATCTCTCGAAGCATCAGTCGGGAATGGCAGCCGGGGAGCGTGTTGTAACTGATATACGCGACTCCTTGAGGAGCAAGACTGCCCTTGCAAATTGCCAGAATCTGGTCGCAAACCGGCTGGGGGACCCAAGTGAACACTCCGTGGGCGATGATGTAATCAAATTCCCCATAATTGGGAGCCATCTCCATCAGATCGGCTTGACGAAGGGTAACGTTCTTTAGCCCGATGTCATTGAGAAGCGCGTTACCGCGTACAATTGCCGTACCCGCAAGGTCCACGCCCACGAACTCGCTCTGCGGCAATACCACTCCCATCGCCGCCAGGTTTACACCATCGAAGCATCCCAACTCCAGGACACGGCACTTCTCCGGTGGTGCGGGCTTCATTCCAAAAAGCGCCGCCATGGTTGCCAACCGATCAGGATGAGTATAATAAATCGGAAAGGATGGGTAGATCACTTCGTCGTACGACGTCATGTGGGAATCTGCCATGGATGACCTTGACTCTCGGACCCGGACCAACTTCGTCCCAATGCGGGAAGTTTATCAAGTTCCGCCCGCTCGTGCTCCTCTAGCATTCAACACCTAAAGCGCTATGGATTCCAGCGCCCGGCGAGCGCGGTTGGCGGGTCGGCAATTGATTGGAAGCGAACGAGGCGAACAACCGGCTGCTCTTTGATGGTAGCCAGCGGCATTATCCCTTTTTCGAGCATCTCCTCTGCCGCCGTCTGGGTCATCAAGACTTCTGCGCAGGGCTTGCTTCTCGGCTCACCCTCCACGGTGTAGACGTGAAGGGGTAAGCCTGAAATCTCCGTCAAGGCACCAGGTCGCAGAGCCCACCCTTGTAAAGTAAAAGTCTGTCCGAGCAACAAAACCGCGGCAAAAGCCGGATTCGCCCACAGATAATCGCCGTGCGCCTCCACGTCGGGAATCTCCTCGAAATCAAACAACTCGGTTGATTCAGTCTCTTTGCCATACGGCAGGCGGATCAGAAAGCGGGGCAGCACCAACCCCAGGTAACGTGCCTCCGGAAGGCCCCGCAACGCTCGCCTAGAAAAAGCGGCTTCCGGGGTGGGCTCGGGGGTCCATTTGCGCCGATCAGGTAAGTCAGCAATGGAATCACAACCCAGGACTGTTGTGCTTGCGCCAGCGATGAAAGGAGCGCGCGCAGCCGCCGCCACCCTGGCCATGCGGCCCAGCAATTCCACGTCTTCACACGATGAATCAAAAGTGTAGTTGCCAGCAAGAATGGCCCATGGCTCGGCGCCAGGAGTTCCCACCGTCTTCTCTACCAGCAATCGGTAAGTCCCCGTGGAGGTCAAGTCCGCTGATGAAGCAAGGTCGCGAGCCAATTCCTCCTTGCTCACGTCAATCAGCAACACCTTAAGACGGGAATTCGTATCCAGGTTGCGAACCAGGAAGTAGACGGACCGCCATGCGGATTCCAAGGCCTGAAATACAGGAAGGTGAAGAAGAGCGCTCATCTGCGCGCTCGTCGCCAGATCTATTAATCCCAATGCCTCGGCCTGCCGGGGATCGGCCTTGGGGACTATGTGCGGGGCGATGATTCCACGCACGAATGATGTCCAGGGATCGGGGATGCGCGAAGCTTGCGGTTGTTCGGCCTTCCTTTCGGTTTCCTCCACCAACTGATCAAGGAAGTCTCCCGATAGGGCTTGTTGCACATCGGAGCTTGAATCTCTCCGGGGCGCGATTGGGGGCGGAGCACTTGCGGCGGGCGCGGTGGTTCTGATTCCAAGCTCACCTGCCGTCTCGGCAAAGGTCGCCACATCGCTCAATTTTTCCCGCGTGTCGCGCAGTTTCTGGAACAAGGGGACGTGCCGGAAAAGGCTGTCAGGATGAAACTCCTCGAAGTCGGAAAATTTCAGAGTAATGGGGTAACCATTGTCACCACCCAGGCGGATCTCCAGATGTGGATAGGTTTTGGAAAAAACGGAATCGAAATTGTCACGGTCAATCAGCGCCGGCCGCCGATTCGCCAAAGCGTCGCCAATCTCCAACAGCCGGCGATTTCCGCGCCCGCTGAAATCGCCGAGAACGGCTATGCGGAAGGGGGTTTCGGATCCGGGCTTTAATTCAACGGATTCGCGGCCCGCAGTGACGTCGAGATGAATCTCACCAAATGAGTGACGGTCCGGCATGGGGATGCTCCTCACCTCTGCGATGTAATCTTGCCTCTAAAACTCGGTGCTGAATGGCCAGAGAAATTGTACGCTTATTGCTTCCTGCGGCCAAGCCCTGAATGGGCCTGAACAAGGAACGGCTACATGATAAAAGCCACCCAATCCCCTTCCCGATTGAACTCATTCAGACCCCCCACGGCGTTTTTCAGAAGGTAGCCTTTCCACTCTTCAGCTATGTCGAAAATGTTGTATCCCTGGCGTTGATTGTCGACTGCAAAGGCGGTCCATTCGAGGTTTTGATCAAATAGCAACAGAACTGCCTTGTTGGGAGTATTAACAACGTAGCCGGTTCGTTCCGAATCGGGCGACCAACGGCATAGCCCGGAAAATTTGGCGGTTTGTTTGGGGTCAAGCAAAGCATTGGACGTTGGGTTGAGCGAAGGGGTAAGAATTGGGTTCAAGGAGCGATCGAATTTCGGGCTGATCCGGCCGTTTCGAATCGGATCAAGCGAGGAATTAAACACGGGATTGAGGGAAGCGTTGACCTTGGGATTGATTTGAGGATTGAATGCCGGGTTGATGTTTGGATTGAATCGAGCGCGTGGCGGGGGTAGAGGCATGGGAGTTCTTGCCGATCTTTGCGCCGCAAGCTCCAAGAAACTATTTCGCCACGGGCGAGTGAAGGAAGGCTTCAAATGGCGCTGAAGACGACTGACCACAGTCCACAGAGCCGCCAACGCCAATAGGCTGTTCCAGCGCTCGCGGCGATGTTCCGGTTGACAGCGGAAAATTCGGCAAAGGCCAGCTAGACCGAACTTACCATTTTGGTAATGCTGGAATGATCCAGGGGTTTGCGCCCACCACCCGGGAATTCAATCTCGGAATTTTCCGCGAAGAAGAGCACGCTGGCTATAAATCGCCCTTCCAAAGTCAGGTCAGCGATGGCTTCCGCCACCTGCTTCTTGCTCTCGGGAGCAGCTTGTTTTCCGGTCTTGCGGAGATGGATCAGCAGCTTGCCGGCAGGAAGACGGGCTATGCCAGACCAGCGGAAATCGGGCTTCTTATCGAGTTCCATAAGCCCGCCCCGCGCCTCAATCGCCTCAATAATTTGCCGGAAAGCGTCTTCGACACGTCCGAGAAGTTCACTATCTGTCATCCCGCCTCCTCAAGAAATCCCTTCGCCTCAAATTTGGATGCTTAAACCCAAAAGTTTCGCGTAGGGCTATCGACTTCGACAAAGGCACAATGGATTTGGTATTCCCGCCAACCCTAACGCTTATTAGATTTATTCCATCAAGGCAGAGAAATCAACCGGAAATTAACACGATCATCCCCCAAGAATTCCCCGACTTGATCGCGCCTGAGGAGGTTGCCAATCCTCAAGCACGAAGCAAGGGTGTCTCTTAGCGCGCCACGTTCGACACACACCGCAATGAAGAAAAATAGCCCTTCTGCAAAATGGGCGGGCCGCCGAGAGTATCCATGTCAAACTGCACGGTTACCGGCTTCCCGTTCGGCGCAGTCACAGGACGCCCGCCGGCGGCGCGCAGCGTCGTTTCCATATTGTAAACATTGCCATTCTGCACGGTTTTGTCGGCGTCGGCAAAGAAATGAAAAATTCCCCAGGTACCGCCGTAGCTTGGCCACGTCAAATCGGACCCGCCAGCAATTTTGACAGTGAGTGTGACACCCTGACCTGAACCGGGCCACGTAAACTGCTGGAACGAGGAATTTCCACCGGTATAGTTCAATGCTTGGCCGTCAACATTCATAGTGACGCCACCAACGCTCTCTGTCGGGTGCGGGCGAAGCGCATACTTGTATTGAAGCTGACCCGGCGCGCCGGAATATAGTGCTCGCTGAATCGCCGCTGCACGGTTAAAGAAGGCGAGAAACGCGGGGTTTACCGCCTGCGTCGCCGAGGGATTGACAATGTAGCCTGCGCCCTGGGGGAGCAAAAGGTTCTTCAGTGCCCCATTGTAGAACTGGCTTAACGCCCCCGTGTTTGGATCAAAAATCATCGCCATGTCCTGCGGACTGGCTTCCGCCGTAGCGCCCGGGTTAAAGGGGAACTTGGATTCAAGCGGGCTCATCTGCGCGCACAGTCCCGCACCACTGACCGGACCGGGTTTTAGAACTGCCGAAACCGAGGTGATTGGAGCTAGAAGCAGGGCCTGCACCGTCTGGTCAATGTGGCCATCCTGGTCGATTTTGAATCCCTGGCCAATCTGATTGGCCGCCTGTTGAGCATTGGAGACATTTCCAAGGCACTGCGCCTTGGCCGCATCCTTGTCCCCCGGAGCGTTATTGGCCTGGTCAAGGCAAACCTGAAGGCCGCTGATACCTGCCACGTAGGGCTGGTTGGAACCTCCAATATACTGATCCTGGCAGTTGGGTGAAACCACCGCTTGCACCGCCTGGAAAGCCTTCACCACATCAGGTTGATTCACCGCCGTATTCTGAGCGGCAACGCACATGAGGCCCAGAAGCGGTGACTGGTTTCCGGAAAGTTTCAGCAGCTTTTGTGAAGCGTCCGCGAGACCATTGTAGCGAACCACATTCCCACCCTTCAGGAAAGCACGCCATTGCGCAATGAAGTCCTGCTGATACCGCGCTGTAAGATCAGTGGCCGTCTTGGTTAAGTCGACGTTCGATGCATTTTCCTGTCCCAGAACCCACTGCTCACCACTGAAATACTTCGGCAAATTCTTCAAAGCATCCTGCATGAAGTTCCATCCACCCTTGGTATAAGCACCGGCTACTTCCACCCGGTCAATGACGGTTTCCGCCGAGCCAGGAAATTTCCTGTTGAAATTGATGGATGGATTTGATTTTGCCGCCTCCGCCAACATGAACTGGTAGACGCGCTCCACACCCGAGAATTGGGAGATGTAATTGCGGGCGCGTGCCACCACCAGCGTGTCATTTTCCGAGGAGTAGGGATTCTCGATCTTCAGCTCCTGGCTGTAAAAATCAAACTGCTTCTGCGCCAGATCCAACCTGGCTTGATCGATGTCCCGGCCCGCCACCCACGCTTTCATCAGGACGGGGGATAGGAATAGCGTGGTGCTCTTATCGTGATTGGTGGTCGTGATCAGGTAGGCCTTCAAGGTGTCGTAAGCGGGTCCGTATTGATCATTGGGCCCGGGGGCGGCGGGCAGGGCGGAGAGCGTCTGCACCAGGTTCGCCTGGGCTTCGCCAAACAACAGGTGCTGAAAATGCTGGAAGTACGTCCTGCGCACATCGGGATAGAGAGTGTCGCCAATGTACAATCCCCAGCGCATACTCCAGGGCGCGCCATTCTGCTGATAATCCGACAAAGTATTAACCGATTGCCGAAGTGTTTCCAGCTTGGTCAGCATGTCCACGGTGGGCAGGTCCTGCCCCGTAAGGGTAACATCGGAGATTCCCTGGGCGGCATTCACCACCTGACTTTCCAGGCTTTTGTTACGCACAAATGAGACGCCAAAACCCGTGATGAAAATCAGGAGAAACACAATCGCTGCCGCCAACAAGAATCTTCTCCAAACACTGGTCTTGCTGCTGGAAGCACTGGCGGTGAGGGCCGAGGCGTCTTTCAGAAGCACATCACTGAAAACGTGCGGCAGGAAGACCCATTGGGGCACTCGACGGGTTTCATTCGCTTCCCTCGCCTGGGCTTGTGCTGCCAGCGCCCTGGCTCTGCGAATGTCAAAGATTCCGGTGGCCCCCACATCGCCAACCGAAGCGTTGCCTTGCGCGGCCGGTTCCTGCACCAGTGCTGGAGCTGCCGAGGTGACAGTAACAGGCCTGACGCCGGTGAAGTAAAATCCGCGCAGAAAGGGGCCTGCGCGCAACTGGCTTGGACGGCACAGGTCCACAACCATTTGAACCAGTAAAGTACGCAGCTTTCTGAATTCCCTGGGATATTCGTAAATGGTGGGCAGCCGGTTGGCGTCAAACTCCTGCGCCAACAGATCCACTCGCCGGTCGGCAAGAGACTGGAAAAGGGCGTCGAAGGCGCTTGAAATTCTGGCGGTTTCCTGCTCACCGTACACACCGGTGGTATAGGTGACGATAGGGAGCGTTGTCCCAAAAACCACCGAGGCCTGATCCGGGGTGAGGTTCCGAACATAATCCTGGAAGAATTGCAGACGGTCGCCCCGGGTAAAGAGGATATAGACCGGCAGATTGATGCCCAGCAATTGTGAAACCTCGCGCAGGCGAGTGCGGATGCGGTCGATGCTGGCGGCCAGGGCTTCAGGCGCGCCAGGCTTCATAAAACTTTCCGAGTCCACACAAACCAGGGCGGCGCGTGGCGCGGGGGTGCCCTTTCCAAATACCGAGTGAAGCTGCCGTGGCGCTAATTTTTTAATGAACCGGGCCCACCGCAAACGGTCTTGCAGCATGCCGCCGCCAGCTTCGGCAAAAACCACTTGCCGGGTGTACCAGAAATTGGCCGTTCGTGTTGGGATCGGAACCTTATCCTGCACCGTCTGCCCCGCCAACAATTCCGGTTCGAGTCCGGAATGGAGAACCACGCTGGTTTTGGCCGAGCCAGTTTCACCCAGGACAAGATAGAGGGGGAGGTTTCCGACGCTGGCGCTCTTGCCTAACTTCGAGGTCTGAAGGCGCTTCTCCGCTTCCCGGATCAGCGCGTCAATCTCATCGCCGCCCGCTCCGCCCGGATTCATCGCCGCGCGTTCCTTGTCCCTGACGATGAACCACCAGATCAGGAGGATGAACGCCAGCAGGCCGATGAAGGCCAGGGCGCCACGCAGTATCCACAGGTTGTTGCCCTGCAGATGCAACCATGATCCGGTGAACCACGCGAGGACCAACCATCCGATAAAGAGTATTGCTGCGATCCAATACTTCAATTTGCTGTTCACAGGAACTCCCTAATGGGGTGTAAGTGGAGCGAGCGAGTGCAATCCGGATGCCCCGGAAATAAGCATGAATTTGAACCCTACAAATAACAGAACGGCAAGAACCAATGCGCCCAGCGCGCCAAACAGCAGACCGGTAACCAGGGGATCCGAGGTTTTCTGCTTCACCACATCTTTCGGCGGAGCCCAGTTGGGCGCCAGCGTGCACGGTCCGCCGCGGAGACTCTGGAGCTTCTCCGCCACTGTGGTGGCAATGGCGCGCACACTTTCCTGCCCGCTCAGGCTATACCGTCCGCGGAAACCGAGCAGCAGGCAAAGGGCGTAAATTTCCAATACATCGGCGGTAAGCGGATTATCGCTTTTGGCCATCAGCCGGTCGACGCATTGGAAGAACATCTCTCCGGCCGTGTGGACGCCGAACAATTCTTCCTGCAAAGGCATCCGGGGCCAATCGGCAAAAATGGGACTGCCGGAGTTGAGGATTGATTCGTCCAGGAAAGCCACCACGGCGAACGTGGCCAGCCGCACATCGTCCGCGGCGTAGCCCCGGCGCGTTGCTTCCCCTTCCGCAACGCCGATGGCGCCCTTGATCTGAGCTCGGAATGAAGCGGCGTCTGACACCGCCTGCCGGTTGGAGCGGAAGCGCGTGATGGCGGTCAGAATCTCCTGGTAAATCAATGCCAGATTCACACGTCCTGCGCCTTGTGCCGCTGTAATCGCTGCCTGTTGTCCACCACCCATGCCTGACCTCTCACGATTCCAGGATGACGAGTAATTCAATTTCCGGATTGGGAATTTCACCCGGAATGTAGATTCCCACGCGACGGGTTTGAACGATGTGATCCCAGCACGGCCCGGCACGGCCAATGGAAAAATAGTGGCTTTCCACCTTCCGCGCCACTGCCGAAGGAGGAACTGGAACGTGCGTCAATTCCATGCCCGGCAGCGCCCTCTTTACCAGTTGGGGAACAAATTGCGCGGAGCACACCTTGACCAGTTGCAGCGTCCGGGTAATCACATCGGCATCGCCCAATGCCGAGTGGACAGAAAGCATCCAACGGGCCCGGTCCAAACAACGCTGATCCTTAATGTCGCCTTCATAAAAATAGTTGGCAGCGGATTTGAGCGGTATGGAAAGTACATTTGAGGGCGCGAGCAGGTCAAGATGCTCGTGGATGTGCCGCTCAATTTCGGCAAAGCAAACGTCCAGCTCCATATGATTGTAGAGGGGAAGATTCCGCGGATGCGAATCCAGCGCGAAGGTGCAGAGCGCTCCCCCCAAACGAAGCAGCTCAACAAACAGTTCCTCCGGGTGCCCGCGTTTGGTATAAAAAAGGTGCCGCAGCGGCCCCAGGCTGGAATTGAGGGCGTGCAGGAACCAGAACTGGCCAATCTCCTGCGCGGAAAAGCCGGTTTGAAATTTCCCCTTCGATCGGGTGTCGAGCGACATCGTCGCGCTCTTTTCTTGCAGAATGTCGATCAGCCGGCGGGTCAGCAGCATCAGGGTTGGGCTGGCGCTGATTTGCGTGCAGGGGGGAATAAACCCTTCGTCATAGACGTAATTGCCTGATCCATCCCGGCGAATTCGCGCGATAGGCAGTGTTTGCATGTCGCCGGCATCCTCGGTATCCAGAAGCAGGTAGATCCACTTGCGCCCCAATTTCAGCGCCTTTTCATCAACCCCGGTATTGTCATCGGGAATCATTGCGGTGTCGGCGATGAAACGCGTGGGAGCGTTGGCGTCCGGTTCGGTCAGGGTGCAGTTAGGGGCGCCGGGCCGGTGGGGAGGAATGGCCATGAGCACGGTCAGGCTTTCACGCGTGGGCGGAAACAGGTCGGCAATACTGCGCGGCACAGGCAGGGGATCGCTCTCCGGCATGTTAAAGGGAAGCCCGTCCGGAAAGATCCCTCGCGCATGGACAACGGCCACTGTCCCATTGCGCAAAGCCTCGGCATCCAGTTCCAGCCCTGCGATTCCGTAGGGCTCGAACCACAGTTTCGAGATCCCGAAGTGCGTGATCTCTTCGAAAAACCGGCTTTGGACTTGAAAGTGATGCGGCCCGAGGTGCATGCCCTCTGACCACACAACTTTTGAAAGTTGCTTCATGGAATCAACCCGGTAGTTTACTCGGCGCCGCTATCGGGTGGGCCTTCCCCCTGCTGATCAATCGATTGAACGATTCGGTGCCCGGAATCATACTACCCCTGACGGGCGGATGCATTCTATTCCAATCCATCATGCGCCAATCTGGAGGATAGAAACCAAAGGGCAGCTAAGCATACCCAAAGACTACCCGACATGGAAGTTTATTTCCTGAAATAATCGTCGTCAATATTACAACATCTTGGCCTTGTGCAACAGATTTTCGCAATAACCGAGGGTACTACCATCGAAGACCCCACCAACGGGCCCGTAGGACTCAAAATCAAGAGAGCAGAGAGCGGTGTTTTGCAGGGCTGGACGTTACTGCATCATAGGCCAATTGTGCAACGAGCTGTTGCACAATTGGCTGGCCTCGGCCAAGCTTCCCCGTACAGCGTTTTGCAGGGCTGGATTCGCACTGCCCAAGGTTACCCATTCGAGTTGCCTTCTAACGGGAGCAGATTATTTGCCAAGAAAATTTCGGCATTGAAGTTCGGAGTCGTGGAGCCGCAACATCCGATCCGTTCCTTGCGTTCCATCAAAAACTGCAGCTATGTAGGGAAGTGGACCAAGAACGGGCTTGTCCTTAATCTTTCGCTCAAGCTCGTCGATGGTGGGAAGATTTCCTTCCCAACGACTCGGCAGGGCTGCCTTCAATCGGTACTCAGAAACCCCTACCGGCTTACCCAGGTCTTGCAACGCATATTCAGCCACGATCTTGTTCTTGGATTTGCAGAGGATGATCCCGATACTGGGGTGATCGTCAGTGTGCCATAGAAGTTCGTCGATGGCGGACAGGTAGAAGTTCATTTTACCGATGAATTCGGGCTGGAACTGCCCCATTTTGAGGTCAAGCACAACAAAACACCCGAGGCGGAGGTGATAGAACAAAAGATCAATTCGAAACTCCTCCCCACCTACCCGCAGCGGGTACTACCTGCCCACGAAAGCAAAACCCGTTCCGAGCTCCAGGAGGAAGTCACGGACATGATCGATCGGGGCTCGCTCAAGTTCCAGTTCGCGCGCCTCATCCGCGAGAGTGAGGAATTCAAAGTTGTACGGGTCCTTGATGATCTGTTGCGCAAGCTCCGATTGCTGAGCAGGCAGGGTGCGGGTAAAGTTGGTCAACGCTTTCCCTTGCCGGCGATAGAGGCGGCTTTCAATCTGATGAACAAGCACGTTGCGGCTCCAACCGTTCTGGATGGTCTGGCGGATAGACCACTCCCTTTCGGCCGCCTTTTTGACGTAATCGAGAATTCGAATGTTATGCCCCCAAGGCAATTGTGCAACAAGCTGTTGCACAATTGCC